>NZ_JBEZCZ010000036.1:0-80803 GCF_040647875.1 Micromonospora sp. NPDC049230
GGGGGGGGGGGGGCGACCGCCCCGCCCCGGGGGGCCGGCCCCCCCGCCCCCCGGCGTCCGCAGGGCGGGACACGGCGGGCAGCGTGCCGGGTCGGTGGCGCGCCGTGACAGACTGACCGCTGTGTTGCGCTGGCTGACTGCAGGTGAATCGCACGGTCCCGCCCTCGTCGCGATGATGGAGGGGGTGCCGGCCGGCATCGAGGTGACCACCACCGCGATCGCCGACGAGCTGGCCCGTCGGCGACTGGGCTACGGCCGGGGTGCCCGGATGTCGTTCGAGCGGGACGAGGTCGAGGTGCTCGGCGGCCTGCGGCACGGCGTCACACTGGGCAGCCCGGTGGCGATCCGGGTCGGCAACTCCGAGTGGCCGAAGTGGCAGACCGTCATGGCCGCCGACCCGGTCGACCCCGACGAGCTGGCCCGGCAGGCCCGCAACGCCCCGCTGACCCGCCCCCGGCCGGGTCACGCCGACCTTGCCGGCATGCAGAAGTACGGCCACACCGACGCCCGGCCGATCCTGGAACGCGCCAGCGCCCGGGAGACCGCCGCCCGGGTGGCCGTCGGCGCGGTCGCCAAGGCGCTGCTCCGGCAGGCGCTCGGCATCGAGATCGTCTCGCACGTCATCGAGCTGGGCCCGGTGGCCGCGAAGCCCGGGCTGCGTCCCGTCCCGTCCGACGCCGACCGCATCGACGCCGACCCGCTGCGCTGCCTCGACCCGGAGGCCAGTGCCCTCATGGTCGCCGAGGTCGACGCCGCGAAGAAGGCCGCCGACACGCTCGGGGGTGTGGTCGAGGTGCTGGCGTACGGGGTGCCGCCGGGGTTGGGCAGCCACGTGCAGTGGGACCGCAAGCTCGACGCCCGACTGGCCACCGCGCTGATGTCCATTCAGGCGATCAAGGGCGTGGAGATCGGCGACGGCTGGCAGCAGGCCCGGTCCCGGGGCTCGGAGGCGCACGACGAGATCATCCCGTCGGCGACAGGTGTCCGCCGGGTCACCGACCGGGCCGGCGGGCTGGAGGGTGGCATCACCACGGGTGAGCCGCTGCGGGTCCGTGCCGCGATGAAGCCGATCTCCTCGCTGAACCGGGCGCTGGCGACAGTGGACATCACCACCGGCGAGCCGGCCACCGCGATCAACCAGCGCTCCGACGTCTGCGCGGTGCCCGCCGCTGCGGTGGTCGCCGAGGCGATGGTGGCGCTGGTGCTCGCCGAGGCGGCCACCGAGAAGTTCGGCGGCGACTCGATCGCCGAGATCCGCCGCAACCTCGCCGGCTACCTCGACGCCCTGGTGATCCGCTGATGGCGCCGGTCGTCGTGCTGGTCGGCGCCCCCGGCTGTGGCAAGACCACCGTCGGCCGGGCGCTCGCCGGCACCCTCGGTGTGGAGTTCCGCGACACCGACCTCGACATCGAGCAGTTGGCCGGCAAGCCGATCCCGGAGATCTTCATCGACGAGGGTGAGGCTCACTTCCGTACCCTGGAGCGGGCCGCGGTGGCCGCGGCGCTGGCCTCCGGCACCGGAGTGCTCGCCCTCGGCGGCGGCGCGGTGCTGGCCGAGGAGACCCGGGCCGCCCTGATCGGGCACCGGGTGGTCCATCTCTCGGTCGAGTTGCCGGACGCGGTGAAGCGCGTCGGGCTCGGCGCCGGCCGGCCGCTGCTGGCGCTCAACCCGAGGGCCACGCTCAAGCACCTGTTGGACCAGCGCCGGCCGCTCTACGCCGAGGTGGCGACCGAGACGGTGGTCACCGACGGCAAGGCCCCGGCGCAGGTAGTAGCCGAGGTCGCCGCCGTGCTGACCCGCTGACGTCGCTCTGCCCGCGGTGGGGTGTTTCTCAGCCTCGCGCGATCAGGTCGAGCACGTCGGCCAGGGCCTTCGGCTCGCTGAGCATCGGCCAGTGCCCGGTGGGCAGTTCGAACAGCTGACCGTCGGCCAACCCGGTGAAGAACGGGTGCCCCTCGCCGATCATCTGCCGCACCACGCTGAGCGGGAAGGTGCTGGCGACCAGCGCGGTCGGCACCGGGCGCCCGCCGGTGCGACGTACCGGGTCGGTGGCCGCCGCCAGCGGTTGCGGGGTGGCCCGGGCACGCAGCAGGGCCAGCGTCGGCTCGTCCAGACCGGCGAGGTTGGTGGGGTCGGCGGCCCGGTCCCACGCTGGCGGCGGTAGCAGGTGGCCGGTCCCGATCGCGGCGCGCAGCCGCTGCTGCTCCTCCGGTGGCACGGTGTCGAACTGCGCGACGCCGTCCGGCAACGGCCCACTCTCCACGTAGACCACCCGGGCGATCCGGTCCGGGATGCGGTCCGCCGCCTGGGTGACCGGCATCCCGCCGCCCGAGTGGCCGACCAGCAGCACGTCGCGCAGATCCTCGACCTCGATCAGCCGGACGATGTCGGTGGTGTGCGTCTCCAGGCCGATCTCCGGGCCGGCGAGATGGTGGCGTTCGGCCACTCCGGTCAGTGTCATCGGGTGGGCCTCGTGCCCCTGCGCGCGCAGCGCCGAGGTCACCTCCCGCCACGCCCAGGCGCCCAACCAGAACCCCGGCACCAGCACGAACGTCGCCATCTGTGGCTCCTTCTCTCGGTTACCGGATGACCGTACGATCGCAACCGGACAGAATCCGCCCGGTTTGAAGGAGTGGTCTGTGTCACATCCCGCCGGTCGTGTGCTGGCCCTGCTCGAACTGCTGCAGACCCGGCACCGGTCGACGGCCGTCGAGCTCGCCGGCCTGCTCGGCGTGGACGAGCGGACCGTGCGCCGGTACGCGGCCACCCTTGTCGAGGTGGGCATCCCCGTCATCGCCGACCGGGGCCGCTACGGCGGCTACCGGCTGCGTTCCGGCTACAAGCTGCCGCCACTGATGCTCACCGACGACGAGGCGCTGGCGGTGCTGCTCGGCCTTGTCGTCGCCGAACGGGTCGGCCTGGCCACCGAGCTGCCGGGCACCGCCACCGCCCTGGCCAAGATCCGCCGAGTGTTGCCGGTGCCGCTGGCCGATCGACTGACCGCCGTGCAGGAACACCTCGGTTTCACCCTGCGGCGCACGGAGCCGGAGCGGGGGCCGGCGTCGGGCATCCTGCTCACCCTGGCCGCCGCCGCCCGGCACCGCCAGCGGGTGACACTCGACTACCGCTCCTGGCGGGGCGAGCAGTCGCGCCGTGAGCTCGACCCGTACGGGCTGGTCTTCCACGCCGGCCGCTGGTATGTCACAGGCCACGACCACCGGCGCGGGGAGGTCCGCACCTTCCGGCTGGACCGGATCGGCACGGTGACCCCCACGGCGGCGACGTTCACCGTGCCGGACGGCTTCGACCCGGTGGCCCGGGTGACCAGGTCGCTGGCCGGCGTGCCGTACACGCACGAGGTCGAGGTGCTGCTGGAGAGCGACCTGGTCGCCGCCCAGCGCCGCATCCCGCCCAGCGTGGCCGAGCTGACCGCCACCACCGACGGGGTGCTGCTGCGGGCCCGGGCGGAGAGCCTGCCCGGCATGGCCGCGCTGCTCGCCGGGATGGGGTGTCCGTTCACCGTGCGGCACCCGGAGGCGCTGCGCGCCGCGGTGGCCGAGCACGCCCGCCTGCTCGCCGACTGGGCGACCCGACCAGCAGGTGGGCAGACGCCGTTGCCGCGCCGTCCGCTCGACTAGGCTGCCGGCGATGGACGAGGTGACCCGGATTCCGGTCGGCGGCGAACGGCCGTACGACGTGTTGGTGGGACGTGACCTGCTGGGCGCGTTGCCCGGGCTGCTGCCCGGCGCGACCCGGGCGGCGGTGCTGCACACGCCCCCGCTGAAGGCTCTCGCGGACGCGCTCGGCGAGCGACTGCGCGCCGCCGGCGTCGAGCCGTTGCCGATCGAGGTGCCTGACGCCGAGTCGGGCAAACAGATCGACGTGGCCGCCGCCTGTTGGGACCGGCTCGGGGCGGCCGGCTTCACCCGTACCGACGCGGTCGTCGGGGTGGGCGGCGGCGCGGTCACCGACCTGGCCGGCTTCGTCGCGGCCTGCTGGTTGCGTGGGGTGCGCTGGGTGCCGGTCGCGACCTCGCTGCTGGGCATGGTGGACGCGGCGGTGGGCGGCAAGACCGGCATCAACACGGCCGCCGGCAAGAACCTGGTGGGCGCCTTCCACCCGCCGGTCGGTGTGCTGGCCGACCTGGCCACCCTGGACAGCCTGCCCGCGGTCGACTTGGCGGCCGGGCTCGCCGAGGTGGTCAAGTGTGGGTTCATCGCCGATCCGGCGATCCTGGACCTCGTCGAGCGCGACCCGGTGGCGGCCACCGACGTGCGCGGGCCGGCGACGCGGGAGCTGATCGAGCGGGCGATCCGGGTCAAGGCCGACGTGGTCGCCGGTGACCTGCGCGAGTCGGGCGTACGGGAGGTGCTCAACTACGGGCACACCCTCGCCCACGCGATCGAGCAGAACGAGGGCTACCGCTGGCGTCACGGGCACGCCGTCGCGGTCGGTCTGGTCTACGCCGCCGCGCTGGCCCGGCTCGCCGGCCGGCTGGACGCGCCGACCGCCGACCGGCACCGGGCCACCCTGGACGCGCTGGGCCTGCCGGTGAGCTACCCGGCCGACGCCTGGCCTCGGCTGCTGGCCGCGATGCGGGTGGACAAGAAGGCGCGGGGCAGCCGACTGCGCTTCGTGGTGCTCGACGGGCTGGCCCGCCCGGCGATGCTGGAGGGCCCGGACGACGCGTTGCTGGAGGCCGCCTACCGGGAGGTGTCCGCCCCGTGAGGGTTCACGTCCTCAACGGGCCGAACCTGGGCCGGTTGGGCACCCGGGAGCCGGCGGTGTACGGCTCGACCAGCTACGCCGATCTGGTGGCGCTCTGCGAGACCACCGGCCGGGAGTTGGGGCTGGACGTGACGGTCCGGCAGACCGACGCCGAGCACGAGTTGCTCGGTTGGCTGCACGCCGCCGCCGACGAGGGCGCCGCCGTGGTGCTCAACCCGGCCGCCTGGTCGCACTACTCGTACGCCGTGCGGGACGCGTGCGCCATGCTGCGGGGGCCGCTGGTGGAGGTGCACCTGTCCAACATCCACGCCCGCGAGGAGTTCCGGCACCACTCGGTGGTCTCCGCGGTGGCGACCGGGGTGATCTGCGGCCTCGGCATCGACGGCTACCGTCTCGCCCTGCACCATCTGGCCGCGCTGGGCGACGGCAGCTGACAACGGACCGTCACGGCGGCTTCGCACGTACTCCTGCTTCCCTGATCTCACACTGAGTGGCGACGGCCCCGGTAGATCCCGACTCACCGCCTTCCTTTGCTCTGCTGCCCTATCTGCACCACCCCGACTGATCTGCGCTTTCGTCCGACGATGCCCGCGGCGGTCGAGGCCGGGACCGAACTCATCGTGACCGTCGCCTCGGCGGGTGCAGAGCAAAGGAGGTAAGGCGGTGTGGGTGGGGTCTGCTCGGCGGGTACGGAGGGTGTCGCACCCGGGCGAGGCCGTCGGTGCCGAGACGGCGGCGGCCAACCTCCGGCGCGGAGAGTAGACTTCCCAGGTCTGTCCGCCAATTGATGATCAAGGCAGGAAATGGCCTCCACCAACGACCTCAAAAACGGCCTGGTTCTCAACCTTGACGGCGAGCTCTGGGCCGTCGTCGAGTTCCAGCACGTCAAGCCCGGTAAGGGTGGTGCCTTCGTGCGCACCACGCTGAAGAACGTGCTGTCCGGGAAGGTGGTCGACAAGACCTTCAACGCGGGCACCAAGGTCGAGACCGCGACCGTGGACAAGCGCACGATGCAGTACCTGTACGCCGACGGTGAGGACTTCGTCTTCATGGATCTGGAGACGTTCGACCAGATCACCGTGCTCGGCGGCACCGTCGGCGAGGCAGCCAACTACCTGCTGCCCGAGGCGGAGGCGACAGTCGCCCAGCACGAGGGTGTGCCGCTCTACATCGAGCTGCCCACCAGCGTCGTGCTGGAGGTCACCTACACCGAGCCGGGCCTTCAGGGCGATCGCTCGACCGGCGGCACCAAGCCGGCGACCGTGGAGACCGGCGCCACAGTGCCGGTGCCGCTGTTCATCACCACCGGTGAGAAGATCAAGGTCGACACCCGCGACGGCCGTTACCTCGGCCGCGCCTGATGGCTGAGGGTTCCAAGCAGCAGATGCCGGCGCGCCGCAAGGCACGCAAGCGGGCGCTGGATGTCCTCTACGAGGCCGACCTTCGGGACAAGCCTCCGGTGGAGGTGCTGGCCGGCTACGTGCAGCGGATCGAGCAGCCCCGACCGGAGCACCTGGGCTACGCGGTCGGCCTGGTCGAGGGCGTCGCCGAGCACCTCAACCGGATCGACGAGCTGATCGCCAGCTACGCCGAGGGTTGGACGCTGGAGCGGATGCCTGTCGTCGACCGCAATCTGGCCCGGATCGCCGTCTACGAGTTGCTCTACGTCGACGAGATCGACGACGCGGTGGCGATCAGTGAGGCAGTGGAGCTGGCCCGGCAGATGTCGACAGACGATTCGCCGCGCTTCCTCAACGGGGTGCTCGGCCGGATCGCCGAGTACGCCACCCGCTGAGCATCGCACCACCGTACGCCGTGACACGAAAGGGCCCGTGCCAGTCGGCACGGGCCCTTTCGGTACAGCGACAGCTCAGGAGGCGAAGAACGCCCGCGGGTCGGCCACCAGCACACCGTGCTCGGTGAGCCGCTCGATCAGACCCGACGGCGATGCGTCGTAGACGATCGCGAGCGCCCGCAGGTCGTCGGCGCGGATGGAGAGCACCCGGCCGTTGTAGTCACCACGCTGCTGCTGGATGGCACGCGCGTAGCGGGCAACGTAGGCCAGGTCCTCGGAGGCCTCGTCGTAGAGCCGCTCCAGGTCCAGGACGATCTTGCTGGTGGGCTCGTGCCGGACACCACTGCCGTCAGGCAGCAGCTCCGAGACGGGGACACGGTAGAACTCGGCCAACTCGGCCAGACGGGACACCGTCACGGCCCGGTCGCCGCGCTCGTACGAGCCGACCACCACGGCCTTCCACCGCCCATTCGACTTCTCCTCCACACCCTGCAGGGAAAGACCCTGCTGCTGGCGGATGGAGCGCAGGCGGGCGCCCAGAGACTTGGCGTATTCAGAGGGCATTCGGACACTCCCAGTGCTGCTCGGGGTTCTCCCGTCGATCGCTACGGAGCGTGACGGTACGGGGAATGCGACACCTGGTCAAGTGGTCGAGACCCGACCGTTGGGGAGCGTCCGGGAAGTTATCCCCTTTTCCTGGTCCTGATCCGGTGGTCAGCGGCCGCCGTCCATTGGCCCGGTGACCACTGGTAACGTGGCGTGAAGCCTCGGTCTGGTCCGCTGCGCGGTCCGGCCGGAGGTGCCCGACATCCTTTAACGACCCGTCCCGTGAGGCGGGGAAGGAGGTCCGCCGTGGCATACCCACCGGCTGCCCATCCGTCACCACCGCGACAACCCTCGGTGAAGGTGATCCTCGCCAGCGCCGACGTGCAACGCGTGGTCGACCGCATCGCCCACCAGATCCTGGAAAAGACCCAGGGCGCCGCGAACACTGTGCTGCTCGGGATTCCCACCCGGGGCACCCCTCTCGCCCGGCGGCTCGCCGACCGGATCAGCACCTTCGAGGACGTCGCCGTTCCGGTCGGTGTGCTCGACATCACCCTGTACCGCGACGACCTTCGTCGGCAGGCCACCCGTGCCGTGGGCCCGACCGAGCTACCGTCCGGCGGGATCGACGGCAAACGGGTCATCCTCGTCGACGACGTGCTCTTCTCCGGCCGCACCGTCCGGGCCGCGCTCGACGCGCTCAACGACGTGGGCCGCCCGGCATCGGTGCAGCTCGCCGTGCTGGTCGACCGGGGCCACCGGGAGCTGCCGATCCGCGCCGACTACGTCGGCAAGAACATCCCGACCTCGCTCGCCGAGAGCGTGAAGGTGACATTCGCCGAGACCGACGGGACGGACGAGGTCAAGCTGTACGGGGGGACACCCGCATGATCAAGCATCTGCTCTCCGGCGCGGACCTGGACGCCGACACCGCCACCGAGATCCTGGACACCGCCGCCGAGATGGCCACCGTCGCCGGCCGGGAGATCAAGAAGTTGCCCGCGCTGCGCGGACGGACCGTGGTGAACCTCTTCTACGAGGACTCCACCCGCACCCGGATCTCCTTCGAGGCGGCGGCGAAGCGGCTCAGCGCCGACGTGATCAACTTTTCCGCGAAGGGGTCCAGCGTCACCAAGGGCGAGAGCCTGAAGGACACCGCGTTGACCCTCCAGGCCATGGGCGCGGACGCCGTGGTCGTCCGACACCCCGCCTCGGGTGCGCCGCACCGGCTGGCCAACTGGGTGGACGGGTCGGTGGTCAACGCCGGTGACGGCACCCACGAGCACCCCACCCAGGCGCTGTTGGACGCGTACACCATGCGGGCCCGGCTGGGTCGGCTCGCCGGGCTGTCGGTCGCGGTGGTCGGGGACGTGCTGCACTCCCGGGTCGCCCGCTCCAACGTGCTGCTGCTCTCCACTCTCGGCGCCAAGGTCACCCTGGTCGGCCCGCCGACCCTCATCCCGGTCGACATCGCGGGAGCCCTCGCTCCCGGCACCGACGTCTCCTACGACCTCGACTCCGTGCTGCCCGACGTCGACGTGGTGATGATGTTGCGGGTGCAGCGGGAGCGGATGAACGACTCCTACTTCCCCTCCGCGCGCGAGTACGCCCGCCGCTACGGGCTGGACGGCCCGCGGATGCGCCGGCTGCCCGAGCACGCGATCGTGATGCACCCCGGCCCGATGAACCGGGGGATGGAGATCACCCCCGAGGTCGCCGACTCACCGCGCTCCACAATCGTCGAACAGGTCACCAACGGGGTCTCCGTGCGGATGGCTGTTCTTTACCTGCTGCTCGGAGGGAACAACAGGTGACCGCGTACCTGATCACCAGCGTGAGTGTCGTCGGCGCCGCGCCGACCGACCTGCTGATCCGCGACGGCGTGATCGCCGAGGTCGGCCCCGGCCTGTCCGCGCCGGACGCCACAGTCGTCGACGGCACCGGCCTGGTCGCCCTGCCCGGTCTCGTCGACCTGCACACCCACCTGCGCGAGCCCGGTCGGGAGGACGCCGAGACCGTCGAGTCCGGTTCCCGCGCGGCGGCGCTCGGTGGCTACACGGCGGTCTGCGCGATGGCCAACACCTCCCCGGTCGCCGACACCGCCGGCGTGGTCGAGCAGGTCTGGCGGCTCGGCCGCGAGGCCGGTCTGGTCGACGTGCAGCCGATCGGCGCGGTCACCGTCGGGCTGGCCGGCGAGCGCCTGGCCGAGCTGGGCGCGATGGCCGACTCGGCGGCCCGGGTGCGGATCTTCTCCGACGACGGGCACTGCGTCGCCGACCCGAAGCTGATGCGCCGGGCCCTGGAGTACGTCAAGGCGTTCGACGGGATCATCGCCCAGCACGCCGAGGAGCCCCGGCTCACCGAGGGCGCCCAGATGCACGAGGGCGAGGTCTCCACCCGGCTCGGCCTGATCGGCTGGCCGGCGGTCGCCGAGGAGGCGATCATCGCCCGGGACGTGCTGCTCGCCGAGCACGTGGGCAGCCGACTGCACGTCTGCCACGTCTCCACCGCCGGCAGCGTCGAGGTGCTGCGCCAGGCAAAGGCCCGCGGGGTACGCGTGACCGCCGAGGTGACCCCGCACCATCTGCTGCTCACCGACGAGCGCGCGGAGAGCTACGACCCGGTCTTCAAGGTGAACCCGCCGCTGCGGACGGCCGCGGACGTCACAGCGTTGCGCGCCGCCCTCGCCGACGGGGTGATCGACGTGATCGCCACCGACCACGCCCCGCACGCCGTGGAGGACAAGGAGTGCGAGTGGGCGTACGCCCGGCCGGGGATGCTCGGCCTGGAGACGGCCCTGTCCATCGCGCTGGACGTGCTCGGCCCGCAGTGGGATCTGATCGCCGAGCGGATGTCGCGCACCCCCGCCCGGATCGCCGGGCTCACCGGGCACGGCGTCGACCCGGCGCCGGGTGTGCCGGCGAACCTGACAGTGATCGACCCGGCCGAGCGCCGCACCATCGACCCGGCGGAGCTGGCCAGTCGCAGTCGCAACACCCCGTACGCCCGCATGACGCTGCCGGGTCGCATCGTGGCGACCTTCCTGCGTGGCGAGCCGACGGTCCTGGACGGAAAGGCTGTCAAGTAATGGTCAAGCGCAGACCCGCGATCCTGGTCCTCGAGGACGGGCGCACGTTCCCCGGTGAGGCGTACGGCAGCGTCGGGGAGACCTTCGGCGAGGCGGTCTTCAACACCGGCATGACCGGTTACCAGGAGACCCTGACCGACCCGTCCTACCACCGGCAGGTGGTGGTGCAGACCGCCCCGCACATCGGCAACACCGGCGTCAACGGCGAGGACGACGAGTCCGGCCGGATCTGGGTGGCGGGTTACGTCGTCCGCGACCCGGCCCGGATCGGCTCGAACTGGCGGGCCACCGGCAGCCTGGAGGACCGCCTCGCCACCGAGGGTGTGGTGGGCATCAGCGGGGTGGACACCCGGGCGTTGACCCGGCACCTGCGCGAGCGGGGCGCCATGCGGGTGGGCATCTCCAGCATCGACAACGACCCGCAGAGCCTGCTGACCCGGGTCCGCCAGGCACCGCAGATGGTCGGCGCGGACCTGTCCGCCGAGGTGAGCACCCCCGAGCCGTACGTCGTCGAGGCGCTCGGCGAGCACCGGTTCACAGTGGCGGCACTGGACCTGGGCATCAAGCGCAACGTGCCGCGCCGGCTGGCCACCCGCGGGGTGACCACCCACGTGCTGCCCGCCTCGTCGAGCATCGAGCAGTTGCTCGCCACCGGCGCCGACGCGATCTTCCTGTCGCCCGGTCCCGGCGACCCGGCCACTGCCGACGGCCCGGTGGCGCTGGCCCGGGAGGCGCTGCGGCGGCAGGTGCCGCTGTTCGGCATCTGCTTCGGCAGCCAGATCCTCGGTCGGGCGCTCGGCTTCGGCACCTACAAGTTGGGCTACGGCCACCGGGGCATCAACCAGCCGGTGCTCGACCGGGCCACCGGCAAGGTCGAGGTGACAAGCCACAACCACGGCTTCGCGGTGCGGGTGCCGGGCGCGGGGTCGGGTGCGGTTGTTCCCGACCAGGTGATCGACACCGACTTCGGCGGCGTACGGGTGTCGCACGTCTGCCTCAATGACAACGTGGTCGAGGGGCTGCGGGCCGTGGACGTGCCCGCCTTCACCGTCCAGTACCACCCGGAGGCGGCGGCCGGCCCGCACGACGCGGACTACCTCTTCGACCGTTTCGCCGACTTGATCGAGGGGCGCAGCAATGCCTAAGCGGACCGATCTCAAGCACATCCTCGTGATCGGCTCCGGGCCGATCGTCATCGGGCAGGCCTGCGAGTTCGACTACTCCGGCACCCAGGCGTGCCGGGTGCTGCGCAGTGAGGGGATCCGGGTCAGCCTGGTCAACTCCAACCCGGCAACGATCATGACGGACCCGGAGTTCGCCGACGCGACATACGTCGAGCCGATCACCCCGGAGTTCGTGGAGCTGGTCATCGCCAAGGAACGGCCGGACGCCATCCTGGCGACCCTCGGTGGGCAGACCGCGCTGAACACCGCGGTCGCCCTGCACGAGGGCGGCATCCTGGAGAAGTACAACGTGGAGTTGATCGGCGCGAACATCGACGCCATCAACCGGGGCGAGGACCGGCAGCTGTTCAAGGAGATCGTGGCGAAGGCCGGGGTCCGCCTGGGCGTCGAGGACCCGACCGGGCTGGTGCCCCGCTCCCGGGTCTGCCATTCGATGGACGAGGTCGAGGCGACAGTCGCCGAGCTGGGTCTGCCGGTGGTGATCCGGCCGTCGTTCACCATGGGTGGCCTGGGCTCCGGCATGGCGCACACCCCGGAGGACCTGGCCCGCATCGCCGGCGACGGCCTGGCCGCCAGCCCGGTGCACGAGGTGCTCATCGAGGAGAGCGTGCTCGGCTGGAAGGAGTACGAGCTGGAGCTGATGCGCGACCGGCACGACAACGTGGTGGTCGTCTGCTCGATCGAGAACATCGACCCGATGGGCGTGCACACCGGCGACAGCGTCACAGTGGCCCCGGCCATGACGCTCACCGACCGGGAGTACCAGCGCCTACGGGACCTGGGCATCGCGGTGCTGCGCGAGGTCGGGGTGGACACCGGCGGCTGCAACATCCAGTTCGCGGTCAACCCGGTCGACGGCCGAATCGTCGTGATCGAGATGAACCCGCGGGTGTCGCGCTCCTCGGCGCTGGCCTCCAAGGCGACAGGCTTCCCGATCGCGAAGATCGCCGCGAAGCTGGCCATCGGCTACACCCTCGACGAGATCCCCAACGACATCACGTTGAAGACCCCGGCGGCGTTCGAGCCGACCCTGGACTACGTGGTGGTGAAGATCCCCCGGTTCGCGTTCGAGAAGTTCCCCGGCGCGGACCCGGAGCTGACCACCACGATGAAGTCGGTGGGTGAGGCGATGAGCCTCGGGCGCAACTTCACCGAGGCGCTGAACAAGGCGATGCGCTCGATGGAAACCCGATCATCTGGTTTCTGGACCACTCCAGACCCGGCCGGCGCCACCCGCTCGGACACCCTCGCCGCGCTGCGGATCCCGCACGACGGCCGGCTCTACACCGTCGAGCGGGCGCTGCGTCTCGGCGCGTCGATCGCCGAGGTCGCCGAGGCGTCCGGCGGCATCGACCCGTGGTTCCTGGACCAGATCGCCGCGCTGATCGAGCTGCGCGCCGAGATCGTCGACGCGCCGGTGCTCGACGCCGAGCTGCTGCACCGGGCCAAGCGGGCCGGCCTGTCCGACCGGCAGCTCGCCGCGCTGCGCCCGGAGCTGGCCGCCGAGGACGGCGTACGGACCCTGCGGCACCGCCTCGACGTGCGCCCGGTCTACAAGACGGTGGACACCTGCGCGGCCGAGTTCGAGGCGACAACGCCGTACCACTACTCGTCGTACGACCTGGAAACCGAGGTTGTGCCGTCGGACCGGCCGAAGGTGCTGATCCTGGGCTCCGGCCCGAACCGGATCGGGCAGGGCATCGAGTTCGACTACTCCTGCGTGCACGCGGTGCAGGCGCTGCGGGCGGCCGGCTACGAGACCGTCATGGTCAACTGCAACCCGGAGACGGTCTCCACCGACTACGACACCGCCGACCGGCTCTACTTCGAGCCGCTGACCTTCGAGGACGTGCTGGAGGTCTGGCACGCCGAGGACTCGTCCGGCCGGGCGGCCGGCGGGCCGGGTGTGGTCGGGGTGGTCGTGCAGCTCGGCGGGCAGACCCCGCTGGGGTTGGCGCAGCGGCTCAAGGACGCCGGTGTGCCGGTGGTCGGCACCTCCCCGGAGTCGATCCACCTGGCCGAGGAGCGCGGCGCGTTCGGCGCGGTGCTGGCTCGGGCCGGGCTGCGCGCGCCGGCGCACGGCATGGCGACGTCCTACGACGAGGCCAAGACGATCGCCGACGAGATCGGCTACCCGGTGCTGGTCCGCCCGTCGTACGTGCTGGGCGGGCGGGGCATGGAGATCGTCTACGACGACCCGACGCTGCGCGACTACATCGGTCGGGCCACCGACATCTCCCCGGATCACCCGGTGCTGGTGGACCGGTTCCTCGACGACGCCATCGAGATCGACGTGGACGCGCTGTGCGACGCCGACGGCGAGGTCTACATCGGTGGCGTGATGGAGCACATCGAGGAGGCCGGTATCCACTCCGGCGACTCGTCCTGCGCGTTGCCGCCGATCACCCTGGCGGGCTCGCACCTGGCCGAGGTCCGCCGCTACACCGAGGCCATCGCCCGTGGCGTCGGCGTCCGCGGTCTGCTCAACGTGCAGTACGCCCTCAAGGACGACGTGCTCTACGTGCTGGAGGCCAACCCGCGGGCGTCGCGGACCGTGCCGTTCGTCTCCAAGGCGACGGCGGTGCCGCTGGCCAAGGCGGCGGCCCGGATCGCCCTCGGCGCGCGCATCGCGGAGTTGCGGGCCGAGGGCCTGTTGCCGGCGACCGGGGACGGGGGCACGATGCCCGCCGACGCGCCGGTCGCGGTCAAGGAGGCGGTGCTGCCGTTCAAGCGCTTCCGCACCCGCGCCGGCAAGGGCATCGACTCGCTGCTCGGCCCGGAGATGAAGTCGACGGGCGAGGTGATGGGCATCGACACCAACTTCGGGCACGCCTTCGCCAAGAGTCAGTCGGCCGCGTACGGCTCGCTGCCGACCGAGGGCAAGATCTTCGTGTCGGTGGCGAACCGCGACAAGCGCGGCATGATCTTCCCGATCAAGCGGCTGGCCGATCTGGGCTTCGAGATCGTGGCGACCACCGGCACTGCCGAGGTGCTGCGTCGGCACGGCATCGCCTGCGAGCAGATCCGCAAGCACTACCAGGCTGGCGAGGGCGACGACGCGGTGTCGCTGATCGGTGGCGGCCAGGTGGCGCTGGTGATCAACACGCCGCAGGGTTCGGGTGCCAGCGCCCGCTCCGACGGCTACGAGATCCGCAGCGCGGCCGTCACCGCCGACATCCCCTGCATCACCACGGTCCCCGGCGCCGCCGCGGCGGTGATGGGCATCGAGGCGCGGATCCGCGGCGACATGCGGGTCCGCCCCCTGCAAGACCTGCACGCCACCCTGCGGGCGGCCCAGTGACCCTGCGCCCCTCCTCGTTGATCATGAGGCTATCGCCCACCCGCACGGCATGTCGGCGCAATAACACCATGATCGACGCGGTGGGCAGGGGAGAGGGAGGGGGTTGGTGATGTTTGAGCGGGCGGTGCGGCCTTTGTTGTTTCGGGTTGGGGGTGGGGACGCCGAGGCGGCGCACGAGTGGACTCTGCGGCGGTTGGCGGCTCTGTCGCGGCGGCCGGTCGCGCTCGCCGCGCTGCGGGCCCGGTACGCGGTCAGCGCGCCGCGCACGGTGTTCGGCGTGCGCTTCCCCAACCCGGTCGGATTGGCTGCCGGGATGGACAAGGACGGCGCGGCGCTGCCGGCCTGGCCGGCCCTCGGCTTCGGTTTCGTCGAGGTCGGCACGGTCACGGCGCACGCCCAGCCGGGCAACCCACGGCCACGGCTGTTCCGCCTGCCGGCCAGCGCGGCCGTTGTCAACCGGATGGGCTTCAACAACGCCGGGGCCGCCGCGTTGGCCGCCCGGCTGGCGGCGCTGCCCCGCCCACTCGGGGTGCCGCTGGGCATCTCGTTGGGCAAGTCCAAGGTGACCCCGCTCGACGAGGCGGTCGAGGACTACCTCGCCTCGTACCGGGCGCTTCGTGGCCACGGCGACTACTTCGCGGTCAACGTGTCCTCCCCGAACACGCCGGGGCTGCGCTCGTTGCAGGACCGCGCCCACCTGGACGCCCTGCTCGGCGCGCTGGTGGGGGAGAAGCCGGTGCTGGTCAAGATCGCGCCCGACCTGACCGAGGCGGCGATCGCCGAGTTGCTGGAGGTCTGCCTGGCCCGTGGCGCCGCCGGAGTGATCGCCACCAACACCACGCTGTCCCGGACCGGGCTGGCCACTGTGGACGCCGATCGCGGCGCCCAGGCCGGTGGTCTCTCCGGTCGGCCCCTGACCGCGCGGGCCCGCGACGTGGTCGCCTTCGTGCACTCCGAGACCGGTGGCCGACTTCCCGTCGTCGGCGTCGGCGGGGTGCTGGACCCGGACGACGCGACGCGGATGTTCGACGCCGGCGCCGCCCTGGTGCAGCTCTACACCGGCTTCATCTACCGGGGCCCGGCCCTGGTCCGCGCCGCCGCCCGCGCGGCGGCCACCACCGCGGCGCGGGACCCCGTCGCGGGCCGGTGACCGCCCCCGGCCCGGTGCTGGCCCGGCGCAACCGAGTGCCGAGTCCGCTCCGGGCCGAGGAGCACATGTCCGCTGTTGCCTCCTTTGCTCTGCACCCGTGGATGCACCACCCGGAGCACCACATCCGGCCGCCGGGTGTCGCGTCCGCGGGTGCAGAGCAAAGGGCGGCGGCGGCGGTGGTGGGAGCCGGTGCCGGGGCCGGCGCCGGGGCCGGGGCGGGGGAGGCGGCGGAGAGGTTCGCCCCCGCCGCGGGACGCCCGCCGTCCGGACCGCTTGAGGCGCAGAGGAGTACGTGTGACACCCGAGGAGATCCTGGCCACCGACCGCAAGCACGTCTGGCACCCGTATGCCGCGCTGCCGCCGACGAACCCGCCGTACCTGGTGCAGAGCGCCGCGGGGGTGCGGCTGCGGCTGGCCGACGGGCGGGAGTTGGTGGACGCGATGTCGTCCTGGTGGGCGGCGATCCACGGCTACCGGCACCCGGTGCTGGACGCGGCGGTGACCGACCAGCTCGGCCGGATGAGCCACGTGATGTTCGGCGGGCTCACCCACGAACCCGCCGTGCGGCTCGCCCGGACCCTGGTCGAGCTGACCCCGGAGGACCTGGAGCACGTGTTCCTGGCCGACTCCGGCTCGGTGAGCGTCGAGGTGGCGGTGAAGATGTGCCTGCAGTACCAGCGGGCCGTCGGTCGTCCGCAGCGGCGCCGGTTGGCGACCTGGCGGGGCGGCTACCACGGCGACACGTTCCACCCGATGAGCGTCTGCGACCCGGAGGGCGGCATGCACCACCTCTGGGGCGACGTGCTGCCCCGGCAGGTGTTCGCCCCGGTCCCGCCCGGCGGCTTCGACGACCCACCCGACGACGCGTACGTGGCGGCGTTGGTGCGGACCGTCGAGCGGCACGCCGACGAACTGGCCGCGGTGATCGTCGAGCCCGTCGTCCAGGGCGCCGGGGGGATGCGTTTCCACCACCCGGGTTACCTGCGGGTGCTGCGCGAGGTGACCCGCGCGCACGGGATCCTGCTGATCTTCGACGAGATCGCCACCGGATTCGGCCGTACCGGCGAGATGTTCGCCGCCGAGCACGCCGGGGTGACACCTGACGTGCTGTGCCTGGGTAAGGCCCTCACCGGCGGCTACCTGACGCTGGCGGCCACCCTGTGCACCCCGGAGGTCGCCCGGGGCATCTCCGCCGCCGGCGTGCTGGCGCACGGGCCGACGTTCATGGGCAACCCGTTGGCCTGCGCGGTGGCGAACGCCTCCATCGGCCTGCTGCGGGCCGGAGACTGGGCCGGCCAGGTCGCGAGGGTCGGCGCCGGCCTGCGCGCCGGCCTGGAGCCCCTGCGCGGTACGCCGGGCGTGGCCGACGTGCGGGTGCTCGGCGCGATCGGCGTGGTCCAGCTCGATCACGAGGTCGACATCGGCGCGGCCACCGCGGCGGCGGTGGACCACGGGGTGTGGCTGCGCCCGTTCCGCGACCTGGTCTACACGATGCCGCCGTACGTCACCGACGACGCCGACCTGGCCCGGATCACGGCCGGGGTGGCGGCGGCGGTGGCGGCGGGCTGAGCCGCCGTCGTCAACGGACACCCGGGAGGCGGTGCGCCGCCCGGCAGGAGAGAGGGAGTACCGGATGGAGAGCTTCGGAACCCGGCTGCACCGGGCGATCAGCGAGCGGGGGCCACTCTGTGTGGGCATCGACCCGCATCCCGGTCTGCTGGCCCGCTGGGGCCTCACGGACGACGTTCAGGGGTTGGACAGCTTCACGCGGACCGTCGTGGAGGCGCTCGGTGACCGGGTTGCGGTGGTGAAGCCTCAGTCGGCCTTTTTCGAGCGGTTCGGATCCCGCGGAGTGGAGATTCTTGAGTCAACTATCCGACAGTTACGGGATGCCGGTTCGCTCGTTCTCCTCGACGTCAAGCGCGGCGACATCGGTTCGACGGTGAGCGCGTACGCCTCCGCGTACCTTGATCCATCCAGCCCCATGTATGTCGACGCGGTGACCGCGAGCCCCTACCTGGGAGTAGGTTCGCTGGCGCCGATGTTCGAACTCGCCGCCGAGCACGGCGGCGGTGTGTTCGTGCTGGCCCTCACCTCCAACCCCGAGGGCGCTGCCGTACAGCGGGCCCGCACGGCCGACGGCCGCACCGTGGCGCAAACCGTGATCGACGAGATTACGCAGCTCAACAGGGGTGCGAGCCCGCTCGGGAGCTTCGGGCTGGTGGTCGGGGCGACCATCGGCGACACCGGTCACGACCTCTCCGGCGTGGGGGGTCCACTGCTCGCCCCGGGGCTCGGCGCACAGGGTGCGGGGGCGGCCGATCTGCGTACCGTCTTCGGTTCGAGCCTCGCCTCGGTGCTCCCGTCGTACTCCCGGGAGGTGCTCTCGGTCGGCCCCGATGTCGCCGCCCTGCGCGCCGCCGCGGACCGCGTCCTGGCCGACTGCCGGGCCGTTCTGCCTGCCCGGTGACTGACTGACGGGTCGGTCACCCTACGGTGATCATGCGGCCCCCACGTTGCCGAAAGCTCCGTTGGCCGCTAGTTTTCCCCGCGCTGGGAACCATGGACCCCTTGGTTCACAGCGACACCACGTTTCACAGATGCGGCGGTGCGCCCCGCCCGCCGCGATAGGGACCTGAGGAGAACTGGTGCCGCTCCCGTCACTGACCCCCGAACAACGCGCTGCCGCGCTCGAGAAGGCCGCGGAGATCCGCAAGGCCCGTGCTCAGCTGAAGGAGCAGCTCAAGCAGGGCAAGACCACTCTCGGTGCCGTCCTCGAGCGCGCCGAGAGCGACGACGTCGTCGGTAAGCTCAAGGTTTCGGCCGTCCTGCAGGCCATGCCGGGTATCGGCAAGATCCGGGCGACCCAGATCATGGAGAAGCTCAAGATCGCCGACAGCCGTCGCCTGCGTGGCCTCGGCGAGCAGCAGCGCAAGGCACTGCTTGGAGAGTTCGCCGCCAACTGAACCTGGCAGCGTGTAGAAACAAGCAGTGAGCACGGATGACGAGGCGCGCCCGGCTGCTCGGCTCACTGTCCTGGCTGGACCTTCGGGTTCCGGCAGGGAGAGTGTCGTCGAGTTGGTCCGGGCGCGTTCTCCGTCCGTGTGGATCCCGGTGCCGGCAACCACCCGGCCGCGCCGGGCTTCGGAGATCGACGGGGCCGACCGTGTTTTCCTGGCCCCCGCCGAGTTCGATCGCCGGCTCGCCGTCGGCGAGCTGTTGGAGTGGTCCCGGATCGGTGGCTACCGCCGGGGGACTCCGTACCCACCGCTGCGCGCCCGGCTCGACGCCGGGCAGCCGGTGTTGCTCCCGCTCGACCTGCGCGGCGCCGCGCAGGTGGGTGTGCGCCTGCCCGACGCGCGGCTGGTGCTGCTGAGCCCACCCGGGTACGAACCCGACACCACGGTGACAGTCGCCGTCGAGCACACGCTGACCCACGACCGCACCGAGCGGGTGGTCGACGAGCTGGTAGGCTTACTCGGTTCTTCTTATCCGGACCCGGCCTGGTCGCGCGTGCTGCGCGGCTGAGCGCCGGCCGTTGAGACTCAGCACCGCGTCCGCGCGGCTCGAAAGACGCAGAGGTTAATTCGTGGGATCCATCGCCAACCCCGAAGGCATCACCAACCCGCCGATCGACGAGCTCCTCGAGAAGACGACGTCGAAGTACGCGCTGGTCATCTTCGCCGCCAAGCGCGCGCGCCAGGTCAACGCCTACTACAGCCAGCTCGGCGAGGGCCTGCTGGAGTACGTCGGCCCGCTCGTCGAGACCACCCCGCAGGAGAAGCCCCTCTCCATCGCCATGCGCGAGATCAACGCGGGTCTGCTCACCGCCGAGCCGACCGACCAGCCGTAACCGCTCGCCGGCCGATGTCCGCCTCGATCGTCCTCGGGGTCGGCGGCGGCATCGCCGCCTACAAGGCGTGTGAGCTGCTGCGACTCTTCACCGAATCGGGTCACCAGGTCCGGGTCGTGCCCACCGCGTCGGCGCTCCGGTTCGTCGGGGCGCCGACCTGGGCGGCGCTCTCCGGGCAGCCGGTCGCCGACGACGTCTGGACCGACGTCCACGAGGTGCCGCACGTCCGACTCGGTAAGCGGGCGGACCTGGTGGTGGTCGCGCCGACCACCACCGACCTGCTCGCCAAGGCCGCGCACGGGCTCGCCGACGACCTGCTGACCAACACGCTGCTGACCGCCCGCTGCCCGGTGCTGCTGGCGCCGGCCATGCACACCGAGATGTGGGAGCACCCGGCCACCGTGGCCAACGTCGCCACGCTGCGCTCGCGGGGCGTGTGGGTCATCGAGCCCGCCGTCGGACGACTCACCGGCGCCGACACCGGCAAGGGGCGGCTGCCCGACCCGGCGGAGATCTTCGCTGTCGCCCGTCGGCTCCTGGCCCGGGGTGACTTCGCCCCCGCCGACCTGGCCGGTCGCCGGCTGGTCGTCACCGCCGGTGGCACCCGGGAACCACTGGACCCGGTCCGCTTCCTGGGCAACCGCTCCTCGGGCAAACAGGGGTACGCGTTCGCCCGCGCCGCGGTCGCCAGGGGTGCCCGGGTCACACTGGTCGCGGCAAACGTCTCCCTCGCCGACCCCGCCGGCGTCGACCTGATCCGGGTCGGCACCACCGCCGAGTTGCGGGAGGCGACGCTGAAGGCCGCCGTCGAGGCCGACGCGGTGGTGATGGCGGCGGCTCCGGCCGATTTCCGACCGGCGTCGTACGCGCCTGGCAAAATCAAGAAGTCGGACGACGGCGTCGCACCCACCATCGAGCTTGTCACGAACCCGGACATCGCGGCGGAGCTCGGTCGGCGCAAGCGACCGGAGCAACTGCTCGTGGTGTTCGCCGCCGAGACCGGCGACGCCGAGGCCAACGGCCGAGCGAAACTCGCCCGGAAACGGGCCGACCTGATCGTTGTCAACGAGGTCGGTCCCGATCTGGTCTTCGGTGCCGACACCAACACGGTGACGGTCATCGGCGCTGACGGCTCAGTCAGCCGGCTGCCTGAGCAGGCCAAAGACGCCGTGGCCGACGCCGTCTGGGATCTCGTCGTGGCGCGACTGCCGGGCCGTCGCTCCTGACGGGTGGAACGGAGCGCGACCGGGACCTACACCGGCCGCAGTGTTGACTAGACTGCCGCGGAACGACCTCACACGCTTAGGAGTGCCGTGACACGCCGCCTCTTCACGTCCGAATCGGTCACGGAAGGCCACCCGGACAAGATCGCCGACCAGATCAGCGATGGCATCCTCGACGCGTTGCTGACCGAGGATCCGCACAGCCGGGTCGCGGTGGAGACCCTGATCACCACCGGCCAGGTGCACATCGCCGGTGAGGTGACCACCAAGGCGTACGCCGACATCCCCACCATCGTCCGGCGGACCATCCTCGACATCGGCTACGACTCGTCGAAAAAGGGCTTCGACGGCGCGTCCTGCGGGGTCAGCGTCTCCATCGGCGCCCAGTCCGAGGACATCGCGCAGGGCGTGGACAACGCCTTCGAGCTGCGTACCGGGGCGTCGGAGAGCGCGCTGGACGCGCAGGGCGCCGGCGACCAGGGCATGATGTTCGGCTTCGCCTGCTCGGAGACGCCCGAGTTGATGCCGCTGCCGATCGCCCTCGCCCACCGGCTCGCGCGCCGCCTGGCCGCCGTGCGCAAGGACGGCACGATTCCCTACCTGCGGCCCGACGGCAAGACCCAGGTGACGATCGAGTACGAGGGGCTGCGCCCGATCCGGCTGAACACCGTTGTCGTGTCCAGCCAGCACGCCGCGGACATCTCGCTGGACTCGCTGCTCACCCCCGACGTGCGCGACCACGTGATCGCTCCGGAGTTGGAGAGCCTGGGTCTGGACACCGACGGCTACCGGCTGCTGGTCAACCCGACCGGCCGGTTCGAGATCGGTGGTCCGATGGGTGATGCCGGGCTGACCGGCCGCAAGATCATCGTCGACACCTACGGCGGGTACGCCCGCCACGGCGGCGGCGCGTTCTCCGGCAAGGATCCGTCCAAGGTGGACCGGTCGGCCGCGTACGCGATGCGTTGGGTCGCCAAGAACGTTGTCGCCGCCGGTCTGGCCGAACGGTGCGAGGCGCAGGTCGCCTACGCCATCGGCAAGGCCCACCCGGTGAGCCTGTTCATCGAGACGTTCGGCACCGAGACCGTGCCGGTGGCCTCGATCGAGAAGGCCGTCTCCGAGGTGTTCGACCTGCGACCGGCCGCGATCATCCGGGACCTCAACCTGCTCCGCCCGATCTACCAGCAGACGGCCGCGTACGGCCACTTCGGCCGCGAGCTGCCGGACCTGTCCTGGGAGAGCACCGACCGGGCCGCCGACCTCAAGTCGGCCGCGGCAGCCTGACCGCCACCACGCGTAGCGACCGGCGACCCGCGGATGGGTCGCCGGTCGCGCGCGTCTGCGTGGACGTCCCGCTGGCGCATCTGGACCGCCCGTTCGACTATCTGGTGCCGGCCGAGCTGGACGAGGCGGCGGTGCCCGGCACGCGGGTGAAGGTGCGCTTCGCGGGGCAGCTCGTCGACGGGTGGCTGCTGTCGCGCGCCGACGACTCCGGGCACACCGGGCGGCTCGCGTACCTGGAGAAGGTGGTCTCTCCGGAGCCGGTGCTGGCGCCCGAGATCGCCCGGCTGGCCCGCGCGGTCGCCGACCGGTACGCGGGCAGCCTCGCCGACGTGCTCCGGCTCGCCGTCCCACCCCGGCACGCCCGGGTCGAGAAGGAGCCGCGCGGCGACCAGCCCACCCCGGCGGTCCCCACCGACCCGGTCGACCCGCGCGGGTGGCGGGACTACCCGACGGGCCCGGCGTTGCTGCGGGCGCTCACCGACGGCCGGGCACCTCGCGCGGTCTGGTCGGCGCTGCCCGGCGAGGACTGGGCGGCCCGCTACGCCGACGCGGTGGCCGCCACCGTCGCCGGCGGGCGCGGAGCGGTGGTGGTGGTGCCGGACGCCCGCGACCTCGACCGACTGGACGCCGCGCTCACCGGCGTGCTCGGCCCGGGGCGGCACGTCAGCCTCTCCGCCGCCCTCGGGCCGGCCCGGCGCTACCGGGCGTTCCTCGCCGCCCGCCGTGGGCAGGTGAAGGTGGTGATCGGCACCCGGGCGGCGATGTTCGCCCCGGTGGACCGGCTCGGCCTCGTCGCCATCTGGGACGACGGCGACGACCTGCACTCCGAGCCCCGGTCGCCGTACCCGCACGCCCGCGATGTGCTGCTCACCCGCGTCCAGTTGGCCGAGGCCGGTGCGTTGGTCGGCGGGTACGCCCGCACCGCCGAGGCGCAGCTGCTGCTGGAGACCAGCTGGGCTCGGGAGGTGGTCGCCGACCGGGCCACCGTGCGGGCCCGGATTCCGGCCATCGCGCCGACCGGCGACGACCCACAACTGGCCCGGGACCCCGGGGCCGCCACCGCCCGGCTGCCCAGCCTGGCCTGGACGGCCGCCCGCGACGCCCTCCGGCAGGACCTGCCGGTGCTGGTGCAGGTGCCCCGCCGCGGCTACCTGCCGTCGATCTCCTGCGCCGAGTGCCGCACGCCGGCCCGCTGCGTGCACTGTTCGGGGCCGCTCGCGCTGCCCTCGGCCGGTGGCACCCCGGCCTGCCGGTGGTGCGCCCGGGTGGCGGCCGCGTACGCCTGCCCTGAGTGCGGTGGGCGGCGGCTGCGGGCGGCGGTGACAGGTGCCCGGCGGACCGCCGAGGAGTTGGGGCGGGCGTTCCCCGGGGTGCCGGTACGCACCTCGGGGCGCGAGGAGGTGCTGACCGACGTGCCCGGCGGCGCGGCCCTGGTGGTGACCACACCCGGCGCCGAGCCGGTCGCCGCGGGGGGCTACGGCGCGGTGCTGCTGCTCGACTCGTGGGCCCTGCTGACCCGGGCCGACCTGCGTGCCGGCGAGGAGGCGCTGCGCCGCTGGCTGGCGGCTGCGGCGCTGGCCCGTCCGGCACCGGCCGGGCGGGTGGTGGTGGTCGCCGACGGTGCGCTCGCCCCGGTGCAGGCGCTGCTGCGCTGGGACGCCGCCTGGTTCGCCGGCCGGGAGTTGGCCGAGCGCCGGGAGTTGGGTTTCCCACCGGCCGTCCGGATGGCGAGCGTCACCGGCCCGGCCGAGGCGGTGGCCGACCTGCTCGCCGCGGCCCGGCTGCCGACCGACGCCGAGGTGCTCGGCCCGGTGCCGGCCGAGGAGGGCCGGGAGCGGATGCTGGTGCGGGTGCCCCGGTCCAGGGCTGCCGCGCTGGCCGAGGCGCTGCACTCGGCCGCCGGTGCCCGCGCCGCCCGCAAGGCCGCCGACCCGGTTCGTCTCCAGGTCGATCCGCTGAGCCTGTTCTGAGGTGTTTCGGCCGGTGCCGACGTCGGCGGCCCCGGCCCGCCGAGGATGGCTCTCGCACACCGCGTCCGGCAAAGCGGTGGCGCTCAAGTGGTAGCATCGCCCGTCATGTCAGGCGTACGACGGCTCCGGGTCGCAACGGAGCGTCACAGGCGCCGAGCTGGGGCCGCGCAGGATGGCGCGACGAGGGCGGGAACGCGTCGGTCGGACGCGATGTCGATGATGTCTTTGAGCCGGTGATCAGGGGTGGACCAGTCGTGACCGTTGGACAATCGATCGTCTTCAACGGCGACCTCGGCAGCGGCAAGAGCACCGTGTCGGTCGAGATCGCCAAGCGGCTCGGTATGCGCCGGGTCAGTGTGGGTGACCTTTATCGGGAGATGGCGCAGCAGCGGCAGATGACCGCTTTGCAGCTCAACCTGCACGCCGAGCTCGACCAGGCCGTCGACGGCTACGTCGACCAGCTCCAGCGGGACATCGCCGCCTCCGGTGAGCGCCTCGTCATGGACTCCCGGCTGGCCTGGCACTTCTTCACCGACGCGCTGAAGGTTCACATGATCACCGAGCCGGGTGAGGCGGCCCGCCGGGTGCTCGCCCGCCCGTCCGGGCCGGCGGAGAGCTACGCCTCCCTGGAGGAGGCCAAGGCCAAGCTCCGGGAACGCAGCGCGAGCGAGCGCAGCCGGTTCATCGTCCGGTACGGGGTGGACAAGGCCCGCCTGCGCAACTATGACCTGATCTGCGACACCACCCGCGCCTCGGCGGCCGAGGTGATCGAGCACATCGTCGCCGCGTACGAGGGCACGCTCGGTGCCGAGGTGCTGCGCGACGGGCCGCCGCTGCTGCTGCTGGACCCGGCCCGCGTCTACCCGACCGAGGACATCGCCACCCTGCGGGGTCTGTGGGACACCGACTTCGTCGGCGACGTGGCCGAGGCCGGTGACGAGGCCCTCGAACCGTTGAAGATCGGGTTCACCGGCGAGTACTTCTTCGTCGTCGACGGTCACCGCCGCCTCAGCGCCGCCCTACAGAACGGCTTCTCGCTGGTCCCCGCCCAACTGGTCGCCGAGGTCGACGAGCCGGTGGTGGGTGGCATGACGGCGATCGACTACTTCGCCGCCCAGGTCCGCCCCGGCCTGATCTACGACTGGGAGGCGGCCCACAAGATCCAGCTGCCGCTGCCCGAGCCCGCCCTGCTACGCGGTGACGCGGTGCTCGCCGGGGACCCGGCCGTCGGCGCCTGAGCCCAACGGTGGGCCGGGCCGGCACGCGGGATGCGCGCCGGCCCGGCCACCTGTTCACTCGGCGGGGCGATGCCTCAGCTTCCGAGGCGATGCCTCAGCCGAGGACCACGCCGGATGCGCCGACGCCGGCCATGCCCGAGAGGATGTCCTCGTAGTAGAACCGCCAGGCGCAGACCCGCCCGGTGGTGACGTAGCCGGTGCAGGGCACCGAGGTGTTGGTGTCGTCGATGGCGGTGTTGGTTCCGGTCGCCCAGACCTGGAGGGTGTTCGCCGCGTTCACGATCTCCACCGGGCCGCCGCTGTCACCCTGACCGACGGCGTTGGTGCCGGTGGTGTTCTCGGCCTGCACCTGACCACAGACCGTGCCGAAGTTGCGCACGTTGATGCACAGGTTGCGGGCCCTCACCTGGATCGAGCAGCGGGTCCCGGAGTACGCGCCGGAGGTGCACACCCAGTTGCCGACCTGGCTGGCCGACGCGCCGATCACCTGGTTGTTGAACTCACTGACCACCGCGCCGGCCGCGTCGGTGCTGTTGTTGAAGACCCGGCCACCCCCGCTGCCGTTGAGCAGCAGGGTGTCGGTGCTGACGTTGCGGGTGCCGACGGTGCCGATCGTCTGCCCGGTCGGGTCGGTCGCCAGGACGTTCAGGTTGGCGCAGTGCGCGGCGGAGAGCACCCGCGTCACCCCGCCCTGGTAGACACCGAAGCCGGTCGAGCAGCCACCGCCGGTGGCGGTGTTGCGCCACGCGGCGCCACCCCACCACGGCGGCGAGTCGTCCCACCGGGTCGCGGGCGCGGCGGCGACGCCGGTCTGCACCGTCACCGGGACGCCGGCGAGTGCCGTCGCGCCGAGCAGACCGTCCTGGGTGCCGACGAGCAGGCCGGCGCCGTCGGCACGCGGCCCGACCGTGGTGATCTGGTTGCCGACCTTGGCCCGCAGCCGCTCGGCCGCGCTGAGGAGTTCCCGCTGTGAGTACGGGGCGGACAGCACCTTGGTCGCGACGGTGGCCCGGGCGGTGGCCACCAGCTGGGCCGGCGGCTCGCCCTTCCAGTAGACCTGGAGTTGCCGGGTGGTGGGATCGGCGACGATTCCGGCGAAGCCGGAGTTCGCGCTGCGCTCGGCGGCCTTCGTGATCCGCGCGGCGGCGGTGTTCATGCGCTCCTGTAGCCGGAGCAGCTCCGACCAGGAGGCGAAGCCGCCGGGCACCGGTGTGCTGTCGACGAACGAACCGGTGGTGGCGGCTTTGCCCGCGGGTGCGGCGGTGGCCGGTGCGGCGGTCACGCCCGCGGCGAGCAGCGTGAGGCCGAACGCGGCGACGGCGGCACGCCGCAGCAGCGACGGGGACCGCCGAACGGTCAGATGTGGACGGATCATCAGGTACCTCTTCCCCCAGGGGTAGTGGAGCGGGTCGAACCCGCACCAGGACGGTGGCATGTGACCTCGGCGTCGCGAGGCGGATCCTGGACGGCGCTGGACACCACCGGACAACGCCGGACGGTCCACGCTCCACCGTGGAACTGTCAGACATCGGCGCTCGGCTATCGAATGGCGCGCGGGCGGAATTAGCCTGCCCCTGCGCATCCGGGGCGGCCGGGTGCACGGGGGGTGGGAGCCGCATGTCCGACCAACGGGTACCTCCCGTTCGACAGGCGGCGCAGGGATCGCCCGCGGCGTTCGAGGTGGCTCGCGGCGGCGCCGAGGCGCAGACATTGCAGGAGCTGGCCGGTTTGCTGCGCCAGTTGCGCCGTCGGGAGGCACGGCAGCAGGGCGAGACCCAGTTGACGTACCGGCAGTTGGCCGCGAAGACCGGCTGGTCGCGCGGGATCATGGGGGAGTATTTCGCCGGCAACATCCTGCCGCCGCCGGAGCGGTTCGACGTCCTCATCCGGCTGCTCGGGGCAACTCCCGCCGAGCAGGGAGTGCTGGCCACGGCACGGGACCGGATCGAGGAGCGCCGGCGGAGCCCGAACCGGGACCACGCGAGCACCGGCCGGGCGGGTGCCGGGGCCGCGCGCGCCAGGGCCGGCGGCCCGCGCCCCGCCGCGGCGTCGGCCCGCTTCCCGGTGCCCCGGCAGCTGCCGCCGGCGCTGCCGGGATTCGTCGGTCGTGCCGTCCAGCTCGCCCAACTCGATGCCGCCTGCGCCGACTCCGGCGAATCCGGGGACGGCGACATGGCGCCGGGCACCGTCCTGACGTTGTCCGGCACGGCCGGGGTCGGCAAGACGACGCTGGCGGTGCACTGGGCGCACCGGGTCGCCGACCGCTTCCCGGACGGGCAGCTCTACGTCGACCTGCGCGGGTTCGACGCCTCCGGAGCGGTGGTGACGGCCGTCGAGGCGGTACGAGGCTTCCTCGAGGCCCTCGAGGTGCCGCCGGAACGGATCCCCACCCACCTGCCCGCGCAGGTGGGTCTCTATCGCAGCCTGCTCGCCGGCCGCCGGATGCTGGTGCTGCTCGACAACGCCCGCGACATCGACCAGGTCCGTCCCCTGCTGGTCGGCAGCCCGACCTGCCTGGTCCTGGTCACCAGCCGCAACCGGCTCGCCGGCCTGATCGCCACCGAGGGCGCCCGGCCGATCGGCGTCGGCCTGCTCAGCGCCGACGAGGCCTGGCAACTGCTGGCCCGGCGGCTCGGCGGGGACCGGTTGGCGGCCGAACCGCAGGCGGTGGACGAGATGATCGAGCGGTGTGCGCGGCTGCCGCTGGCGCTGGCCGTGCTCGCCGCGCGAGGCGCGGGCAATCCCACCTTCCCCCTGGCCACCCTCGCCGACGAGCTGCGCGAGGCGCCCCACCCGCTGGACTCGTTCGACGGCGGTGACACCGGCACCGACGTGCAGGCGGTCTTCTCCTGGTCGTACCGGAGCCTGACGCCCGCGGCGGCGCGCTTGTTCCGGCTGTTCGGCTGCCATCCGGGGCCGGAGATCGGGGTGGCGGCGGCGGCCAGCCTGGCCGGGCTGCCCCGGGGGCAGGTGCCTCGTCTGCTGGCGGAGCTGGCGCACGCCCACCTGGTCACCGAGCACGCCCCCGGCCGGTTCGGCGCGCACGACCTGCTCCGGGCGTACGCGGCGGAGCTGGCGGAACGTCTGGAGCCGCCGGAGGCCCGCCGGGCCGCGATCCGGCGTGGGCTGGATCACTACCTGCACACCGCGCACGCGGCGGCGCTGCTGCTGCAACCGGGCCGCGACCCGGTCGACCTGACCGCCGCCCCGCCCGGTGTGCTGCCCGAGGAGATCGCCAACCACGGTCAGGCACTCACCTGGTTCACCGTCGAGTATCCGGTGCTGCTGGCGGCGGTCACCCACGCCAGACGTGCCGGGTTCGACGGGCATGCCTGGCAGTTGGCCTGGACACTCGTGGACTTCCTGCAACGCCGGGGGCGGTGGACGGATCTGGCCGTCGCCCAGCGGGCCGCCCTGGCCGGGGCGCGGCGGGCGGGTGACCGGCTCGGGCAGGCGAACGCCCACCGCGACCTGGCCCGGGTGCTCTCCCGGCTGGGCCGGGTGGACGAGGCGGCGAAGAACTACCGCCAGTCCCTGCTGATCTTCGAGGCGTTGGGTGACCACACCGGGCAGGCGCGGACCCACCGGGCGTTCGGCGCGATGCTCGACGGGCTCGGCCGCTACGCCGAGGCGCTGGAGCACGGTCAGCGGGCTCTCGCGCTGTACCGGGACGCCGGCCACGCGGCCGGAGAGGCCAGCGCCCGCAACGCGGTGGGCTGGGCGCACGCCCAGCTCGGCCAGTACGGTCCCGCGCTGGCGCACTGCCGGCAGGCGTTGGCGCTGCTGCGCCCGACCGGGGACCGGCACGGTGAGGCGAACACCTGGGACAGTCTCGGCTTCATCCA
Organism: Micromonospora sp. NPDC049230; assembly: GCF_040647875.1. Classification (NCBI taxonomy): domain Bacteria; kingdom Bacillati; phylum Actinomycetota; class Actinomycetes; order Micromonosporales; family Micromonosporaceae; genus Micromonospora; species Micromonospora sp. NPDC049230. Next base: position 29,206 of record NZ_JBEZCZ010000036.1, read on the forward strand.
CGCCCAGCTCGGTGAGCACCGCCAGGCGATTCGCTGCTACCAGCGGGCGCTGGGGTTGTACCGGCGGATCAGCGACCGCTACGACGAGGCGGACACCCTGTCCCGGCTCGGCGAGAGCCGGCACGCGGCGGGGGACACGGCCGGCGCCGTACGAAGCTGGCGAAGGGCCCTCGGCATCCTCGACGACCTCGGCCACCCCGACGTCGAACGGGTCCGGGACCTGCTGAGCCGGGCGGCGGACGGGTGAGACCCGGAGGGTCATGCTGTCGGACGTCGGCGGCGCGTCGCCGCCGCCCGGAGGCCGGTCGGTGACGCTCGGCACACCGGCGGTGGCCGATCGAGGTACGCCGGCCAGCGCGCGGCCGGGCACTCCGTAGACTGGTACGGCACGGCCCGTCCCACCTGTCGAAGGAGCCTTCCCGCGTGACCGTCCAGCCCATCCGTCTTTTTGGGGATCCGGTGCTGCGCACGCCGGCCGATCCGGTGGTCGACTTCGACGCCGAGCTGCGTCGGCTCGTCGCCGACCTCACCGACACGATGCGTGAGCAGAACGGCGCCGGCCTGGCCGCGCCGCAGCTCGGCGTGAGTTTGCGGGTGTTCACCTTCGACGTCGACGACGTGCTCGGGCACCTGATCAACCCGGTGCTCGAATTTCCCGACGAGGAGGAGCAGGAGGGCCCGGAGGGCTGCCTGTCGATCCCCGGGCTCTACTTCGACACCAAGCGTCGGCAGAACGTCATCGCCAAGGGTTTCAGCTCGTTCGGCGACCCGATGCAGATCGTCGGCACCGGCCTGATGGCGCGATGCGTCCAGCACGAGACCGACCACCTCGACGGGGTGCTCTTCCTCGACCGGCTGGACGCCCAGGGGCGCAAGGACGCCATGAAGGCGATCCGCCAGGCCGACTGGTACGACGCGGCGGCCCCACCGACGGTCAAGCTGAGCCCGCACCTCAGCGACCCCTTCGGGCTGGGTCGGTGACCCCGATGCGAGTGATCTTCGCCGGTACGCCGGCCGTCGCCGTTCCCGCTCTGGCCGCCGTCGCCGCCTCCGGGCACGACCTGCTCGCCGTGGTCACCCGGCCCGACGCGCCCGCCGGGCGCGGGCGTGGCCTGTCCCGTTCCCCGGTCGGCGAGTGGGCCGACGCGCAGGGCGTCGAGGTGCTCACGCCGGCCCGCCCCCGCGACCCCGAGTTCCTCGACCGGCTGCGGGCGCTCGCACCGGACTGCGTGCCGGTTGTCGCCTACGGCGCGCTGGTGCCGCCGGCGGCCCTGGAGATCCCCCGGTACGGCTGGATCAATCTGCACTTCTCGCTGCTGCCCGCGTGGCGTGGCGCCGCGCCCGTGCAGCACGCCGTGCTGCACGGTGACGAGCTGACCGGGGCCAGCGTCTTCCAGTTGGAGGAGGGCCTGGACACCGGCCCGGTCTACGGCACCCTCACCGACGAGATCCGGGCCACCGACACTTCCGGTGACCTGCTGGAACGGCTCGCCGACTCCGGTGCCGGGCTGCTGGTGGCGGTGCTCGACGCGATCGCCGACGGCACCGCCCGGGCCGAGCCGCAGCCCGCCGACGGGGTGTCGCTGGCGCCGAAGTTGACGGTGGACGACGCCCGGGTGCGCTGGGGTGACCCGGCCTTCGCCGTCGACCGGCGGATCCGGGCCTGCACGCCCGCACCGGGTGCGTGGACCACGTTGCGGGGCGAGCGGGTGAAGCTCGGCCCGGTGGTGCCGGTGCCCGACGGCCCCGAGTTGAAGCCGGGGGAGTTGCTTGTGGAGAAGTCGCGGGTGTTGGCCGGCACGGCGACGGTGCCGGTGCGCCTCGGTGAGGTGCGCGCCGCCGGCAAGCGGGCCATGGGCGCGACCGACTGGGCGCGCGGCGTCCGGGTCGGCACCGGCGAGGACTTCGCGTGACGGCCCCGGAGGGGACGCGCCCGACACGCTCCGGCCCGCCGTCCGGTCGTGGCGGAGACCGTCGTCCGGTCCGGCCACCACTGGATCGGCCACGCCGCGCCGCGTACGAGGCGGTGGCCGCCGTGCACCGCGACGACGCGTTCGCCAACCTGGTACTGCCCACCATCCTGCGCGACGAGGGGCTGTTCGGCCGGGACGCGGCCTTCGCCACCGAGCTGACCTACGGCACCCTGCGCAACCTGGGCACGTTGGACGCGATCCTGACCGACGCCGCCGGCCGGGACGTGGCCCGGATCGACCCGCCGGTCCGCGACGCGCTGCGGCTCGGGGCGTACCAACTGCTGCACACCCGGGTGCCGGCACACGCCGCGGTGTCGTCGACCGTCGACCTGGTCCGTTCGGTCGCGCCCGGCGCCACCGGTTTCGCCAACGCCGTGCTGCGCGAGGTGTCCAGCCGAGACGCGGACGCCTGGGTGGCGAAGCTCGCCCCACCGATGGAGACCGACCCCGTCGGGCACCTGGCGTTGGCGTACAGCCACCCGCAGTGGATCGTGCGGGCCTTCTCCGAGGCGCTCGGCGGCGACCTGGGTGAGACCGCCCGCCTGCTGATCGAGGACAACGAGCGCCCGCCGGTGCACCTGTGCGCGCGGCCGGGGCTGATCGACCCGATCGAGCTGGCCGACCAGGTCGGCGGGGCGCCCGGCGCCTTCTCGCCGTACGCCGTCTATCTGCCCGGCGGCGCGCCGGGTGACATCCCGGCGGTGGTCGACGGCCGTGCCCACGTCCAGGACGAGGGCTCCCAGTTGGTCGCCGCGGCACTCACCAACGCGCCACTTAACGGCCCGGACGGGCGTTGGCTGGACCTGTGCGCGGGCCCGGGCGGCAAGGCCGGCCTGCTCGGCGCGCTGGCCGCGCAGCGTGGGGCGCGGGTGACAGCTGTGGAGGTGGCCGAGCACCGCGCCCGGCTGGTCTCCCTGGCGACCCGCGACCTGCCGGTGGCGGTGCTCGCGATGGACGGCCGCGACGTGGGCGCCGACCCGAAGCTGCCGGAGCAGCACTTCGACCGGGTGCTTGTGGACGCCCCGTGCACCGGGCTGGGGTCGCTGCGGCGTCGGCCGGAGTCGCGGTGGCGGCGTCAACCGTCCGACCTGCCGCCGCTGACCCGGCTGCAACGTGAGTTGCTGGGTGCGGCGTTGCGGGCGGTCCGCCCGGGTGGTCTGGTCGCCTACGTGACCTGCTCGCCGCACACCGTCGAGACGCACGTGACGGTGACCGAGGCGGCCCGCCGCAGTGGTGTCGCTGTGGACTTCGTGGACGCCCGGCCGCTGCTGCCGGCCGGCATGCCCGGTCTGGGCGACGGGCCGACGGTGCAGCTCTGGCCGCACCGCCACGGCACCGACGCGATGTTCCTCGCCGTCCTGCGGCGAGGCTGACGAGCCCGTGTCCGGCCGGTCACCCGACCGGCCGGACGCGCGGGACGCTCAGGTGACCGGGAGCCCCTTGGTGCCGGCGTTGCGCATCGAACGGGTCAGGTTCCGGTCGGAGATCCAGAGGAAGCACTGCACGCCGCGGTTGCCGTTGCGCCACTCCTCCTCGTACGGCTGGTAGAAGATCGTGCCGGCGCGGAACTCGAGCTGGGAGTTGTCCGGCACCTTGGCGTACTTGGCGATCATCGTCTGGCAGGCCCGGTGGGTCTTCTGCACACTGCGGGTGAACGCGCTGTAGCTGGTCTCCGGGGCCTGCCAGACCCCGACGAACTCGGCGTGGTGCCTCGCCGTGCAGGAGATCGGCAGCATCTCGTCGATGTCGTCCTTGACCAGCTTGGGGTTGAAGCAGCGGTACGCCAGCGGCGCCGCGCCCGACAGCGCACCCTTCAGGCTGCCGGTGCGCAGGCCGACAGTGGTGTCGTCGATGCTGGCGATCTCGCTGACGTCGCAGCGGTACCACCGGGCCCCGCCCGCCCAGGCCTGCGGTGACGGCAGCACGACGGTCAGGCCGAGCCGCCCGGAACGCCAGTCGGCGCCCACCGCCTTGTTGACCACTGTGCCGCACGCGGTTTGCGCGGCCCGCATGCCGGCCGAGCCCGGCTGCGGGGGCGTGGCCGGCTCGGCGCTCGCCCCGGTGAGCGTGCCGACGTGCATGGTCTCCACCAGGTGCGACTCGGTGCACGCCGTCGGGTTGTAGCCGGTCAGGAAGCCGACCTGCTGAGCGGTCAGGTGGCAGACGTCGGCGGCGGGCACGAACTGCTGCGCGGCGACCGGCGCCGGCCAGTCGTCGACGAGGTCGGTGTCGATTCCGGCGGGCGCGCTGCACCCGGCCAGCACCAGGGCCAGGGCCGCACCCCCGGCGTACGCCGCCAACCACCGTCGCATCCCTGACCTCCCGCCACTGTGGCCTCCGGCCGGACCCAGCCGGTCGGTAGCGCCACGGCGCAGCAGCATACGGCACCGATGTCCGAGGCCCGTGTCAAAGCCCTAGGTGGCGGGCAGCCCCTCGGGGCCGGCGCCGCGAATCGAGCGGGTGAGTTTGCGGTCGTCGCTCCACAGGAAGCAGCGCACCCCACGGTCACCCTCCTCCCACTCCCGTTGCGACGGCGGGTAGTAGATGGACCCGGCCCGGTACGGCAGGTCCTTGTCGTTCGGCACGGCGGCGTACTCGGCGATCAACGCCATGCAGCGTTGGTGTGACCGCGCGGCGTTGCGGGCGAACGTCGCCCAGTCGGTGTCCTGTTCCTGGTAGACGCCCACGAACTCGGCGCGGTGCGGCTCGGTGCAGAGCACCGGCGCCATGTAGTTGAGGTTGTCGCCGATCAGCTTGGGGTCGAAGCACCCGTGGGTCAGCGGGTTGTCGCCGATCAGCGCCCCGCGCAGGCTGCCGGTGCGGTTCACCGGGCGGGTGTTGTCGATGCTGCCGGTCTCGCTGAGGTCGCAGCGGAACCACCGCGCACCGCCGGCCCAGGCGGGCGCCGACGGCAGCGCGAGGGACAGCGTGAGCCGGGCCGTGTGCCAGTCGCCGCCGAGCACCTCCCGGGCCCGCTGGTCGCACTCGGCGCGGGCCGTGCGCAGCGCCGACGACCCCGGTTCCGGTCGGGTCTCGGTCAGCGCGTCGGGCCCGACGAAGGCGCCGACGTGGATGGCCTCGGCCAGGTGGTTGCGGGCGCAGTCCACTGTCTCGTAGGTGCTGGCCTGCACGACCGCGGTGATCCGGGGCAGGCAGGTGTCGGTGGCGGGGGCGAACGGCGTCGGGTCCCGCAGCGCCGGCCAGTCGTCGGTGAGATCACCGTCCGCGCCGCGGGCCGGCGCGCAGCCGGCCAGCAGCATCATCGTGACGCCGGCCAGCGCCAGCGCTGGGAGCCACCGTCGCATCGTCCGCCCCTCCGGGAACTGACGGCCGGTCACCGCGTCGCGCGGCGAGACCCCGCCGGGCGTGCCCCGTTCGGCACCGTCCCGCTTGGAGTGTCGTCGCGTTTCCGTCGATCGGCCAGCCACTCATGTCTGTTCGTCCGGATTCGGCAGTCCGGAGCGACCAATTCTGCACCACCGGTCACTGTCGCATCACAGCGCGTCGGAGTTGGTGCCGCGATGCGGATGGTGGGTGGCCACGTTCGTACACTGGCCCCGTGACCGTACCGCCGCCGATCGTCGCGCCGAGCATCCTGGCCGCCGATTTCGCCCGCCTCGCCGAAGAGGTCCGTGCCGTCGAGGACGCCGCGGACTGGTTGCACGTCGACGTGATGGACAACCATTTCGTGCCGAACCTGACCATCGGTCTGCCGGTGGTCCAGAGCCTGCGTGCGGTCACCGCGATGCCGTTCGACGTGCACCTGATGATCGAGGATCCGCGCCGGTGGGCCCCCGGTTACGCCGACGCGGGGGCGTACAACGTCACCTTCCACGCGGAGGCGTCCGACGACCCGGTGGCGCTGGCCAAGGACCTGCGCTCGGCCGGCGCGAAGGCTGGCCTGGCCATCGACCGGGACACCCCGATCGAGCCGTACCTGGACCTGCTGCCCAGCTTCGACACGCTGCTGATCATGACGATCAAGGCCGGCTTCGGTGGGCAGCGGTTCATTCCCCAACTGCTGGACAAGGTGCGTGCCGCCCGCCGGCACGTCTCGGCCGGGCACCTGGAGCTGCGCATCGAGGTGGACGGCGGGATCGCCGCGGACACCATCGAGCAGGCGGCCGCCGCCGGCGCCGACGCGTTCGTGGCCGGCACCGCCGTGTACGGCGCGGCCGACCCGGCGGAGGCGGTACGGCACCTGCGGGCACTGGCGGAACGCGCGGCTCGCGAGGTCTGAGGTGGACCCCGAGGGCGACCACAAGGACGTCATCCTCGTCGTCGACGACGACGAGGACATCGCTCGTTTCGTCGCGTTCAACCTGCGGCTGCACGGCTTCGAGGTGATCCACGCCAGCGACGGGCAGGAGGCCCTCGAGGTCATCGAGCGGCAGCGACCGGACCTGGCCGTGGTCGATCTCATGATGCCCCGCATCGACGGGCTGGAGCTGACCCGGCGGCTGCGCGCGGACCCGATGACCTCCGCCCTGCCGGTGATCATGCTGACGGCCAAGGGGATGACAGTCGACAAGGTGCACGGGCTCAGCGCCGGCGCCGACGACTACCTGGTCAAGCCGTTCGACACCGCCGAGCTGGTGGCCCGGGTCTCGTCGACGTTGCGCCGCAACAAGGAGTTCCGGGAGGTCTCCCCGCTGACCGGGCTGCCCGGCAACAGCCGGATCCGGCGGGAGATCAGCGACCGGGTCCGCAACGGCGTGGACTACGCGGTCGGCTACATCGACATCGACCGGTTCAAGAGCGTCAACGACCGCTACGGTTTCGTCCGCGGTGACGACTTCATCTCCGCGCTGGCCCGCAGCCTGCACCGGGCGGTGGTGGCGGTGGGGCTGCCGCCGGCCTTCCTCGGTCACGTCGGCGGTGACGACTTCGTCATCGTCTGCGCACCGGACCAGGTCCGCCCCCTGACGTCCCGTGCGGTAGTCGACTTCGAGAAGTCCGCCGACACGCTCTACGACGCGACCGACCGTGAGCGCGGCTTCGTCGAGCTGAAGGACCGGCGCGGCACCATCCGGCGTGCCGCCCTGGTCACGCTCTCCATCGGGGTGTCCCTCTCCGACGCCGGCAAGCGGTTCACCGACCCTCTGGAGGCGATCGCGGTGGCCTCGGAGATGAAGACGGTGGCCAAGAGCCAACCGGGTTCGTACGTCGCCGTGGACCGGCGCCGTGGTGTCACGTGAGCATGACGACGCTGTGAAGTAGCTCGCCGGGGTGGCGACGGACCCCCGTCGGCGTGTAAGACTGCCCTGTACCCACCACGCGCTGGCGGGACTCGGTGAAATTCCGAACCGGCGGTGATCCACGGTCCAACCGTGGTCAGCCCGCGACCCGGACGGCTCACGCCGCCCGGTGGACCTGGTGAAAATCCGGGGCCGACGGTTGGGAGCGGTTCGTCCGCCCCCAGACAGTCCGGATGGGAGACAGCGCGCGGGACGGACGGGTCCGAGCCGGCCGCTGGCTTCAGCGTGCCGTGCCGACCCTCCGGGGGCGGCTGTGCCGTTCCCGGAATCCGCGGGCGGCTCGCGCCGTTCCCGGATCCGCCACCGCCTGCCCGTGGCCCCATGGCCACCGCCTCCCTGACCGCCCGCGCGGACCGGCGAGTGAGAGGGCAGGGCAGGGCGATGGCCAGCGTCTCCGTCGACGAGGCGATGCGGCGTGCGATCGAGTTGGCGGCACGCGGGCTCGGCACCACCAGTCCCAACCCGGTGGTCGGCTGTGTGCTGCTCGATGAGGACGGCCAGGTCGTGGGCGAGGGCTTCCACGCGTACGCCGGCGGGCCGCACGCCGAGATCGTCGCCCTGGCGCAGGCCGGGCGCCGGGCCAAGGGCGGCACCGCCGTCGTCACTCTGGAACCGTGCGACCACACCGGCCGCACCGGCCCCTGTAGTTCCGCGCTCGTCCAGGCCGGGGTCGCCCGGGTGGTCATCGCCGTGCCCGACCCCAACCCGGTCGCGTCCGGCGGCGCCGCCACCCTGCGGGCCGCCGGGGTCCGGGTTGACCTGGGGGTACGCGGCGAGGAGGCCGAGGCTGGCAACGTCGCCTGGCTGACCTCGATGCGCCGCGGCCGGCCGTACGTGATCTGGAAGTACGCCGCCACGCTCGACGGGCGCTCCGCGGCGGCGGACGGCACCAGCATGTGGATCACCTCGGAGGCGGCCCGGATCGACGTGCACGCGCTGCGCGGCACCGTCGACGCGGTACTCGCCGGGGTGGGCACCGTGCTCGCCGACGACCCTCGGCTGACCGCCCGCAACCTGCGCGACGGCAGCCTGGCCATCCGGCAGCCGCTGCGGGTGGTCGTGGACAGCTCGGGGCGTACCCCGGCTGACGCCCGGGTCCGCGACGGCGCCGCGCGGACGTGGATCGCGACGGCCGACGAGGTCGGCGCCGACCCGGACGGCCGGGTCGATTTGTCGGCGCTGCTCGCGGCGCTGCACCAGCGCGGGATCCGCGCGGTGCTGCTGGAGGGCGGCCCCCGGCTGGCCGGCGCGTTCCTCGCCGCCGGCCTGGTCGACAAGATCGTCTCCTACGTCGCGCCCCGGCTGCTCGGCGCCGGCCCGACCGCACTTGTCGACGCGGGAGTGAGCACCATCGCTGAGGCCATCGATCTGGAGTTCGTCGACGTTACGCAGATCGGTCCGGATCTTCGGATCACCGCTTTGCCCCGCAAAAGGGAGGGCTGACATGTTCACCGGCATTATCGAGGAGTTGGGCGAGATCGTCCGGGTGACGGCGACCGCGGGCGATTCCGCACTTGTCGCCGTACGCGGTCCGCTCGTCACATCCGACGCCCGGCACGGCGACTCCATCGCTGTCAACGGCGTCTGCCTGACCGTCGTGGAGGCCACCGACGGGGTCTTCACCGCCGACGTGATGGGGGAGACGCTGCGCCGCTCCGCGCTGGGCGCGCTGCGCCCCGGCGACCCGGTCAACCTGGAGCGGGCCGCCGCCCTCGGCAGCCGACTCGGCGGGCACCTGGTGCAGGGCCACGTCGACGGCGTCGGCGAGCTGCTCTCCCGGGAGCCGGCCGAGCAGTGGGAGACCGTCCGGTTCCGGCTGCCCGCCGCGCTGTCGCGGTACGTGGTGGAGAAGGGCTCGATCACCATCGACGGCGTCTCGCTGACAGTGGCCGAGGTGGGTGCGGACGAGTTCGCCGTCGGGTTGATCCCGACCACGCTCAAGCTGACCACGCTCGGCGCCAAGGGCGTCGGCGACCCGGTCAACCTGGAGGTCGACGTGGTGGCCAAGTACGTCGAGCGGTTGCTCGGCGACCGGCTCACCGGCACCGACGGCACCGGGGTGGCCTCGATCACGGGCGGGGTGGCCTGATGGGCCCGCTCGGTTGGCTGCTGGACGCCCAGGTGCAGGTGGCCGGCTCGCCGGTGCTGGCCCGGGAGATCGTCGGCAACGCGTTCGGGTTGTTCTCCGCGCTGCTCGGGTTGCGCCGGCTGGTCTGGGCGTGGCCGGTCGGGATGGTCGGCAACGCGCTGCTGCTCACCGTGTTCCTCGGCGGGGTGTTCGCCACCCCGCAGGAGCACGACCTGTACGGGCAGGCCGGCCGGCAGGTGTTCTTCTTCGCGGTCAGCGTCTACGGCTGGTGGCGGTGGCGGTCCAACCGTCGCGCCGACGCCGGTCGGGCGGCCGTCGTCCCGCGCTGGGCCACCGGGCGGGAGCGGCTGGTCATGCTGCTGGCCGCCGTGGTCGGCACCGCCGCCGCGTACCCGGTGCTCAAGGCACTGGGCTCGTGGGGCCCGCTGCCCGACGCCTGGATCCTCACCGGCAGCCTGCTGGCCACGTACGGCATGGCCCGCGGCTGGGTGGAGTTCTGGCTGCTCTGGGTCGCGGTGGACGCGGTCGGCGTGCCGCTGTTGCTGCGCGGCGGCTTCTATCCGTCGGCGGCCATGTACCTGGTCTACGGCGCCATCTGCGTCTGGGGCTTCGCCGCCTGGTGGCGCAGCTCGCGCGCCACCCGACCGGCCCCCGCCCGTACGCCCATCTACACGGAGGCGGTGGCATGAGCGAGCGGAGCGAGCGAATCAGTGGGTTCAGCGCTTTGGTGCCTCATGACGCCTCGGAGCGAAGCGGAGTGGTGGCATGAGCGAGCGGAGCGGGCGAATCAGCGGGTTCAGCGCCGTGGTGGGTCAGGACGCCATGGAACGAAGTGGAGTGGCGGCATGACCAGCTTTGGGGATATCGAGCAGGCGATCGCGGAGATCGCGGCCGGGCGGCCGGTCGTCGTGGTCGACGACGCGGACCGGGAGAACGAGGGCGACCTGATCTTCGCGGCCGAGCTGGCCACGCCGGAGCTGATGGCGTTCATGGTGCGCTACACCTCCGGGTACGTCTGCGTGGCGGTGACCGAGAGCGAGGCCGACCGCCTCGATCTGCCGCCGATGCACCACACCAACCAGGATCGGCGCGGCACCGCGTACACGGTGACAGTGGACGCCCGGGAGGGGATCGGCACCGGCATCTCGGCGGCCGACCGGGCCCATACCAGCCGGCTGCTCGCCGGCGCGGCGACCGACTCGACCGACCTGGCCCGGCCCGGCCACGTGGTGCCGTTGCGCGCCCGCGAGGGCGGGGTGTTGCGGCGACCCGGGCACACCGAGGCGGGGATCGACCTGACCCGGCTGGCCGGGTTGCGTCCGGCGGGTGTGCTCTGCGAGCTGATCAACGACGACGGCACCATGATGCGGCTACCGGACCTGGAGAAGTTCTCCGCCGAGCACGGCCTCATGCTGATCACCATCGCCGATCTGATCGCCTACCGGCGGCGTACCGAGAAGCAGGTCGAGCTGGTCGCGGACGCCCGGATGCCCACCCGGCACGGGGTGTTCCGGGCGCTCGGCTACCGCGCCGCGCACGACCCGGCCGAACACGTCGCCATGGTGCTGGGTGACCTCGGCGACGGCCAGGACGTGCTGGTCCGGGTGCACTCGGAGTGCCTGACCGGGGACGTGTTCGGCTCGCTGCGCTGCGACTGCGGGCCGCAGTTGGACGCCGCGCTGGCCCGGGTCGCCCGCGAGGGCCGGGGCGTGGTCCTCTACATCCGCGGCCACGAGGGGCGCGGCATCGGGCTGCTGCACAAGTTGCAGGCGTACCAGTTGCAGGACTCCGGCCGCGACACCGTCGACGCCAACCTCGACCTGGGCCTGCCGGCCGACGCCCGGGACTACGGCACCGGCGCCCAGATCCTCTACGACCTGGGCGTGCGCTCGATGCGACTGTTGACCAACAACCCGGCGAAGCGGGCCGGGCTGGAGGGGTACGGGTTGACCATCACGGGCCGGGAGGGGCTGCCGGCCGGCGCGCACCCGGAGAACCTGCGCTACCTGCGCACCAAGCGGGACCGGATGGGTCACCTGCTGGGCGAGTTGGACGAGGTGTCCGAGGCGCCGCTGGGGCGCCCGGTCGCCAACGACGAGATCGGAGCATGACGATGGCGGGTTTCGGTGAGCCGGGAGTCGACGCGGTGGACGCCGCGGGGCTGACCGTCGGGATCGTGGCGGCCCGCTGGCACGGTGATCTGACCGACCACATGCTGGAGCGGGCGATGGCTGCCGCCGAGGCGTGCGGGGCGCGTTCCGTCGTGGCCCGGGTCGCCGGCTCGGTCGAGTTGCCGGTGGTGGCCCAGGCCCTCGCCCGCCGCTGTGACGTGGTGGTGGCGCTCGGCGTGGTGGTTCGCGGCTCGACAGCCCACTTCGACTACGTGTGCCGCTCGGTCACCGACGGGCTGACCCGGGTGGCGTTGGACGAGGGCAAGCCGGTGGCGCACGGGGTGCTGACGGTGGAGACGATCGAGCAGGCCCGCGACCGGGCCGGTCTGCCCGGCTCGGCCGAGGACAAGGGCTGGGCGGCCACCGTCGCCGCGCTCGACGCCGCGCTTGCCGTGCGAGCGGTGGCGGCCGGCAACGCCCAGCGGGTCGGATTCGGCGGCTGACGCCTCGGCCGCCGCTGCCGCCCCGGTCGGCTTCGACAGTTGCCGGCCCGGCTGGCTCTGCGGGGGGCCCTCAGAGCCGGCCGGCCTCGATGATCCGGTGCAGGAACTGCCGGGTACGGGGCTGGGTCGGCTCGCCGAGCACCTGCTCCGGCGGCCCGCTCTCGACGACCCGCCCGGCGTCGAGGAAGCACACCTGGTCGGCGACCTCCCGGGCGAAGCCCATCTCGTGGGTGGCCAGCACCATGGTCATGCCGTCGGCCTTCAGGTCCCGGATCATCGCCAGCACCTCACCGACGAGTTCCGGGTCCAGCGCGGAGGTGACCTCGTCGAGCAGCATCAGTCGAGGTGAGTTGGCCAGCGCCCGGACGATCGCCACCCGCTGCTGTTGTCCGCCGGAGAGCCGGTCCGGGTAGGCGTCCGCCCGGGCGCCGAGCCCCACCCGGTCGAGCAGCTCCCGGGCCTGGGCCTCCGCCTCCGCCCGACCCCGACGGTGTACGCGGCGCGGCGCCAGGGTGATGTTGTCCAGGACGCTCAGGTGCGGAAAGAGGTTGTACGCCTGGAAGACCATGCCGATCCGTCGCCGGACCCGGTCCGGGTCCACCCGGGGGTCGGAGATGTCCTCCCCGTCCAACTCGATGGTGCCGTCGTCGAGGTCGTCCAGCAGGTTCACGCAGCGCAGCAGCGTCGACTTGCCCGACCCGGACGCGCCGATCAGGGCCACCACCTGGTGCTCGGCGACCGTCAGGTCGAGTTGGTCGAGCACGACGGTGCCCGCGAACTCCTTGCGCAGGCCCCGGCAGCGCAGCAGAGCCATGGTCAGCCTCCCGACTGTCGGCGTGCCGCGCGCAGCGTCACCCAGTCGGTCACCGCGATCAGCGGGATCGCGAGCAGCACGAAGAGCACGCCCGCCACGACGTACGGCGTGTAGTTGAACGACTGGGCGGTGGCGATCTGCGCGGCGCGGACCGCGTCGATCGGCCCCGCGAGGGAGACCAGCCCGACGTCCTTCTGCAACGCCACCACGTCGTTGAGCAGCGGTGGCGCCACCCGGCGCACTGCCTGCGGCAAAACCACGTGCCGCATCGTCTGCCGGTAGGTCAGGCCCAACGAGCGGGCCGCCGCGAGCTGACTGGGGTGCACCGACTCGATGCCGGCCCGGAACACCTCGGCGAGGTAACCGCCGTAGGTGAGGACCAACGCGATCCCACCCAGCACCAGCACCGGCGGCATGCCCTGCAACCGCAACCCCGGCACGCCGAGGGTGAGCAGGTACAGCACGATGATCAGCGGCAGGCCGCGGAAGGTGTAGGTGTAGCCGGCGGCCAGCGCCCGGACCGGGAAGAAGACCGGGCCGCGCAGCGTCCGCAGCACCGCGATCACCAGCCCGAGCAGCAGCGCGCCGACCGCACAGCAGACCAGCAGCCGTACGTTGAGCCAGAGCCCGCTCAGCACCGCGGGCAGCGCGTCGGAGGCGACCCCCGGATCCAGGAACGACCGCCGGACCCGCTCCCAGCCGGGCGCACCGGTCACCGCGACGACGAGCAGCGTGCCGAGGGCCGCCGTGGAGCAGGCCGCGACGAGCACGCTGTGGACGGTCTGCCGGTTCCGGTACGCGGACCGTCGCCGCTGCGCCTCGGACGGGACGTGTTCGAGCAGGGTCACCGCAGCTCGGCCGCCCCCGCCACCTGCGCGAGCCACTTCTGCTCCAACTGCTTCAGCGTGCCCGCCTCGGTGAGCTGGCCGACCGCGCCGGTGACGCAGGAGGTCAGCGGGGAGTTCTTGTCCAGCAGCAGCCCGAAGGCCTCCGGTGAGCCGACCTGCGGCACCTGCCCGACGATCGTCGCGTCGCTGATCTCCGCGCCGGTGATGTAGAAGGCGGTCGGCAGGTCCACCACCAGACCGTCGATCTGCCCGTTCTGGAGGGCCTTCTTGGCGTCGTCGTTGCTGTTGTAGACCTGTGGCTCCCTGGTCGGCTTGAGCACGTCGGTGATCGCCTGGTAGCTGGTGGTGCCGACCTGGGCGCCGAGCTTGGCGTCGCGCAGCTCCGCCAACGACTTCCGGCCGGCGATCTTCGAGGACTTCAGCGCGATCACGGTCTGCCGGACCAGGTAGTACGGTGCGGAGAAGTCGACAGCCCGCTTGCGTTCCTCGGTGATGGAGAACTGGTTGATGTCGAAGTCGAAGTTCTTCGGCCCCGGTGCGATCGCGGTGTCGAACTTGACCCGGGTCCACGTGACGTCGGCACGGGCGTAGCCGAGCTTCTCAGCCACCGCGTACGCGACGGCGGATTCGAAGCCCTCGCCGCTGTCCGGCTTGTCCTTGGCGAACCACGGCTCGTACGCCGGCTGGTCGGTGGCGATGGTGAGCTTGCCCGGCGTACGGGTGGGCAGGCTGTCCTTGGCGCAGGACGGCGCCGTGACTGTGGGGTTCGGTTTATCCTCCTGTGGCGCGCACCCACCGGCGGCGGCGACGACCGCACCGGCGAGGGCGAGCGCGAGGAGGCGTGAGCTGCTGGCCATGGCCGACAGCGTAGAGGTATCGACAGGTCTGCTTGGTCGTTTGTCCCACCATGTTGCTAGGGAATTGTCCGCTTGCTGGATTTCGGCGGACCCGGACGCGGGGTGCCGGCCCGGCGGCTGGAAGAATCGGCTCCCGTGAAGACGTTCGAGGAGTTGTTCGCCGAGTTGCAGGCCAAGGCCGCCGCCGGCACCCCGGGCTCGGGCACCGTCGCCGCCCTGGAAAAGGGCGTGCACTTCATCGGCAAGAAGGTCGTCGAGGAGGCGGCCGAGTCGTGGATGGCCGCCGAGTACGAGGGGCCGGAGCGCACCGCCGAGGAGATCTCCCAACTGCTCTACCAGGTCCAGGTGCTCATGCTCGCCAGTGGGCTCGACCTCAAGGACGTCTACCGACATCTGTGAGTGCAATCCCACCCGTTGATCGCCATTCGGATCGAAGGAGCACTCGGTCATGCTGCGTGTCGCCATCCCCAACAAGGGCACCCTGGCCGAACCGGCCGCCCAGATGCTGCGCGAGGCGGGCTACCGCCAGCGCACCGACCCCAAGGACCTCGTCTGCCGCGACGAGGCCAACGACGTCGAGTTCTTCTACCTGCGCCCCAAGGACATCGCCACCTACGTCGGGTCCGGTGACCTCGACCTCGGGATCACCGGCCGGGACCTGCTGATCGACTCGGCCGCGCCCGCCGAGGAGGTCGTCGACCTCACCTTCGGGCAGGCCACCTTCCGCTTCGCCGCCCGCCCCGACGACATCGCCTCCGTGCAGCAGTTGGGTGGGCACCGGATCGCCACCGCGTACCCCGGGCTGGTCGAGCGGCACCTCGGCGAGGCGGGCCTCAAGGCCGACGTGATCCGCCTCGACGGCGCTGTGGAGAACGCCGTACGCCTCGGCGTCGCCGACGTGATCGCGGACGTGGTGGAGACCGGTGCCACCCTGCGCCAGGCGGGCCTCGTGGTCTTCGGCGAGCCGCTGCTGCGCTCGTCGGCGGTGCTGGTCCGCCGCGTCGGCGCGCCGCCGCACGCGCAGGCCGAGCAGTTGCTGCGCCGCCTGCACGGTGTGCTGGTCGCCCGCCGCTACGTGATGCTCGCCTACGACGTGCCCGCCGGTCTGCTGGAACGGGCCAGCGGGCTCACTCCGGGCATCGAGTCGCCCACCGTGTCGCCGCTGCACCGCGAGGGGTGGGTGGCGGTGCAGGCGATGGTGCTCCGCGACGACGTCCACCGCATCATGGACGAACTGTACGAGCTGGGCGCCCGCGCCATCCTCGTCACCAACATCCACGCCTGCCGCCTCTGACCGACAACCCGCTTGATCAACTCGTTTTCGGGAAATCGGGGGTGTCCGCCCGCCAGGGACACCCCCGATTCCTGAAGCCCGAGTGGATCTGTCGTGCTGGCCCGGGGCGGAAGCGCGGAACCTGCGACGGCCGTGCCGGCCTGGGGTCAGCTCGGGGTGGTGGCTCGGCGGGTGGTGCGTTTGCTGGGTGGGTGTGGGTGGCAGACTGGTGGGGTGAGTGAAACCGAGCTGGTCCGCCTGAAGCCCCGCCGCATCCGCGTGGTCTGCTGGTCGGCAGCGGCTGTCCTGGTGGTGGTGTTCGCTCTGGTCGCCACGTCGCTGAGTGGCCCGACCGGCG
Organism: Micromonospora sp. NPDC049230; assembly: GCF_040647875.1. Taxonomy (NCBI): domain Bacteria; kingdom Bacillati; phylum Actinomycetota; class Actinomycetes; order Micromonosporales; family Micromonosporaceae; genus Micromonospora; species Micromonospora sp. NPDC049230. The sequence goes on from NZ_JBEZCZ010000036.1 coordinate 45,290, forward strand.
ATGGTTACGGCAGCTTCCAGCGCGGCGACCAGATCGCCATGATCGGCCTCGGCGTCTTCGGTGCTCTCGGCTTCCTGCTGTTCACCCGTCCTCGGGTGGAGGCGGATGTGCGCGGCATCCGGGTCCGTAACGTCATCAGCTCCTACGAGCTGCCCTGGGAGGTCGTCCGGGGTGTCCGCTTCGACCGGGGTGCGCCGTGGGCCAGCCTGGAGTTACACGACGACGACCTGCTGCCGATGATCGCCCTACAGGCCGCCGACAAGGAGTTCGCCGTCGACGGGGTCCGCGCGCTGCGCCGACTGCACCAGGCACACCAGGCCCGCCTCGCCGAGCGCGCCACGCGTCACTGAGCCCAACCATCGCGCCCTCTGCCCGGCCCGCGCGGTCACCGCACGTCCCAGCGCTCCAAGATCCGAGCAACATCACCGAAACTGCTGCCTCAGCCCGCCCCGAGGCAGCAGTTTCGGGGGAAATGCGTGGATCTTGACCCCGTGCCGGGCCGCCGACTCGTCGACCCCGTCGACCCCCAGCGTGGTTGGGTGTGCCCGGTTTGGGGGCGGTCGGGGCGCGGGTGTAGTGTTATCGAGTCGACCAGGCTGTCTCCGCATGCGAGCAGGCAGCCTTGAAAGCGGAGCGCCTGCTCCCACCCGAGTCGCCGCTACGGTGGCCGGGTCCGGTCACCGGTTCCGGGCACGTCCCGGCGTCGGATGAGCGATCCTGTGATCGTGCTGACCGGTCGAGCGGGCCCTGGCATGCGCCGGGGCCTTCTGCTTTCCAGGTCGGTTCCCACCTGGGAGCCGCGGGGGTCGGCACCTGAGCAGAAACGACTCGAGGAGGCCCCATCAGCGTCGAACCACGCGTGAACGAGCAGATCCGGGCACGTGAGGTCCGACTGGTCGGCCCCGAGGGTGAGCAGGTGGGCATCGTCCCGCTGGAGCGCGCCCTTCAGCTGGCCGCGGACGTCGATCTGGACCTGGTCGAGGTTGCGCCGATGGCGCGCCCGCCGGTGTGCAAGCTCATGGACTTCGGCAAGTTCAAGTATGAGAGCGCACTCAAGGCGCGCGAAGCGCGGCGTAACCAGCAGCAGACCGTCATCAAGGAAATGAAGCTTCGACCGAAGATCGACCCGCACGACTACGAGACCAAGAAGGGTCACGTGGTGCGGTTCCTCAAGGCGGGCGACAAGGTCAAGGTGACGATCATGTTCCGCGGTCGCGAGCAGAGTCGTCCGGAGCTGGGTTACCGGCTCCTGCGCCGGCTCGAATCCGAGATCACGGACCTGGGATACGTCGAGGCCGCTCCCAAGCAGGACGGCCGAAACATGATCATGGTTCTCGCTCCGCACCGGGCCGTCAAGGCCTCCGCGGTTGCCGCTACGGCGTCCCGCGGTGGGCCTCGGGACCGGGCAGCGGACGAGTCCGCCGCTCCGGCAGCCGATGAGACCGCGGCGGTCGGCGAGACCGCAGCAGCCGGTAACACCGGCCTCGCCGCCGACACCAGCGGCGAGTAACAGGGGAGAAGACGTTCCACATGCCGAAGATGAAGAGCCACACGGGTATGGGCAAGCGGGTCAAGGTGACCGGCCGTGGCAAGATCGTGGCCGAGCAGGCCGGCAAGCGCCACCTGTTGGAAGGTAAGTCTTCCACCCGTACCCGCCGGTTGACCGGCACGGTCGAGGTGGCCAAGGCCGACGTCAAGCGCATCAAGAAGCTGCTCGGCCGCTGACGCGCGCCACCTTTACGTTTTAAGGAGTTGAGATGGCACGCGTCAAGCGGGCTGTGAACGCCCAGAAGAAGCGTCGTACCCTGCTGGAGACCGCGAGCGGTTACCGCGGTCAGCGCTCCCGGCTGTACCGCAAGGCCAAGGAGCAGGTGCTGCACTCGATGCAGTACGCCTACCGGGACCGTCGCGACCGCAAGGGCGACTTCCGGCAGCTGTGGATTCAGCGGATCAACGCGGGCGCCCGGGCGAACGGGATGACCTACAACCGCCTGATCCAGGGCCTGCGTCTGGCTGGCATCGAGGTCGACCGCAAGATCCTGGCCGACATGGCCGTCAACGACGCCGCTTCCTTCGCGGCGATCGTCGAGCTGGCCCGGGCCGCGGTCACGGCCGAGGGCACCGGCGGCGCGGCGGCTCAGGCCGCCTGATCCCCACGCACCAGAGCGAGGCGTCTCCCGTGTCGGCACCGCCGTCCGGGGGGCGCCTCGATCGTGCCGGAGGAACGCACACCATGGCCTTCACCCCGCGTACCCCCAGGGTTGTCGCCGCCCGGCGGTTGCAGCGCCGACGCGACCGCGACGCGACCGGCCGATTCCTGGCCGAGGGACCACAGGCGGTCCGCGAGGCCCTCGCGCGGCCGGGGGTGGTCACCGAGCTGTTCGGTACGCCCGCCGCGCTCGACAGGTATCCGGAGCTGGCCGCCACGGCGGCCCGCGCCGACGTGCCCGTCTCCGAGGTGACCGACGAGGCCCTCGCCGCGTTGGCCGAGACCGTCGCCCCGCAGGGGCTGGTCGCGGTCTGCCGGCACCTCGACGTGTCACTCCAGCAGGCCCTCGCGAACACGCCCCGGCTGGTGGCGGTGCTCGCCGAGATCCGCGACCCGGGTAACGCCGGCACGGTGCTGCGCACCGCCGACGCGGCCGGGGCGGGTGCGGTGGTCTTCGCCGGCGACGCCGTCGACCCGTACAACGGCAAGTGTGTGCGGGCCTCGGCCGGCAGCCTGTTCCACGTCGACGTGGTCCGCGCCACCGACCCGGTCGCTGTGGTCGACGCGCTGCGCGCCGCCGGGCTGTCGATCTTCGCCACCACGGGGTACGGCGACAGCGACCTGGACGACCTGACCGACTACGGTCGGCTCGTCGGGCCCACCGCCTGGTTGTTCGGCTCGGAGGCGCACGGGCTGCCCGATGAGTTGACCGCCGCCGCCGACGCCCGGGTGCGGGTGCCGCTGTACGGGCGCGCGGAGAGCCTTAACCTGGCTGCCGCGGCGGCGGTGTGCCTGTACGCTTCAGCGAGAGCACAGCGCTGACGGTGATCGTGCCCGGCGCGACTGACAGCAGGGGAGAGCGTCCGTCCATGAACGCGCAACGGCGTTCGTTTAGCCAGCCCGCCGGTGTCGGCGGGCGGCGGGCCTGACCTGCTCCCTGCACTACTCCTACCGGCGGGCTGCGGCACAGCCGCGCGTCCGTAGACTCGCTTAGCCGCCCCGCTGAGGGCTGGCGCCGCCGTGAGGGAGTGCCCGTACGCCATGAGTTATCGCAACGATCCGTACGACCCGAAGCAGGTCGCCCTGCTCGACCCCGCCGCCCTGGCCGAGGCCGTCGCGGACGCCACGAAGGCGTTCGAGGCCGCCGCCGACCCGGACGCGCTGACCGCGCTGCGTTCGGTGCACCTGGGGGACCGGTCCCCGGTCTCCCTCGCGCGCCGGGAGATCGGCGCGTTGCCGCCGGCCGCGAAGTCCGACGCGGGTAAGCGGGTCAACGAGGCCCGCCGGGCGATCGAGACCGCGTACGCCGACCGCGCCGAGGTGCTGGAACGCGAACAGGCCCAGCGGGTGCTGGTGGAGGAGCGGGTGGACGTCACCCTGCCCTACGACAGGCGTCCGCGGGGGGCCCGGCACCCGCTGAGCACCCTGATGGAGTCGATCAGTGATCTCTTCGTCGGGATGGGCTACGAGGTGGCCGAGGGGCCCGAGGTCGACCTGGAGTGGGTCAACTTCGACGCGTTGAACATCCCCGCCGACCATCCGGCGCGCGGGTTGATGGACACCTTCCACATCGCACCGGAGGGCTCCGGCCTGGTGCTGCGTACGCACACCTCGACGGTGCAGACCCGCACGATGCTCAGCCGCAAGCCGCCGATCTACGTGATCGTGCCCGGCCGCGTCTACCGCACCGACGAGATCGACGCCACCCACAGCCCGGTGTTCCACCAGGCCGAGGGCCTGGTGGTCGACAAGGGCATCACGATGGCGCACCTGCGGGGCACCCTGGACCACTTCGCCCGCGCCATGTTCGGCCCGGAGGCGAAGACCCGGTGGCGGCCGCACTACTTCCCGTTCACCGAGCCGTCGGCGGAGTTCGACGTGTGGTTCCCGGAGCACCGCGACGGCCCGCAGTGGGTCGAGTGGGGTGGCTGCGGGATGGTCAACCCGCGGGTGCTGCGCGCCTGCGGCGTCGACCCGGAGGTCTACTCCGGGTTCGCCTTCGGCATGGGTATCGACCGGACCCTGATGGTCCGGCACGGGGTCAGCGACATCCGCCATCTCTTCGAGGGCGACGTGCGGTTCAGCCGGGCGCTCGGGACCGAGGCGTAGGCGATGCGGGTACGAGACATGGGAACGGTGGTCTGACGTCATGCGAGTTTCTGTCAGTTGGCTGCGGGAGTACGTCGATCTCCCCGCCGACCTGCCCACCGGCGACCTGGAGCAGGCCCTTGTCGACCTCGGCATCGAGGTCGAGTCCGTTGTGGACCTGGCCGAGACCGTCACCGGTCAGCTCGTCGTCGGTGAGGTCCGCGAGATCGAGGAGCTCACCGGCTTCAAGAAGCCGATCCGGTTCTGCCGGGTCGACGTGGGTGCCGCCAACGGCACCGGTGAGCCGCAGGAGATCGTCTGCGGTGCGCGTAACTTCGCCGTGGGCGACCGGGTGGTGGTGATCCTGCCCGGCGGTGTGCTGCCCGGCGGCTTCGCCATCGGCGCCCGCAAGACGTACGGGCACAACTCGGCGGGCATGATCTGCTCGGCCAAGGAGCTGGGCCTGGGCGACGACCACTCCGGCATCATCGTGCTCGGACCGGACGTGACGGCCAAGCCGGGCGACGACGCGCGCCCGGTGGTCGGCCTCGACGACGTCGTGCTCGACCTGGAGATCACCCCCGACCGGGGGTACGCGCTGAGCCTGCGCGGCCTGGCCCGGGAGCTGTCGCACGCCTTCGACGTGCCGTTGCGCGACCCGGCCCTGGTGCCCGCCCCGGGCGGCACCGAGACCCCGGCGTACCCGGTGGAGGTCCGCGACACGGTCGGCTGCGACCGGTACGCCGCCCGCGTGGTCCGCGGCGTCGACCCGAACGCGCCCACACCGTCCTGGATGTCCCAGCGGCTCGTCACCGCCGGCATCCGCAGCATCTCGCTGCCGGTCGACATCACCAACTATGTGATGCTGGAGCTGGGCCAGCCGATGCACGCCTTCGACGCCGACCGGATCGCCGGGCCGCTTGTGGTCCGCCGCGCCGAGGCGGGGGAGAAGCTGACCACCCTGGACGGCGTCAACCGGGTGCTGACGGCCGACGACATGGTCATCTGCGACGACACCGGGCCGATCTCGCTGGCGGCGGTGATGGGCGGCGAGACCAGCGAGGTCGTCGCCGACACCACCACCGTGCTGTTCGAGGCGGCGCACTGGGACCCGGCGATGGTCGGGCGCACCGCCCGTCGACACAAGCTGTTCAGCGAGGCCGCGAAGCGCTGGGAGCGGGGCGTCGACCCGGCGGTGGCGCTTGTCGCGTTGGAGCGGGCCGTGCGGCTGCTCACCGAGCACGGCGGGGGCACACCGAGCGCGGAGATCCTGGACATCGACCACGTCCGGCCGCGTACCCCGATCAGCCTTCCGGCGGACCTGCCGACCCGGCGGGTCGGCGTCGAGTACCCGCCGGCGCGGGTGGTCGCCCTGCTGGAACGGGTCGGCTGCACCGTCGCGCAGGGCGCGGACCGGTTGTCCGAGGACCCGGGCGCGGTCGGCGTGGCCAGCGGCGTCGGGATCACGCTGAGCGTCACCCCGCCGACCTGGCGGCCCGACCTGACCGACCCGGCCGACCTGGTCGAGGAGGTGGTTCGGCTCGACGGGTACGACAAGGTGCCCGCGGTGCTGCCGACCGCACCCCCCGGCCGCGGGTTGACCCCGCGGCAGCGTCGCCGCCGGGCCGTGGCCTGGTCGCTGGCCGAGCGGGGGTACGTGGAGGTGCTCGCGCACCCGTTCGTGTCGCCGGAGCTTGCCGACCAGCTCGGCCTGCCGGCCGACGACCCGCGCCGGCCCGCGGTGCGGCTGGCCAACCCGCTGTCCGAGGAGGAGCCGCTGCTGCGCACCACGCTGCTCGGCCCGCTGCTCGGCACCCTCAAGCGCAACCTCGGCCGGGGGCACCGCGATCTCGCCCTCTACGAGATCGGGGCGGTCTTCCACCCGCGCCTCGGCGCCGGCAGCCCGCCGGCGATGGGCGTGGACCGGCGTCCCACCGACGCGGAGTTCGCCGCCGCCGACGCGGTAGTGCCGGCGCAGCCGGTGCACGTCGCGGTGGTGCTCGCCGGCGACCTCGACCCGGCCGGCTGGTGGGGTCCGGGTCGCCCGGCCGGCTGGGCGGACGCGATCGAGGCGGCGCGTGACGTGCTGGCCGCCGCCGGGGTCCCCGACGAGCGGGTGGAGGTGCGCGCGGCCGAGTACGCGCCGTGGCACCCGGGCCGCTGCGCCGAGCTGCGGGTCGACGGCGCTGTCGTCGGGCACGCCGGTGAGCTGCACCCGGTGGTGGTAGCGGCGCTGGAGCTACCCCGGCGCACCTGCGCGATGGAGCTGGACCTGGACGCGCTGCCGGCGACCCCGGTGACGCCCGCGCCGACGGTGTCCGGCTTCCCGCCGGCGCTGATCGACGTGGCCCTTGTGGTGGACGACTCGGTCCCGGCCGAGCAGGTGCGCCGGGCGCTGGAGGCGGGTGCCGGGGAGCTGCTGGAGGACGTGCGGCTGTTCGACGTCTACTCGGGGGCTCAGCTCGGCGATGGTCGCCGGTCGTTGGCGTACAAGCTGACCTTCCGGGCCCCGGACCGGACGCTGACCGTCGAGGAGGCGGTGGCGGCCCGGGACGCGGCGGTCGCGGTAGCGGCGGAACGTCTCGGCGCGACCCTGCGCGGCGCGTAACCGGATCGGCTCGTCCCCGCCCGCGATCCTTCAATCCGGGGATTCGGGGTTCGAGTCCCTGGCGGCGCACCAACGATCAAGGCCCTGACCTGGTGGTTGACACCGGGTCGGGGCCTTTTCGTGTTCCCGGGGCTGACGTCGAGTCCAGCACCAGCGAGAACTGGTTCGACCAGTATTAGCCGATGGATGCCAGCGGGTGCGCGCCGGGCGGCTGAGCGAGCCGATCACGGCGTGATCGTGGCTGGTGTTGCCGGCCGGCGAGACCTGGGCTGGCGGCGGTCCAGGCAAGGTCACCTTCGCCGACCTTGGTCGGGTCCGACTCGGCGAACGAGCGCCAGCGTCCGCCGCAATTCCCGGAGAGGAGTCGTCGTCAATCGCTCACATCCCGAATGGTGCTTGCGAGGCTGGCAAGTTTCTCATCGGCGCGGCGGCGGCGGTGCCTCACCCACTGCTTACCTTCAGCGGCGATCCCTTCCAGGACGTGCAGGGTGTGGCTGAGTCCGGACGCGTCCTGTGACAGCTCGGTGATCTTTGTCGGGTCGTCCTCATGTGGGTCGGTCTCGCCATCTGGCACGCTTACCTGCACCGAAACCGGGTCGCCGTTGAAGAGCGTCAGCTTGAAGGTCTGCTGCTGTCCGGCGGTCCCTTCGATCCGTACGGCGGCGACAGCGTCGAAGCGATAGTTGAGGCGCTGGGTGATCCGGCTCGTGGCCAGCTCGAAGTCCAGTTCGATGTCGACCTGTCGCACACCATCCTGGGTGAGCAGGAAGAGCAGGAGCTGATACCGGGAGTATCGCCAGGGGCCACGGGGATAGCGGGCCCGCTTGCAGGCGCGGCCGGGTGCCTCGATGAATGCGTGCGCGATGACCTGGCTGGGATGCAGTTGGAATTGCCTCATGGCCTGGTCGACGAGGACCTTGCGGTCGTGTTCCAGCCAGGCCGCCATCTCGGCGTCGGAGGGGCTGTCGGCCAGCTTCGCCTGCCACTTGCGGTACGCCGCCCATTGGGCTTGGTCCCGGAGCAGTCGTTCCGCGACATCGTCGGCTACGCGGCGCCGTTCGGCGATGATGCGGAATCCGGCACGTTTGGCCGGCACCGCCGAGGCCACCGCCAGCAGGAGCCACGCGACGGCGTGCAGGGGATCAAGCGTGATGTTGCCCGCCATGGCCAGGACGCCGCCACCGGTGAGCAGTACCAGGCCGCCGAGATGGAGGTTGCGTGTACGGACGGGGAGACGCAGCTCCTGCCGGTGGGCCGTGAGAGTGTCGCGCTCCCACCGGTTTCGGACGTCCCCGACGAGGTGCCGGACCAACCAGGCGACGCGGTCGGCTCCGATGCGCTGTTCCCGGTAGATCTCCACCAGCTCGTCACGCAGCTGCCTCCGTATGCCCGCGGTCTGGTCGAGCCAGTACCCGCGATCGGTGCCGCGCGGCACATACCGGGCGAAGTAGTGGTTGAACATGCGGTCCACCCTGCTCGCGAATCCGCCCGTCGGCGCTTCGGGACGGCGTTGGGTGGGCGGGCGCAACTGTGCCTCCTTGGCGTGCATGCGCGCCAAGCGGTAGTGGCGATCGGCACCCCCGACACCGTAGGCGGCGAGCCCGCCGACGCCGACGAGCGCGCCGGCGATGGGACCGAGTCGTCCCGTCGCGATGGCCAACGCGACCAGGGAGGCGACGGAGAGCGCGGCGAAGGCCGCGGCGATGCCGAACTGGAGCCAGTTGCGCACGGTCACGGCGGCGGGAGCCACCTCCCGGGTACGGGGTTGTGCGGGCACGGGTTGGAAGAACTTCCATACCCGGTCGACCCGGTCGTCGCCGGTGCGCCGCGATACCGCCAGAGCAACGGACCGTTGCCACATCTCGTCCTGGATCGTGCCGTCGAGCAGTGCCTCGAGGTGGCCGTAGACGCTCTCCCGCTGCCGATCACCCAGCGCGTCGATCTCCTTGATGACGAATTCTGCTTCGGCCGGGCTGACCGGCTTCAGCAGCCGAAGTACGGCCTGCACGCCGGCGGCCCACGGTTCGTTGGCATCGAGCGGCGGCAGGCTGCCGCAGATGGCGGTGAGGCGGTCCAGCTCACCGTCCCCGAGCTGACGCAGGGTGCGCCCGCTGAGGAGGGCGATCAACCGGTAGAACTGCACCTCGGTGGTCTGGAGGCCACCGGCGGCGGCGCGTTCGAGCAGCCGCACCGCCTCGTCGCGTACCCGGGCGTCGAGGTACTTCACCCCAGCCTCGAACTGCTGCTCCGGGGTCGGATCGGGGGGCAGGGTGTAGTAGTTGATGCCGCCGTGCACAGTACCGGCCTGCACGCCAACGTACGCGTCTCTGTCCGCGACGTTCGTCGCCGCTTCGGTCGTCACTGGAACGCCTTGACCGCGGCGATAATGCTTGCGAGGTGTGCGGCCAACTCAGCCACCTCGCCGACGAGGCCACGCAGCCGCCGCAGTGCGAGCAGCAGCCTGTTCCTGCTGCCGGCCACCCCCTCCCGGACGCAGTCGACGGCGGTGTCCAGCTCCGCTTCGGCGGCCTCGTAGGTGTCGTTGTCGAGGCCACCGTCCCGGTGCGCCTGCTTTAGGCCACGCCGCAGCTCGCCGAGGCTCGCCGTCAGGTCGGCCGGTCGATCGGCGCCGGCGCCGATGACGACCCCACCCTGAATCTGCCCGGCCTGGATACCCACCCGGGCGTTGCCGGTGGCCACGTTCCGGTTCGTCATTCGCACGGGCGCACTCCTGTCGCTGTCGATGTCACTGGTTGCGGGGGCCGGGGAGTTATTCACTAGTTCCTGGGCCAGTGCAACGGCGAACGCGGCGGCGTGCCGTGCCGCCCGGGGCTGCCAGTTGTGTCCATCGGTGCTCGTCTTGGTGCCGTCGGCGTGGTCACTGATGCCCCGCACCACCACAACCGGCAGGGCGCGGTTGAGGTGCCCGGCCTGGGCGACGCCCGCTGCCTCCATCTCGATCGCCAACGCGTCGTTGTAGTGCTGGCGGATCCACCGCGCCTGCTCCGAGACCGCCGAGTCCTGCACCACCTCACCGGCCGCGATGGCACCGAAGTGGACGGTAGCGGGATGTGGCTCGGCGGTGAGCCCGTCGCGCCACCGCCCGGAGCGTGCTACGTGGTGTGCGATCTGGTCGGCCTCGTGCGGGATCTCCCAGGCCTTGGGCCGGGCCTTGAGCCCGTCGTTTTCGCTGGTGCCGCCGTGGTAGGCATAGACCTTGCTCGCCACCACCACGTCGCCGAGCCGGATGTTTGGCCACAGACCTCCGGCGACGCCCACGAAGAGTACGGCGGCCGGGGAGAACTCGGCCATCGCGCGCTCCGCGAGGACGGCGGCCGGGTGGTTGCCCTTGCCCACCAAGGCCAGCGCGACGCGGCAGCCTCCGCGGCCGAGCCGGCCGATCTCGAAACGGGTCCCGGCAGCGTGCCGGTGCACCGTAAGGTCGGACAACCGCTCGCAAACCGCCTGGTACTCCAGATTGAGCGCCGTGAGGATCACGACGAGTCGATCTTTGGTGCTCATGCCGTCTCCTTGTCCGCCGGGCCGGGTCCCGAAGGCCTGACCATGGGGGGATGCAGTGTGGTGTGAGGGCCCGGCCGGAACAGCTGGGCCGGCCGGCCGCCGTCCGTCCGTCGGGTTGCCTGCACCGGGACGATGAAGCCGTCCACGCTGCGAACCTTGCGGTAGAAATTGCGGGGGTCGAGGGGCGCACCCCATACCGCCTCGTAGACGGTGCGGAGTTCGGCGATCGTGAACGTCGGTCCGCAAAACGCGGTGGCGAGTGCGGTGCGTTCGAGCTTCTCCCGGGCACGCTCGACCCCGTCAGCGAGGATCCGCCGGTGGTCGAAGGCGAGCCGGACGTCCCCAGCGAGGGACTCGTCGACGGGTCTCCAGTAGGCCGAAGAGGCGTCGGTGCCGGCGACGGGCTCCGGCAGGGCCGGCGCGATCGCCAGGTAGGCGACCGAGATCACCCGGCCTCTCGGGTCGCGCCCAGGTGTCCCGTAGACGCCAAGTTGTTCGAGGTGCGGCCGGTCGGCGCCAAAGCCGGTTTCCTCGGCGAGTTCGCGGTGGGCGGCGGCGAGCAGCTCTTCCTCATCGTGGCCGATGAAGCCGCCGGGCAGCGCCAGTGCACCGCGGTGAGGTTCGACGCCGCGCTCGATCAGCAGGACCTGGAGGACGGCTCGGCGCAGCGTGAGAATGACGAGGTCCACCGCGAGAAGAACCCTCGGGGTGACCCAGCGATCGTCGGACATGGATCGACACTAGAGTTAATGTCACTCTGACGTAAAGGTGCTCCAGCTGTCGGATTCCGGCACACCGTGGGTGGGCGGATCCCCGGTTGGCCGCAGCCAGTGCAGGCTGGATCTGAGCCCGCTACCGTCGGGGCCTGCCGGTGACGGCCTGTGCTACTCGACCGGTCTACGTGACAGGCAGGGGCAGTTGAAGGCAAGGAAAAATCTTCCTCGTTGAACCCGCCGGCAGGCCGGGCGCGAGCCTCGTTAGCGAGAAGGCCCCGGGCCTTTTGCTGTCCTGTGGCGACAGTCGCTAGGCGCGCAGTATCGGAATGCTGTCGAGCTGATCTTGGCGAAGGTTTGATCCGATGATTCCGGACGGCCGTCCCCGGTTGGGTCTGCAAGCCACTACCTCGTTCGGCGTGATCGCAAAGTCGACGCTGAAGTCATGGTCCGCGTTGGGCAGTTCGTCATCCAGGAGTTGGGTCTGGTGGATCGTGGTGGCGATGGCGGTCTCGGTGGTGACGAGTCCGGCCTCGGTGAGGAGGGCGATCTCCAGGTCGGAGTAGCCGGCGCCCTTGCCGACCCGCACGCCGCTGTGGCGACTGACAGCGACGCTGCCGCAGACGATGAGGTCCACCGGACGCATCTCGTCGGGTCCCACGGTGGGAGCGACCTGCGGTGCGCCGCCACTGGTAGCTGCGGTCTCGGTCGGTGCGGTGAGGCTGGCGGGGTCGAGCAGGTAGAACGGCTTTGGGGTGGCGAGTTTCGGGACCGCCATGTAGAGCAGTTTGCCTTCCCGCAGGGCTCGTACCCGGACGGGAAGTTGGGCCCGGTCCGGGTTGCACTTGATGACTCGGGCGTTCTTCCAGATGTCCAGTTCCGCGAGGTGGGCTGCGGCCTCCTCCTTGCCGACGAAGTCGGGGATGTGACCGTGCACGCCGGGTGGGGCGGCGCCTTGACGTTCGAGGAGGTCCCATACGTGGTGTCGAACGGCGTGTTTGGCGCGGTCGATGTCGGTCACGTTGATGCTCCTAGGGGCTCATGAGGGTGAGGAGTCGGTCGTTCACGTCCTGGACCGGGGGCTCGTTGCGCCAGGGGCGTAGTTGCCGGGCGGCGGCGAAGGCGAGGTTGAGTCCGCCGCCGGCACGGGTCCGCTCGATGACGTCGATGGCCCGGTGCAAATAGGACGTTGCGGCGTCGACGTCGCGTTGGAGGATGCTGGCGAGGGCCAGGTTGCCGAGGATGACGGCAGTGGATTTGCGACGTAGGGCGATCAGGTGTCGGGCGTTCTCCAGTGCTGTCACGGCTTGGTCTGGCCTGTTGAGGGAGAGCCAGCAGGAGCCCGCGAGCCTCGTGTAGTGGCTGGGGCAGAAGATGTCGGCGGCTGGGTCTCGGGCGTCGACGGCGGCGAAGTGAGCTTCAGCGGCACCGAGGGCGTCGGAGCAATCCCCGGCCTGACCGAGCATCGCGTGTGCCTCAGCCCGGTGCAGTTGGGCGAGGCCGGCGATGACGTGACTGTCGTTGTGACTGACGGCGGCGGCGCGGATCGTCAGGACGAGACCGGCGTTGGGTTGCTTGGTGCCGTAGAGGGCGACGTAGCTCTTGCGGAGCAACGCGTTGGCCTCGGTGACCGGGTCTCGCGTCTCCTGGGCCGCGCTGATCGCCTGGTCGAAGTAGGCGGCGCTGGCGACATGGTCGCGCCGCTGCGAGGCGTCCCAGACGAGTTGGCCCATCAGCGTCGCGGACTCGGCGACTGCTGCCGCCAGCTCGCGCTGAACCGGCCCGTTGCTGGCGTGCTGGCGAAGGAAGATCGCCTGACCGTGTAGTTGCCCGGCCTCGGCGAGCAGGAGCGTCGAGGGCGTCTGGTCGTAGCGCTCGTCGAGGCGCCGCACGCGCTCCCTCAGGTGCGCCACAGCGATCAGGTCGACGCGGCCGGGGTTGCGCAGCACGTAGCCGAGACGCTCGTCGGGCGGTGCCGGTGCCTGGCCGACGTCGGCCAGGAGGTCGGCCAGTTCCTCGATCGACAGCTTGAGGGCCGCGGCGAGACGTGGCCGGTGCCAGGGCTGCGGGTCAGTCTCCGCCCGTTCCCACCGCACGATGGTGGAGCGGTCGACGCCGAGGGCTTCGGCGAGGCGTTCCTGGCTCAGGCCGATCGTCTTGCGGCGCTGGGCAAGTCGGTGCCGACGCCTATCCGCCACGTGCCGCCTCCCGTCGCCGCCATCCGTCACGGTCCATTCACCCAGCTCAGATCGTGTGACGCAATGGGGATGCGCCAGTTCTGCGTGGTTGCCGCGCTGGGCGTCAGCGACCGCCAGGGCTTGTGTAGACGCATGGCAGAGACGGGTGAGAGCAGGAGCCGCTGCGCCGGCCGTTTCGCTGCCATTCCAAGCCGACCTACTGAGTGGGGAAAGACGTGAGCGCCCAGGAGCGAGACCGGCTTGATGCCACCGGAGCGACTTCTGCCGCCCGGCCCCAGGAGGAGCCCACGCACCTCACCCAAGCCCAACGCCTCGACTCCGGGCCAAGGGAGCACACCCCGCTGCGCCCGATCTGGCTCTGCCGCGCCTGCGGCCAACCCTGGCCCTGTGGCCGGGCGAAGCTAGCCCTCGTCACCGAGTACGACGGCAACCCGATCAGCCTGTTCCTCTACCTGGCCCGTCTGCTCCACGACGCCATCGACGACCTGCATAAGCTCAACCCCACCACCACCGGGTGCGCCAGTGACATGTTCGACCGATTCCTTGGCTGGCCCGCCCGACACACCCGCTCCTATCGGGTGCCTGAGATCGGCTCTCCGGGGTCCGAGGAGCCAGAGGCATGAAGGCCCTCCGCTCGCGGGGATCGGGGATACCTCATCGTTCAGCCGAACTCTTCATTAGCATGCACTGCTCTGCATTAACTTGCACTCGTGAGTCGTCCTTGTTAATCTTCGCTGCATAGTCATGCGGAGGTGAGTATGGGGATCCGAGTCGCGGTTGCCGGTGCGAGCGGTTACGCGGGGGGTGAGCTGCTGCGCCTGATCGCCGGGCACCCGGAGTTCGACCTGGTCGCCGCCACCGCGCACAGCCAGGCCGGGCACCGTGTCGACGTGGTGCATCCGCAGCTCACCGGGCTCGACCTGGTGCTCGGTAAGACCGACCCGACGACCCTGGCCGACGCGGACCTGGTCTTCCTGGCCCTGCCGCACGGTGAGTCGGCGGCCCTCGCGGCCCAGCTTCCGGACGAGGTGCGCGTCGTCGACCTGGGCGCGGATCACCGGCTCGCCGACCCGTACGCCTGGGCGCAGTACTACGGCGGCACGCACGCCGGGCAGTGGACCTACGGCCTGCCCGAGCTGCCCGGCCAGCGGGAGCTGATCGCCGGCTCCACCCGGGTGGCGAACACCGGCTGCTACGCCGCCGCGATCACCCTGGCCCTCGCGCCGCTGATCGCCGACGGCGCGGCCAGTCCGGCCGACGTGGTGGTGGTCGCCGCCTCGGGCACCTCCGGGGCGGGGCGGTCGGCCAAGGCGCACCTACTGGCCAGCGAGGTGATGGGCGACCTGTCGCCATACCGGGTGGGCACCCACCAGCACGTACCGGAGATCAAGCAGGCCACCGGCGCGACCGGCCTGTCGTTCACCCCGGTCCTGGCGCCGATGCCGCGCGGCATCCTGGCCACCGTCACGGCGGTGCCGGCGCGCGGCGTCGACCCGCAGGAGGTGCTGGCGCGGGCGTACGCCGACGCGCCGTTCGTGCACGTGCTGCCGGAGGGCCGTTGGCCGCACACCGCCGCCACGCTGGGCTCCAACTCGTGTCACCTACAGGCCACCGTCGACGTCGACTCGGGCCGCCTGATCGTGCTCAGCGCGTTGGACAACCTGGGCAAGGGCGCTGCCGGTCAGGCCGTACAGAACGCCAATCTGATGCTCGGCCTGCCGGAGACGACGGGCCTGTCGATCTGGGGGGTCAGCCCGTGAGTGTCACCACCCCACGGGGGTTCCGGGCGGCCGGGGTGGCCGCCGGTCTCAAGGCCAGTGGTGGCGCGGACGTCGCCCTGGTGGTCAACGACGGCCCGGACGCCGGTGTCGCAGGTGTGTTCACCACCAACCGGGTCAAGGCCGCGCCGGTGCTCTGGAGCCAGCAGGTCGTGCGGGGCGGTGTGGTTCGCGCCGTGGTGCTCAACTCCGGTGGCGCCAACGCCTGCAACGGCCCGGCCGGCTTCCAGGACACGCACACCACCGCCGAGCACGCCGCCGCCGCGCTGACCTCGGTCAGCCCCCGGCTGATCCTCGGTGCCGGTGAGGTGGCGGTCTGCTCCACCGGGCTGATCGGTGAGCGGCTGCCGATGCCGAAGCTGCTGTCCGGCGTCCGCTCGGCGATCCGGGGGCTCTCCCGGGACGGCGGCCTGGCCGCCGCCGAGGCGATCATGACCACGGACACCCGGCCGAAGACCACTGTGGCCCCCGGTGGGGGCTGGACGGTCGGCGGCATGGCCAAGGGCTCCGGGATGCTCGCGCCGGGCATGGCCACCATGCTCTGCGTGTTGACCACCGACGCGGTGGCCGGGCCGGCGACGCTGGACGAGGCGTTGCGCGCGGCGACCCGGGTCACCTTCGACCGGGTCGACTCCGACGGCTGCATGTCCACTAACGACACGGTGTTGCTGCTGGCCAGCGGTGCCAGTGGCATCGAGCCGACGCTTGCCGAGCTGACCGCCGCCGTGACCGAGGCCTGTCACGACCTTGCCCAGCAGCTGGTGTCCGACGCCGAGGGCGCCACCAAGGAGGTCGCCATCGACGTGGTCGGCGCCGCCGACGAGGACGACGCGGTCGAGGTGGGCCGCACGGTGGCCCGCAACAACCTGGTCAAGACGGCGCTGTTCGGCAACGACCCCAACTGGGGTCGCATCCTCGCCGCGGTCGGCACCACCGCCGCCGCCTTCGACCCGGACGAGGTGGACGTGGCCGTCAACGGGGTGTGGGTGTGCCGGGGTGGCGCTGGCGCCGAGGACCGCTCGAAGGTCGATCTGACCGGGCGGAGCGTGACCATCCGGATCGACCTGCACGCCGGTTCGTCCGCCGCGACGATCTGGACCAACGATCTGTCCCACGCGTACGTGCACGAGAACTCGGCGTACTCGACATGACCCTCAGCAGCGACCTCACCCGCGCCCAGGTCAAGGCGGAGACGCTGATCGAGGCGTTGCCCTGGCTGGCGCGCTTCTCCGGCTCGACGGTGGTGGTGAAGTACGGCGGCAACGCGATGACCGACCCCGCGTTGCAGCGGGCGTTCGCCGCCGACATGGTCTTCCTGCGCTACGCCGGTCTGAAGCCCGTGGTGGTGCACGGCGGCGGTCCGCAGATCTCCGCCATGCTGGGCCGGCTGGGCATCGCCAGCGAGTTCCGGGGTGGGCTGCGGGTCACCACCGCCGAGGCGATGGACGTGGTCCGGATGGTGCTGGTCGGGCAGGTGGGCCGCGAGCTGGTCGGGCTGATCAACGCGCACGGCCCGTACGCGGTCGGCCTCTCCGGCGAGGACGCCCGGCTGTTCACCGCGGTGCGCCGCCCGGCGTACGTGGACGGGTTGCCGGTCGACGTCGGCCAGGTCGGTGACGTCGAGTCGGTGGACGTGTCAGCGGTGACCGATCTGATCGAGGCCGGTCGAATTCCGGTGATCTCCACTGTCGCGCCGGACGCGGACGGGGTGCTGCACAACCTCAACGCCGACACCGCCGCCGCGGCGCTGGCCATCGCGTTGCGGGCCCGCAAGCTGGTCGTGCTCACCGACGTGGCCGGCCTGTACGCAGACTGGCCGGACACCACAAGCCTGGTCTCCGAGATCGTCGCGGACGACCTGGCCAAGCTGCTGCCCAGCCTGGAGTCGGGGATGGTGCCGAAGATGGAGGCCTGCCTGCGGGCGGTCCGTGGGGGAGTGCCGGCCGCGCACGTGGTCGACGGTCGGGTGGCGCACTCCACGTTGCTCGAGGTGTTCACCTCGGAAGGGTTCGGAACGATGGTGGTGCCGGGAGACGGGATGGTCGCATCGTGAGCACGTTGGCGCAGCGCTGGACGCAGTCCATGATGGACAACTACGGTACGCCGCCGCTGGCGTTGGTCTCCGGCGCCGGTGCCGTCGTGGTGGACGACTCCGGCCGGGAATACCTCGACCTGGTCGGTGGCATCGCGGTGAACGCCCTCGGGCACGCCCACCCGGCCGTGGTGGCGGCGGTGTCCAAGCAGGTCGCCACCCTCGGGCACGTCTCCAACCTCTTCGTCGCGGAGCCGCCGGTCGCCCTGGCCGAGCTGTTGTTGGCGCTCGCCGGCCGGCCCGGCCGGGTCTTCTTCGCCAACTCGGGCGGGGAGGCCAACGAGGCGGCGTTCAAGTTGTCCCGGCGCACCGGCCGTACGCACGTGGTGGCCACCCGGGGCGGCTTCCACGGCCGCACCATGGGTGCCCTGGCCCTGACCGGTCAGCCGGCGAAGGCCGACCCGTTCCGGCCGCTGCCCGGCGAGGTGACCCACGTCGACTACGGCGACGTCGCGGCCCTCGAAGCGGCAGTCACGGACGCCACCGCCATGCTGATCCTGGAGCCCATCCAGGGCGAGAACGGCGTGGTCGTCCCCCCGGCCGGCTACCTGGCCGAGGCCCGGCGGATCACCGCCCGGCACGGCGCGCTGCTGGTCCTCGACGAGGTGCAGACCGGCATCGGCCGCACCGGCCACTGGTTCGCGCACCAGGCCGAGGGTGTGGAGCCGGACGTGGTCACCCTGGCCAAGGGGCTCGGCGGCGGGTTGCCCATCGGGGCCACGCTGGCCTTCGGCCGGGCCGCGGACCTGCTCACCCCCGGCTCGCACGGCACCACCTTCGGCGGCAACCCGGTGAGCTGCGCGGCAGCGCTCGCGGTGGTGGCGACCATCGCCAACGAGGGCCTGCTGGACAACGTCAAGCGGGTCGGCGAGCGGCTGCGTCGGGGCATCGAGGCACTGGGCCATCCGCTGGTCGATGGCGTACGCGGCGCCGGGCTGCTGCTCGGTGTGACGCTCACCGCGCCGGTGGCGCCGGTGCTCGCCGAGGCGTTGCGCGAGGCCGGCTTCCTGGTCAACGCGGTGCAGCCGGGTGTGCTGCGGCTGGTCCCACCGCTGATCCTCACCGCCGCCCAAACGGACACCTTCCTAGCGGCCCTACCCGCCGCCCTGGACGCGGCCGCCCCGGCGGCCGCCGGAACCGCCGCAGATCTTGGAGGGAAAGCGCCCCTCCAGGGGCCGAAATCTTCCAAGATCTCGACGCCGACCACCACCACGACGGGAACGAGCGCATGACTCGGCACTTCCTGCGCGACGACGACCTCTCGCCGGCCGAGCAGTCCACGGTCCTCGACCTGGCGGCGCGGATGAAGGCGGATCGGTTCGGCCACCAGCCGCTGGCCGGCCCCCGTTCGGTGGCGGTGCTCTTCGACAAGCAGAGCCTGCGGACCAGGATCTCGTTCGACGCCGGGATCGCCGAATTGGGCGGGCATCCCCTCGTGGTGGACACGCAGGTCACCCACTTCGGCCGGGGCGAGTCCCTCGCCGACGCGGGGCGGGTGCTGTCCCGCTACGTCGCGGCGATCGTGCTGCGTACCCACGGCGACGACCGGATCGCCGAGGTGGCGAGCGGCGCCAGCGTGCCCGTGATCAACGCGCTCACCGACGGCTTCCACCCGTGCCAACTGCTTGCCGACCTGCTCACCATCCGGGAGCGGTGCGGCGGCACCGCCGGGCGCACCCTGACCTACGTGGGCGACGGCGCGAACAACATGGCGCAGTCGTACCTGCTGGCCGGGGCGATGGCCGGCATGCACGTGCGGATCGCGGGGCCGGCCGGGTTCGCGCCGGACCAGGCCGTGCTGGACCGGGCGGCCCGGATCGCCGCCGACACCGGCGGGTCGGTGCGGGTGCTGACCGACCCGGCCCAGGCGGTACGCGACGCCGACGTGCTGGCCACCGACACCTGGACGTCGATGGGCCAGGAGTCCGACGGGCTGGACCGGATCACCCCGTTCCTGCCGTACCAGGTCAACAAGGACCTGCTCAGCCAGGCCGCGCCGGACGCGATAGTGCTGCACTGCCTGCCCGCGCACCGCGGTGAGGAGATCACCGACGAGGTGCTGGACGGCCCACAGAGCGCGGTCTTCGACCAGGCCGAGAACCGGCTGCACGCGCAGAAGGCGTTGCTGACCTTCCTGCTCGACCCGGCGCCCGAAGCCGCCGCGCCCGATGCCGCCGCGCCTGATGCCGCCGCGACTGGACCTGCCGCGACCGGGGCCGCCGTGATCGCGGCCGGCGCGACCGGGGAGTTCAGTTGACCGGGCCACTGACCCGGGCGGCCCGGCACGCCCGGATCGTGGAGCTGATCCGCGACAGGGCGATCCGGTCGCAGACCGAGCTGGCCGACCTGCTCGCCGCCGACGGCGTCGTCGTCACCCAGGCCACCCTCTCGCGGGACCTGGAGGAGTTGGGCGCGGTCAAGGTGCGTGGCGGTGACGGGCCGGCCGTCTACCTGATCCCGGAGGACGGCCAGCGACCGCTGCGCGACGCCGAGGCCGCGCCGGCACGGCTGGTGCGGTTGCTGCGCGAACTGCTCAACGGGGTCGACTCCAGCGGCAACATCGCCGTGCTGCGTACCCCGCCGGGGGCGGCCCAGTATCTGGCCAGCGCCTTGGACCGGGCGGGCCTTCCCGAGATCGTCGGCACCATCGCCGGTGACGACACCATCCTCGTCGTGGCCCGCGAGGCCGTCGGCGGGGCCGCGCTCGGTGACAAGCTCGCCGGTTGGGCCGGCCGGGAGGACAACGCCGAAGGGAATACCACGCCATGACCGAGCGGGTCGTGCTCGCGTACTCCGGAGGTTTGGACACCTCCGTCGCCATTCCGTACCTGGCCGAGCAGACCGGCGCCGAGGTGATCGCTGTCGCTGTCGACGTCGGGCAGGGCGGCGAGGACCTCGACGCGATCCGCCAGCGTGCCCTGGACTGCGGTGCCGCCGAGGCGGAGGTCGTCGACGCGCGCGACGAGTTCGCCGCCGACTACTGCCTGCCGGCGATCCGGGCCAACGCCCTCTACATGGACCGTTACCCGCTGGTGTCGGCGCTGTCCCGGCCGCTGATCGTCAAGCACCTGGTGGCGGCGGCGCGTACGCACGGCGGCACGATCGTGTCGCACGGCTGCACCGGAAAGGGCAACGACCAGGTCCGGTTCGAGGTGGGGCTGAACGCGCTCGCCCCCGACCTGAAGATCATCGCGCCGGCCCGGGACTTCGCCTGGACACGGGACAAGGCGATCGCCTTCGCCGAGGAGAAGGGGCTGCCGATCGACGTGTCGGCGAAGTCGCCCTACTCGATCGACCAGAACCTGTGGGGCCGCGCGGTGGAGACCGGCTTCCTGGAGGACATCTGGAACGCCCCGGTCGAGGGCCTGTACTCGTACACCGCCGACCCGGCGCAGGAGCGCGACGCCGACGAGGTCGTGCTCACCTTCGACGGCGGTGTGCCGGTGGCGATCGACGGTGAGACGGTCACCCCGTACCAGGCGATCCTGGAGCTGAACCGACGCGCCGGCGCCCAGGGCGTGGGCCGGCTCGACATGGTCGAGGACCGCCTGGTCGGCATCAAGAGCCGCGAGGTGTACGAGGCGCCCGGCGCGATCGCGCTGATCACCGCCCACCAGGAGTTGGAGGCGGTGACAGTGGAGCGGGACCTGGCCCGGTTCAAGAGGAGCGTGGACCAACGCTGGGGCGAGCTTGTCTACGACGGCCTGTGGTTCTCGCCGTTGAAGGACTCGCTGGACGCGTTCATCGACGACGCGCAGCGGCACGTGAGCGGCGAGGTGCGGATGACCCTGCACGGCGGCCGGGCCACGGTGACCGGCCGGCGCTCCGAGGCGAGCCTCTACGACTTCGGGATGGCCACCTACGACACCGGCGACACCTTCGACCAGTCTCTGGCGAAGGGCTTCGTGCGGCTGTGGGGCCTGCCGAGTCGGATGGCCGCCGCGCGGGACGCCCGGCTGGGCGGTGCGGGACAGTGACACGTGCGAGCGCGAACGCAGTGAGTGAGCCCCGCAGTCGCGAGGGAGAGACGAGCAGAGCAATGATGGGCGACGTGGACGACAAGAGTCTGACCGAGAACAGCGCAGCCACCAACCGGACGAGCCTGTGGGGTGGCCGGTTCGCGGGCGGCCCCGCCGAGGCGCTCGCCCGACTGTCGGTGAGCGTGCAGTTCGACTGGCGCCTGGCCCCGTACGACATCGCCGGTTCCCGGGCGCACGCCCGGGTCCTGGCCGGCGCCGGCCTGCTCGACCCCGAGGAGTTGGGGCGGATCCTGGCGGCCCTGGACGACCTGGAGGCGGCGTGCGCCTCGGGGTCGTTCCGCCCCACGATCGACGACGAGGACGTGCACACCGCGCTGGAGCGCGGGCTGCTGGAGCGCCTCGGCAGCCTCGGTGGCAAGCTGCGCGCCGGCCGGTCGCGCAACGACCAGGTCGCCACAGACCTGCGGCTCTACCTGCGCGACCACGCCCGGGGCGTGGCCAGCCGGCTCGTCGAGCTGGCCGAGGCGCTTGTCGAGCAGGCCGAGCGGCACATCGACACGGCCGCACCCGGCATGACGCACCTTCAGCACGCCCAGCCGGTCACGTTCGGGCACTGGCTGCTCGCCCACGTGCAGCCGCTGCTGCGGGACCTGGAGCGGTTGCGCGACTGGGACCACCGGGCGGCGATCAGCCCGCTCGGCGCGGGCGCCCTCGCCGGTTCGGGGCTTCCGCTGGATCCGGTGGCCGTGGCCAAGGAGCTGGGCTTCCGGACGTCGTTCGCCAACTCGATGGACGCCGTGGCCGACCGGGACTTCGTCGCCGAGTTCCTCTTCACCACCGCGCTGATCGGGGTGCACCTGTCCCGGCTCGGTGAGGAGGTCGTGCTCTGGACCTCGCACGAGTTCGGCTGGGTGGAGCTGGACGACTCGTTCGCGACCGGCTCGTCGATCATGCCGCAGAAGAAGAACGCGGACATCGCCGAGCTGGCCCGGGGCAAGTCCGGCCGCCTGGTCGGCGGTCTGGTGACGGTGCTCACCATGCTCAAGGGCCTGCCGATGACCTACGACCGGGACATGCAGGAGGACAAGGAGCCGGCCTTCGACGCCGTCGACACCCTGGAGTTGCTGCTCCCGGCCCTGGCCGGAATGATCTCCACGATGTCGGTCCGGGTGGACCGCCTCGTCGCCGCGGCCCCGGTCGGCTTCTCCCTCGCCACCGAGGTCGCCGACTGGCTGGTCCGGCGCAACGTGCCCTTCCGGGACGCCCACGAGATCACCGGCCGGCTGGTGGCGCTCTGCGCGGCCCGGGAATGCGAGCTGGAAGACGTCTCCGACGACGACCTCACCGCGATCAGCGAGCACCTCGACCCGTCGGTGCGCGACGTGCTCTCGGTCCGCTCGGCCCTCGCGGCCCGGACCACCCCCGGCTCGACCGGCCCCGGCCCGGTGGCCGACCAGCTCGCCACCGCCGCGGACCGGCTGGCCACCTGGCGGGAGTGGTCCGCCGAGCGGGTCGTCCCGCGCTAGACCTCGCGTCGTGGCGTCGGCGCGTGCCGCCGGCGCCACGGCCGGTTCAGGCCGTCGGGCGCTCCCGCTTCGGGAGCTTCGCCACCACCATGTCGTACGACGCGTCGACCGCCTCGGTCAGCTCCTCGTCGTCGATCCCGCCGTTCAGGCGCAGCGTGTTCCACCCGGACCGACCGATGTAGGCCATCACCCGGGCGTCGTCGGGGTGCCGGTGCAGCCACTCGTCGGCCACCTCCCGGGTCGGCCCGCACTTGATGCCGACGGTCGGCCTGTCCTCGTCGCTGCCGAGGAACGCGAAGATCCGGCTGCCGACCTTCACCACCTCGTCGCCCTCCCACGGACGGTCCAGCCACGCCCCCGGCTTGGCCAGGCAGTACGCCCGCATCTCCGCGCGCTTCATGGGTGCCTCCTCGTCGTGCGCACAGTGTGCCCGCCCAATTGCCGTCGCATGCCCGCCGTGCCGATCCCGGCCGCCCCGCCCGGCTCTGGCTCCGCCCCGATCTGAGCCCGCCGTGCCGCGCCGTGCCCGCCGCGCCCCGCCCGCAAGATCGTGCTCGATCCAGGATCTAGTGGCCTCCGCCGCGGTTGAGGCCACTACTTCCATGTCAACGCCGTTGCGTTAGGTGGAACGGCTCAGCACTGCCTCGCGATCATGGAGTTGTGGTGGGTAACAGAACGCCCGTAACACCCCCAAAGTCGGCACCACAACTCCATGATCGCCAAGCCGGACCCAACCCGCTCCCCGATCGGGCACTTCCTGTCCCGGGTTGACCCGCCGGCTACAGCCCTCACGCAACGGTGTTGACTTCCATGTTCGAGCGTGATCTTTGACGGACGAGCGTGATCTTGCGGGGTCGAGCGCTGTCGAGCGCTGTCGAGCGGGGTCGTCAGGCGGTCTGTTCGGCCGAGCGGGCGGCGACCCGCTCGTAGCGCTGCCGGGCCGCCTGCGCGCTGCCCAGCCCCAGCCCGTACGCGATGGCCTGCCAGGTCAGCCCCCGGTCGCGGGCCAGCGTCAACAGCCCGGCCTCCAGGGCGTCCAACTCGGCGCGCACGTGCGGCAGCAGGGTCAGCGCGGCGGTGAGGTCGGCGGCGTCGATCGGCTCCTCCGCCGGCTCCCGCTCGGCCCCGCCCGCCGCCAGCGCGGTGACCAGGGCGACCGCCTCCCACGGGTCCAGCACGTACGGGTGGGCCCAGCGCCCACGCTGGGTGCCGGTGCCGGCGTGCCGCTCGCTGATGCGCTGGAGCGCCTCGTGGGTGCGGTGGGCGCGGGCGTGGGCCGGGTGCGGCGCGGTGAACGGGTCGTTCGTCGTCATGGTCCGAGCACACACTCTCAACACAGCATTGTCAACACATTGTTCAACTCGGACCGTGCCCGACGGGTGCCCGGGCGCCGGGATGGGTACCGTCGGGAGCATGGCCCTGCCCTCCGGTGACCGCACCACCGACACCGACCTGGCGGCGCTGGCGGACCTGCTCGCCGGTCCACTGCTGCCAGCGGCGCGTGGGCTGCTGGGCTGCCGGCTGCACGCCGGCGGAGTCACCCTGCGGATCACCGAGGTCGAGGCGTACGCCGGCAGCGGCGGTGATCCCGCCTCGCACGCCCATCGGGGTCCCACCCCACGCAACGCCGTGATGTTCGGCCCCGCCGGGCACGCCTACGTCTACTTCACCTACGGGATGCACTGGTGCGTCAACGTGGTCACCGGGGTCGAGGGCGAGGCCTCCGCCGTGCTGCTGCGCGCCGGGGAGGTCGTCGACGGGCTGGTCACGGCACGGGAGCGCCGGCCGGCCGTCCGGCGAGACGTGGACCTGGCCCGTGGGCCCGCCCGGCTCTGCTCCGCGCTCGGCATCGACCGTGCGGCCTACGGGGCGTACCTGCTCGGCGACGGCCCGGTCCGCCTGCGCCCCCCGGCCCGGCCGGTGCCGCCCGAGACGGTGGTGGCGGGTCCCCGGGTCGGCGTGACCGGCGCACACGACCTGCCGTGGCGGTTCTGGATCGACGGCGACCCCACGGTCAGCGCGTACCGCCGGCACGTGCCCCGCATCCGGCGCTGAGCCGCGGGCGTGTGTCCCGGGAACGTGTCGGGGGGTGTGGCCATAATCACCGCACCTGCTCACCGACGGTTCGGAGGACATCATGGCGACGCTGCTCGCGATCGGCACGGCCAAGGGGTTGTTTCTCGCCACCAGCACCGACGACCGGCGAAGTTGGGAGATCACCGGCCCGCACTTCCCGATGACGGGTGTCTACGCGGTCGCCGTCGACACCCGGCGGTCCAGCCCGCGGTTGCTCGCCGGGATGACCAGCTCACACTTCGGGCCCAGCGTCGCCACAAGCGACGACCTCGGCGCCTCCTGGGACGAGCCCGAGCACGCGCCCGTCGCGTTTCCAGCCGACACCGACGTGTCCCTTGAGCGGGTCTGGCAGTTGATGCCGGCCGGCCCCGACCAGCCGGACGTCGTCTGGGCCGGCACCGAGCCCTCGGCGTTGTTCAAGTCCACCGACGGTGGCCGCAGCTTCGCGCTGGTCCGTTCCCTCTGGGACCACCCGCACCGCCCACAGTGGGAGGCCGGCTTCGGCGGCCAGGCCGTGCACACAGTGCTGCCGCACCCGCGTGACCCGGCTCGGCTGCTCGTCGCCATGTCCACCGGTGGGGTCTACCGCTCGGAGGACGCCGGGGCGAGTTGGGCGCCGGGCAACACCGGCATCCGCGCCTACTTCATGCCCGACGAGTGGCCGGAGTTCGGCCAGTGCGTGCACAAGGTCGCCCGGGACGCCGGCAACCCCGAGCGGCTGTACGCACAGAACCACCACGGCGTCTACCGTTCCGACGACGACGGTCGCACCTGGTCCTCGATCGCCGAGGGGCTGCCCAGCGACTTCGGCTTCCCGATGGTGGCCCACCCGGGGCGGGGCGGCACTGTGTGGACCTTCCCGCTGGTGGCCGACGGCGAGCGGTTCCCGACCGACCACCGCTGCCGGGTGTTCCGCTCCGCCGACGCCGGCGGCAAGTGGGAGCCGCTGTCGGTGGGGCTGCCCGAGGGGCCGTTCTATCCGGCGGTGTTGCGCGACGCGATGTGCGCCGACGACTCCACTCCGGGTGGCGTCTACTTCGGCACCCGCTCCGGTTCGGTCTTCGCCAGCCGCGACGAGGGCGACTCCTGGTCCCTGGTGGCGGCACACCTGCCGGACGTGCTCTGCGTTCGGGCCGCGGCGGTCTGAGCGTGGTCACCGTGCTGTTGCCCGGCCCGCTGCGCGGCGAGGCCGGCGGTGCCAGTCGGCTGAGCGTCACCGCCGCCGGGACGCTGCGGGCGGTCCTCGACGAGGTCGCCGTCGCGTATCCGCGGCTGGCCCGGCGCATCCGCGACGAGCGCGGCGAGTTACGCCGCTACGTCAACGTCTACGTCGATGGTGCGGACTGCCGCCATTCGGGCGGGTTGGCCACGCCCGTCGGCGAGGGTGCCGAGGTGCGGGTGCTTCCCTCGGTGGCCGGCGGCTGAGCCGACGGGAGGGCCCGTCAACGCCACCCATGTCCGTTATCGGGCGTGACCCGTGCCACCCCGAGCCGTGCCGCCGACGGAATAGTTGCGTTGTCAAATAAGTTGAGAGCTGCGTCCGGGTACCACGGCGGCATCCGGTTGACACGCGAGGAGCTGGTCATGCAGTTCGGGATCTTCACCGTCGGCGACGTCACCGTCGATCCGACCACCGGTCGGGAGCCGACCGAGCATGAGCGGATCAAGGCGATGGTCGCGATCGCGTTGAAGGCCGAGGAAGTCGGCCTGGACGTCTTCGCCACCGGTGAGCACCACAACCCGCCATTCGTGCCGTCGTCACCGACCACCATGCTCGGCCACATCGCGGCCCGCACCGAGCGGCTGCTGCTGTCCACCGCGACCACGCTGATCACCACCAACGACCCGGTGAAGATCGCCGAGGACTACGCGATGCTCCAGCACCTGTCCGACGGCCGGGTGGACCTGATGATGGGTCGCGGCAACACCGGCCCGGTCTACCCGTGGTTCGGCAAGGACATCCGCGCCGGCATCCCCCTCGCGATCGAGAACTACGACCTGCTGCACCGGCTGTGGCGCGAGGACGTGGTCGACTGGAAGGGCAAGCACCGCACCCCGTTGCAGTCGTTCACCTCGACGCCGCGCCCGCTCGACGGCGTCCCGCCGTTCGTCTGGCACGGCTCGATCCGCAGCCCGGAGATCGCCGAGCAGGCCGCCTACTACGGCGACGGCTTCTTCGCCAACCACATCTTCTGGCCCAAGGAGCACACCCAGCGGATGGTCGGGCTCTACCGCCAGCGGTACGCGCACTACGGCCACGGCACCGCCGACCAGGCCATCGTCGGCCTCGGCGGGCAGGTGTTCATGCGGCGCAACTCGCAGGACGCGGTCCGGGAGTTCCGGCCGTACTTCGACAACGCCCCGGTCTACGGGCACGGGCCGTCGCTGGAGGAGTTCACCCGGGAGACGCCGCTGACAGTGGGCAGCCCGCAGCAGGTCATCGACCGCACGCTGGGCTTCCGTGAGTACGTCGGCGACTACCAGCGGCAGCTGTTCCTGATGGACCACGCGGGTCTGCCGCTGAAGACCGTCCTGGAGCAGCTCGACCTGCTCGGCGAGGAGGTCGTGCCGGTGCTGCGCAAGGAGTTCGAGTCGCTGCGACCCGCGCACGTGCCGGACGCGCCGACCCACGCCTCCCTGGTCGCCGCCGCGGGCGGCGGCAAGGACAGCACCGTGCACGCCGTCGACGACGTGACGGGCAAGGCTCCGGAGGGGGCGACCCGATGACCCACCGCACCCTGGCCGTGGTCTCGGCGGGGCTGAGTCAGCCCTCGTCGACGCGGCTGCTCGCCGACCAGCTCGCCGCGGCCACCCGCGACGAGTTGGTCCGGCGCGGCTCCGAGGTGGAGCTGCGCGTCGTCGACCTGCGGGAGTACGCCCACGACGTGGTGAACAACATGCTCACCGGGTTCCCGCCGGCGGCGTTGCGCGAGGTCGTCGACACGGTGACCGGAGCGGACGGGCTCATCGCCGTCACCCCGATCTTCAGTGCCTCGTACAACGGGCTGTTCAAGTCGTTCTTCGACGTGTTGGATTCCGCGTCGCTGGTCGACCGGCCGGTGCTGATCGGGGCCACCGGCGGCACCGCGCGCCACTCGCTGGCACTGGAGCACGCCGTCCGCCCGATGTTCGCGTACCTGCGGGCGGTGGTGGTCCCGACCGCGGTCTTCGCCGCCCCGGAGGACTGGTCGGACGGCACTGCCGACGGCGCGTTGCGCGGCCGGATCCGACGCGCGGCCGGTGAGCTGGCCGACCAGGTGGAGCGCCGGCCGCCGGCCAGCGGCCCGGCCGACCCGTTCGCCCTCACCACCGACTTCCTGCACCTGCTCGACCGGGGCGACGGCACGTCGGTCAACTGACCGGGTGGGCGACCAGCACCGGGCAGTGCGCGTGCTGGATCGCCGCCTGGCTGACCGAGCCGAGCAACAGACCGGCGAATCCGGCCCGGCCCCGGGTGCCCACGACCAGCAGCGACGCCGTGCCGCTGGCCTCGACGAGCCCCTGGGCCGCGCCGGCCGCCCGCACCGGATGCTCACGCACCACCAGGTCGGGGCGCTCGGCGCGCACGCTGGCGGACGCGTCGGCCAGCAGCCGGACCGCCTCGGCCCGGTACGCGGCCGGCGACTCCTCGATCTCCTCCGGCGCCGCCCAGTCCGCCGCCGGTGGGTCGACGTGCACCAGCACCAGCGGCACGTCCCGCAGCGCCGCCTCGGCGGCGCCGTATTCCGTGGCGAGCCGGGCCGACTCGGAGCCGTCGACGCCGACCAGCACCGGGGCGTCCACCGGGATCGGCTGCTCGTCCGGGCGGACCACCAGCACCGGGCAGTGCGCGTGCGCGGCGACCTGCGTGCCGACCGAGCCGAGCAGCAGACCGGCGAACCCGCCCAGCCCCCGACTGCCCACCACCACCAGCTCGGCCTGGCGGGACTCCTCGACAAGCGTGATCCCGGGGCCGCCGGCGACCTGGCGTACCTCGACGACCAGGCCGGGCCACCGCTCGGTCAGGTCGGCCGCCGTGGTCTCCAACATCCGCTGCGCCTCCTCGGAGGGCACCGGCACCCCGATGTCGTACGGATTGAGCGACACGCCGTAGCCGAGTGGGTGCAGGTAGCCGTGCAGCAGCAGGAGCGGCCGGGACCGCAGCAGCGCGGCGCGGGCCGCGTGCTCGGCGGCGACGAGGCTGGACGCCGAACCGTCCACACCCACCACGACCTGTCGATTCATCGGTACTCCCCGGGTCGGTCCGTTGCCTCAGAGTCACCTTGCCGCAACCGCCGCCTGGTCGATCAGATGCGATGACGCGCTGGTTGGCACGCGCTGGACGGGCGGTTCGCTGAAACGGGTAACTGTCGCGTACGGAATCGGTGACGTGCCAGCGCCGAAGCGGAATCGCGCATCTGATGCGGGCTCGTGCGTTGCGGTCGGCGGGGTTCTCGCGCACAGCGGGTCAGGCGACGAGCAGGCGGAGGCCGAGCTCTGCCGTGTCGAGGGCGACGAGATCGCGGTTGCGCTCGGCCCACCGGCCTGAGGAGAGGTCTTCGCGAAGTGTGCTGACTGCCCGTTGCTCAGCCTGCGGTCCGACTCTGGTCCATACCGAAACCGCGCGGCGTACATGTTCGTCCAGGTACGCCTCAGGCCGGCGCCAGTGTGCCTCGAAGAAGCCGTCGTCGCAGTCCCACGGGACGAGCACCGGCTCCGCGCGTCCTCCGATCGCGCGGGTCAGGTCGGCCAGGGACGGCCAGCCGACGAGGAGTTCCGCGAACTCGGGCAGATAGTCGCGGGTGAGCCAAAACCGCTGACGCCAGCCGGTGTCGTCGGCGTCGTACGTGAACACCACCACGCGACGGGCCACACGCTTCATCTCACGCAGTCCGGCGACTGGGTCCGGCCAGTGGTGGACGGTGCTGACCGCCATCGCGGCGTCGAAGGACTGGTCCTCGAACGGCAGACTCTCCGCGGCGGCTGCCACGCACGGCGCCGCGCCCGGGGGACGCTGCGCCCGCATGACCGCCGACGGTTCCACCGCGGTGACGTCACGGTCGGGGGGTTCGTAGGAGCCGGTGCCGGCCCCGACGTTCAGTACCGTTCGTGCGTCCCCCAGCGCATCCCAGATGCGCGCGGCGATCCGTGGCTCGGTGCGCCGCGTCGCTGGGTACGCGGATCCGATGGCGTCGTACAACTGCGGGCCGAACACCCTCAGTTGCTCCTCTGGCGTCGTCCTGATCCCCATCGCTCGTGCCTCCAGTTCCCTGTCTATGGCCGTCACCATGGCAGCAGCGCGGTCGCGCTGGTCCATCAGCAGGCCGCGCAGCCGACACAGGTGCGCGACCGCGTCGGTGGCCGGGTCGTCAACCAGATCCGCGATCTCCCGCAGTCCAAAGCCGAGCCGCCGGTAGGCGAGCACCTCCCGGAGTCGCTTCACGTCGGCCGCGGAGTAGGCCCGGTGCCCGGCCGCGGTCCGCGTGGACGGCTCCAGGAGGCCGATCTCGTCATAGTGATGCAGTGTGCGGACACTGACGCCGGCCAACTCCGCCACACGCCCCACGGTCAGGTGCTCCTCCACACCGCCAACTATGTGACATGACGCCGCGTGAGGAGCAAGCGCTTCACTGCCGGCATGATCGGGTTTCCGCTCGCGTCGCGGTGGCGGCAGTGGGCAACCGCGCCGCCCGGTCGGCCAGCCCGCCTCGGTGCTGTCCCACCCGCTGCGTACCCTCGGCCGATGACTGCTGATCTGCGGCTGCGCCCGGTCCTGGAGGACGACCTCGTCGAGTTCTTCCTGCACCAGCAGGACCCGGAGGCCAACCGGATGGCCGCCTTCGGCCCCAAAGACCCGTCCGACCGCCGGGAGTTCGCCAGGCACTGGGCCCGGGTGCTCACCAACCCGGCCAACCGGGTCCGCACTGTCGAGGTCGACGGCGAGGTGGTCGGCTACGTGAGCGCCTTCCCCGTCGAGGGCCAGACCGAGGTCAGCTACTGGATCGACAGGCAACGCTGGGGCCGGGGGCACGCCACCGCCGCCCTGGCCGCCCTGCTGCGCGAGGTGCCCCGGCCGGTGCACGCCCGCGCCGCCAAGGACAACGCCGCGTCCCTCGCGGTGCTGCGCAAGTGCGGGTTCGTGGTGGTCGGTGAGGACTCGGGGTACGCCAACGGTCGCGGCGAAGACGTCGAGGAGTGGCTGCTGGAGCTGCCCGCCGATGCCCCTGACCTGGGCGGGCACTAGTCTCGCGGGGTGAACTGGTTGGATCTCGTCGGCTGGGCCGGCTCCGCGGTGCTGGTCTGGTCGCTGCTGCAGTCGCGCGTCCTGCGGCTGCGTGCGCTCAACCTCGTCGGCAGCGTCGTGTTGATCGGCTACAACGCCGCCATCGAGGTCTGGCCCATGGTCGGGCTCAACATCGTGCTCGCGGCGATCAACATCTGGTACCTGCGGGGGATGCTCGCCACCCGCCACGACGAGCAGACCTACCAGGTGGTGGAGGTCGGCGTCGGCGATGAGTTCCTCGCGCACACGCTGCGGGTGCACGCCGCCGACATCGCCCGTTTCAACCCCGGTTTCCGGTGGGACCCGGAGGTGTCCGGCCGCTCCGCCTTCCTCGTGGTCCGGGCCGACGAGGTGGTGGGCGTGGTGCTGTCGCACGCCGAGGCGCGCGGCGTCGCCCAGATCGACCTGGACTACGTGACCCCCAGGTTCCGTGACTTCACGCCGGGCGAGTTCGTCTACCGACGCAGCCACCTGTTCACCGAACGGGGCTTCCGCCGGGTGGTCAGCCCACCCCGGATGATCGCCCCGTACTACCACCGGCTCGGCTTCCGCCCGGAGGGCGACTCGTACGTCCTCGACCTGCCGACGACCCCGGCCGGCGAGCCGGCGTAGCGTCGCCGCCGCCCGATCCGGCGTGGCGTCACCGCCGCCCGATCCGGCGTAGCCTCGGCCGGGCATGATTCGGCGGGCACCGGACGGGGCAATCACACGCCTACGCCGGGCGGGCTCGCCGACCGGCGGGCGCCGCGCGTACTGGCCGGTGCCACCACCGCAGAGGGAGCGAACCGGGCGTGCAGAGCTACGGGAGCCAACTGGCCCTGGTCGGGATCCTGGTCGTGATCAACGCGCTCTTCGCCGGCAGCGAGATGGCGTTGGTGTCACTGCGGGACAGCCAGATCCAGCGGTTGGAGCGCACCAGCAGGGCCGGCCGGGTGCTGGCCCGCCTCGCCAAGGACCCGAACCGCTTCCTGGCCACCATCCAGATCGGCATCACCCTCGCCGGCTTCCTGGCCTCCGCCGCCGCGGCGGTGTCGCTGGCCAAGCCCCTCGTGCCGCTGCTCGGGATGTTCGGGAACGCCGCCGAGACGGTGGCCATCGTGGTGGTCACCCTGGCGCTGACCTTCGTCACCCTGGTCTTCGGCGAGCTGGCCCCCAAACGGATCGCCATGCAGTCCGCCGAGCGGTGGGCGCTGCTGGTGGCCCGTCCCCTCGACCTGCTCGCCACGTTCACCCGCCCGGCCGTCTGGGCGCTCGGCGCCACCAGCGACGTGGTCGTCCGACTTGTCGGACTCAACCCGAAACACCAGCCGGAGGAGATCGGCCCGGACGAGCTGCGCGACATCGTCGCCGGCAACCACGGCTTCACCAAGGAGCAGCGCACCATCATCGCCGGGGCGGTGGAGATCGCCGACCGGCGGTTGCGGGCTGTCCTCGTACCCCGGTTGCAGGTCTTCACGCTCGACAGCGGGACCACCGCGGAGGCCGCGCGGCTCGTGCTGGCCGCCACCGGGCACTCCCGCGCGCCGGTCGTGCGCCACGGTGGCCTGGACGACACCGCCGGGGTGATCCACCTGCGCGACCTGGTGGGGGTGCCCGACGACCGCCCGGTCGACGAGATCGCCCGCCCCCCGATGCTGCTGCCCGACTCGCTGCCCGTGGTGGACGCGCTGCGCCAGTTCAAGGCCGAACGCCAGCACATCGCGCTCGTCGTGGACGAGCGCGGCGCCGTCGACGGCATCGTGACACTGGAGGACATCCTGGAGGAGATCGTCGGTGAGATCTACGACGAGACCGACCGGGACGTGAGCTCGGTGCGGCGCGACCCCGACGGCGCGCTGCTGCTGCCCGGCACCTTCCCGGTGCACGACCTTCCGGACATCGGCGTCGAGCTGCCCTCGCGCCCGGACGGCGACTACACCACGGTCGCCGGGTTGGTGCTGGCCCGACTCGGGCACATCCCCACCGTCGCGGGGGAGGACGTCACCCTGGACGGCTGGATCCTGGTGGTCGCCGGCATCGACCATCGGGCGATCACCGAGGTACGCGTCAGCCGCGTACCCGATGACACCGACCCGGACGCCGAGCTGACCGCGGAGCCGGTGCTGGACGAGGCCCGCGGCTGAACGGCCCGGGTGCCGCCGCTCAGTCGCGCGAGAGGTTCTGTAGTCGGACCTGACCACGCGCGACCAGCCGCTCGTCGGCATCGGTGATCTCCACCTGCCAGAGTTGCTGGCTGCGGCCCCGGTGCACGGGCGTGCCGACAGCTGTCAACTCGCCCTCGCGCACGGCCCGCAGGAAGTCGGTCTGGTTCGACACGCCGACCACGGTGCCCCGGTCGGCCAGCCAGAGGGAGCCGCCGACGCTCGCGGCGGTCTCCACGACCGAGCAGTACACCCCACCGTGCTGGATGCCGAACGGCTGGTGCAGCTCCGGTCGGACCTGCCAGCTGATGACCACCCGGTCGGCGGACGCCTCTTCGAACTTCAGGCCGAGCAGGGCGACGAAACCACCCGTCAGATCCGGCATCTCCACTGCGAAACCCTCCTCGATCAACCGGACGCAAGCCTAACCGGGGCG
The DNA here is from genome assembly GCF_040647875.1 of Micromonospora sp. NPDC049230. NCBI lineage: Bacteria > Bacillati > Actinomycetota > Actinomycetes > Micromonosporales > Micromonosporaceae > Micromonospora > Micromonospora sp. NPDC049230. Next base: position 78,919 of record NZ_JBEZCZ010000036.1, read on the forward strand.
CGTTGCGGCAAACCCGGTACGGGTCGGTGCCGGCGATGGGGGAGAATCGGTGACCGTGACCGACAGCAGCCCCCCGCCGTCCGGGCGGGACTCCCTGACCGACGACCTGCTCTGGCGTGGCCTCATCCAGGACTCGACAGGCCTCGACGAGCTGCGCGAGCTGCTCGACGGTGGGAGCGCCGCCACCTATTACGTGGGCTTCGACCCCACCGCCCCGAGCCTGCACGTCGGCAACCTCATGCAGGTCACCACGGCCCGCCGACTGCAACTCGCCGGCCACCGGCCGTTGCTGCTGGTGGGTGGGGCGACCGGGCAGATCGGTGACCCGAAGGAGAGCGCCGAACGCACGCTCAACCCGCCCGAGGTGATCGCCAGCTGGGTCGAGCGCATCCGCGACCAGCTCGCGCCCTTCGTGTCGTACACGGGGGACAACGCGGCGCGGCTGGTCAACAACCTGGACTGGACCGGCGAGATGTCGGTTGTCGAGTTCCTGCGCGACGTGGGCAAGCACTTCCCGGTCAACAAGATGCTGGCGCGGGAGGTGGTGCGGGCCCGGCTGGAGACCGGCATCAGCTTCACCGAGTTCAGCTACCAGCTGCTCCAGGGCAACGACTTCTTCGAGCTGCACCGCCGGTACGGCTGCCAGCTCCAGTTCGGCGGGTCCGACCAGTGGGGCAACATCACCGCCGGCGTCGACTACGTCCGTCGGCGGGGCGCGGGGCCGGTGCAGGCGTTCACCACGCCGCTGGTCACCAAGTCCGACGGCACGAAGTTCGGCAAGAGCGAGGGCGGCGCCGTCTGGCTGGACCCCACGATGACCAGCCCGTACGCGTTCTACCAGTTCTGGCTCAACGTCGAGGACCAGGAGGTCGACCGCTACCTGCGCTACTTCAGCTTCCGTACCCGTGACGAGTTGGAGGAGTTGGCGAAGGCGACGGCTGAGCGGCCGGCTGCCCGCCTGGCGCAGCGGGCGCTCGCCGAGGAACTGACCACCCTGGTGCACGGCGCCGAGGAGACCCGGCAGGCGATCGCCGCCAGTCAGGCCCTCTTCGGCCGTGGGTCGCTGGACGAGCTGGCCCCGGAGACGCTGCGCGCGGCGCTGACCGAGGCGGGCCTGGTGCGTCTCACCGGCGAACTGCCGGATGTGGCGGGGCTGTTGCGCGACTCCGGGCTCGTCAGTGGCCTCAAGGAGGCGCGTCGGGTGATCGCCGAGGGCGGCGCCTACGTCAACAACAACCGGGTGACCGAGGTGGACGCCGGGGTGTCGGCGAGCGACCTGCTGCACGGGCGATACCTGGTGCTGCGTCGCGGCAAGCGCTCGTTCGCGGGCGTTGAGCTGGGCGAATAGCTCGGCATCGACGGTGTGACGGGGGACGCGTCCGGCCGATTTGACGATCATCCGGCCGGACGCGTAACTTTCTCTCTGCCAGCGCGGAACGGACGAAACAGGCGAAAGCCTGAAACGGCCGGAGCGTCGGCCAATGGCCTCGGGGTCGGGCGGGCATGCCCACCGGATCCCGGACCGGGCGGTGCCACCAGAAACGCCGCGAGGCGGATTTGGTGCGGCGAAACCGACCGGGTATGGTTAGCAACTGGCAGGGCACCGGGCGGGTCGCGGGAAATCGCGACGGCCGGCCTGCCGAATCCGTGACGAGAGCGGCGCAAGCCGGTTGAGACATGGTGCCCGCATTACCGAATGAAGCACGACGAACCGCGAAACACCGGTTTGACACGGCGGAAACGAGCGGGTAACGTAGTAAAAGTGCCTGGCGCTGAAAGTGCCGGGGACGCGGAACGGAAAAGCCCCGGTTGGGGTTCCACTGAGGTGGGGCTTCTGGTCGGTGTGTGGTTGTTCTTTGAGAACTCAACAGGGTGCTTGTAAAGC
>NZ_JBEZCZ010000037.1:0-80751 GCF_040647875.1 Micromonospora sp. NPDC049230
CCGCTCCTGGCGGGCCGCCCGGCGCCAACAAGAGTCCTGACCACCCCGTACGCCCCACCCACCCCACCCCCCGGCCCCACCCCCCGGCCCCGGCCGGTTGATCATGGAGTTATTGCCCGCTCGCTCGGCGTGTCGCGACAAGAACTCCATGATCAACGGGAGCTGGGGGGCGGGGAGGGGGAGCTGGGGGCGGGGGCCGGGCCGAGGGGTTTTAGGGGGTTTTGAGGAGTCGGCGGAGGGTGGCGACTATGGGGGTGTCGGCGGGGAGCCAGGTGACCGATTCCAACTCGTCCGCCGCGAGCCAGCGCAGCGCCTCGTGTTCCAGCGCCTGCGGCTGGTCGTCGTCGAGCAGTCGTGCGGCGTACACCTTGAGCACCGAACGGCCGTGCGCCATTTTGACGTTGCGGCCGACCCGGTCGCCGATCTCGACGCGTACGGCCAACTCCTCGGCGCACTCCCGGATCAGCGCGTCGGTCTCGGTCTCCCCCGGCTCGACCTTCCCGCCGGGAAACTCCCACATCCCCGCCACCTCCGGCGGGGCGGCACGCGCACACGCGAGCACCCGCCCGTCCCGGATGATCGCCGCACCGACGATCACCTTGAGGTCTCGTCGTTCGGTCTGCCCGCCGTCATTCGCCCGTTCGGTCCGCACGGGCGTCCAGGGTGCCAGATCAATCGGCGGTTTGGGTACCGTAGCCGTCCGCTAGGCCAACAGAACACGGAAGTGTGGGCGTGGACACCCCTTCCGAGCGGCGACAGACTAGAGGACACCGACAAGACACGGGATGGCGGCGATTTGGCCACGAGCCGACAACGGCGCTTGGGGGGTGCGGTGATGCGCGTGCTGTTCAACAGCAGGGCCAAGCACGACTATCTCTCCGACGCGTTGACCTTGCTATCTGGTTGGACGCGCGAAGGCGAGCAGATCCGACGGACGCTCGCGATCGACGACAGCCAACACGCCGCCCTGACGGAACGGGTCAAGGTCGTCGCTGACGCACTGCACCTGCGTCCCGAGATCAGCCGCCTGCCCGACAGCACCCAGATCCGGGTCGGTCACGGCAACGGCGAGCCGCTGACCGAGGGTGAGGTCCTGTTGGCCGCCCGTATCGAGGATGCGTACCGGGCGGTCACCGAGTCCTGACGCCCGTCGCTCCCGTCGGCGGGCTGGCACCGGTTTTCTAGCCTTGGACCCATGGCGAACATCGCGTACGACCGCAAGGAGCAGGTCCAGCAGATCGAGAGCGGCCTCCTCGACGGTGAGCAGATCATCGCCGTCTACGACGCGGTCGGCACCGGCACCGGGTTCATCGGGCTGACGGACCGTCGCGTGATCATCCAGGACCGCTCGTTCATCGGGAAGCGGTTCGCGATCACCAGCATCCCGTACTCGAAGATCACCAGCGTGAGTGTGGTCAGCAACAAGTCCTGGGGTGGCTCGTTCTTCTCCACCGGTGCGATAGCGATCCACGTGGGGACGCACACCTACGAGGTGGAGTTCCGTGGCGCGCAGAAGAGCCACCACGTGCACAACGTGATCCTGCACCACATCTCCTGACCCGCCCGAGCACCGTGGCCCGGCCCGGCAGATATGCCTTGCCGGGCCACCGCCGTCTCTGGTCTGCTCGGTCCACAGCCGCGCGAAGGGAGCAGCCACCATGCCGAACACGACGAAGCCCCTCCGACCGAACGTCATCCGACTTGAGGAATCGAGGCTTCGTGAGCAGATCTGCTCCGACTCCCCCGGCGCGGGAGCGCGCCACTGACCCCCTGACCAACCCCGGAGGCCGCTGATGTCGGTCTTCGACGATCCCGGCCTCTTCGGCCGGCTGTGGGCCGCCGGCTACGACAGCCCGGGCAACCCCGACCCGGTGCCGGCTGTGGACTTCCTGGCCGACCTGGCCGACGGTGGGCCGGTTCTCGAACTGGCGATCGGCACCGGCCGGGTCGCGCTGCCGCTGGCCGAGCGCGGGCTCGACGTGCACGGTGTCGAGGCGTCCGCGGAGATGGTGGCGCAGCTGCGGGCCAAGCCCGGCGGCGACCGGATCCCGGTGGTCGTCGCCGACATGGCGGACGTACCGGTGACGGGTGAGTTCCGGCTCGCGTACCTGGTCTTCAACACGCTGTTCAACCTGGTGGACGCCGAGCGGCAGGCGGACTGTTTCCGCAACGTCGCCCGGGTGTTGTCGCCGGGCGGGGCGTTCGTCATCGAGACGTTCGTGCCCGACCCGCGCACCTTCGACGCCGACGAGCGGGTGCAGGTCCGGGCCGTCACCGAGGACTCCGCGACGATCCGACTGCATCGGTACGACCGACCGGCGCAGTCCTTCATCCGGCAGACCATCACCTTCGACGCTGACGGTGTGCACCTGAAGCCGTTCGCCATGCGGTATGCCTGGCCGCACCAGATCGACGAGATGGCCCAGCAGGCAGGGCTCCGGCTCACCGAGCGGTACGCCGACTGGCACCGGCGGCCGTTCACCGCCGACAGCCCATCGCACATCTCCGTCTACCGGGCGGAGTAACAGCGGTTGGTCGACTCCGGTTCCGGGAATCCGGGGTGTCCAGGTCTCCTTGACCCCCCGACTTCACGGAACCGGAGTCAGGACGACTCCCGGGCCACTGTGCGCGCGGTGGATCAAGCCGTGGCGCGGATCCGCGTCGCCGTCTCCGTACCGCTCGACGCGCGCTAGCGGGGTCACACCCGGCTGGGTCGTGGCCACCCGGACGGGCCGGAAGGCCCGGTCACCGCCCGGCGGCGGCCGACCGGGTCTGTCGCCACAGAGCCAGGCTGTCGTATGCGTCGCTCAGTTGCCGGGCCACATCGGGATCGGCGGTGGCCGAGACTCCGGCGACGAGCACATTCGCGGGTATCGGGCCGGCCAGCCAATCGTCGACCTCACGCCAGAAGTCGTTGTCCTGCCGGGCGTGAAAGAGCAGGCCGCTGACGAGTTCGGCAAGCTGCCGAGCCACGGGTTCGCCGACCTGTCCCTGAAGTTCGGTGAGGTACGGCGAAACGTCCGCTCCACAACCGACGATCGTGTCCAGCACGTCCCCTACCTCACACGCGCTGGGCCACGTCGACATGGTCTCTTGCCACCAGGCCCACGCGAAGTCGCGGATCGCGCTGCGCTCATCGTCCGAACCCGACCACCACAGGTCCTTGAGTCGACCTGGCAGGAAGACGTTGTAGCTCCAGTCGTCCATGTCGCCGGCCACCACCAATTCCAGCAGGCGCGGCAGGAAGTGGTTGAGGTACCTCTGATCACCCCACGTCGTCGTCGAGTTGAACAGCAACGGACCAAGTTGATCAGCAGTGATCTGCCGAAGCGGCGATCGGTGCAGCGCGACAACCTGCTCCGGGTCGACGCAGTGCGTACAGTATTCGACATCCTCGATCAGCGGGTACGGACCGAATACCACGTAGAGGTTGTCGACCGCCGCTCGAAGTCCACTGCGCATCCGGTGACGCTAACAACCAGGACCGCGCGACCGCGCGGTCTTTCTGGTGCCGGCCCTGAGCTGGCCGGTCCGCTGCGGCACGACCTCAGACCACTCCACCGTCGCCAGCGAGGTGGGTGAGAACAGCCCGGTCAGTCAGATGACGAGCGCGACCCCGAGGCCGATCAACATCGAAACGGCGGCGCCGACCGCGAACACCCGCCTGCTCCGGGGCCGCAATCCCCAGGTGTTGTCCGAGAACGACACCCTCTCACCGCGGATCCTGCCGAGCAGCCAGTTCGAGATCTGGAACAGCAGGGCCCAGAGCAGCACGGCACCGAACGAACCAAGCAATCCGGCGGTCAGCGCCTCACCGGTGGGGGTCTGTGCGGCCAGCCGACAGGCCTGCGAGGAATACCGGTCCCTCCGCAGGAGCATCGGCACCTGGACGGCCAAGACGAGCCCACACACCGCCGCCAGGATGAGCCAGGGCCGCCGCATCGGCGGTTCGGCGAAGCGCGCCGAGCCGACGAGGAGGACGGGGACGATCAACCCGCAGGGCAGCCAACCCAGCATGACGACCAGAGGCAGCGGCACCGCTGACAGCCCGTCGACCAGCCCGACCGTGAGGTGGTCGCCGATGAGGATGCTGCCGCCGAAGAGTACGAACCAGAGCGCCAGATAGCCGCCACTGAATCTTCGCAGAGCTTGTGACGTCACGATTGGCGAGTGTATTCAGCAATGCGAAACCGCTGACGTCCGCAAGCGTTCCGCACGGGGTGGGTCGCCGAGTGCTGTCCCCCGAAGCGGGCGACCCGCGGCTCCCGGCGCACAGGGGCCGGTGGCCGGGTGGTCGGCACCACGCGGACGTCCACCTCGGTTACCGTCGGGGCGTGGTGGATCCGGTCCCGCTGGCCTCGGGCCAAGACGCCGACGTCTTCGCCATCGACGATCGGCGCGTCCTTCGGCGCTACCGCGACGGTGGAGACGTGGCCGCCGAGGCGGCAGTCATGGCGTACGTGGGCAGTCTTGGTTTTCCGGTTCCCACCGTGTACCAAGCGCGTGGGGCCGATCTCGTCATGGAACGACTGGACGGGCCCACCATGCTGTCGGCACTCATCGCGGGTGACCTCGATGCCCCGGCGGCGGCCACCTGCCTGGCACACCTGCATCACCGACTCCACGCGTTGCCACCCCGGCTCAACGCGCGCGACGACGCCCGGATCCTGCATCTCGACCTGCACCCGGACAACGTCATACTGACGTCACGAGGGCCGGTCCTCATTGACTGGCGCAACGCGAGCGAGGGACCGGCGGACCTCGACGTCGCGCTCTCCGCTGTCATCCTTGCCCAGGTGGCGGCCGATGCCGGGCATCCCCTGGCAGCGCCGGCCGCGACGCTGTTGGCCGCGTTCCTGGACTGCGTCGGCGGCAGCCCGCTCACCGTGCTGGACCGGGCTCTGGCGCTACGGCGGAACGACCCTGCGCTCACCACCGCTGAGCGGGAGCGGCTCGACGCCGCCGCCGTCCTCATCACCGGTCACCGGTGAAGCCGGGACGCGACGTCCGGCGTGCCTTCCCACGGCCGCGCCGGTCGACCTAGATCCACTCGCCTTCCTGAATACCGCGCTGTCGAGGTCGGCGGGACACCGCGACGTCAATGAAGCCGAGGCGATCGTGTCGTCGAGGGCCCCGCTGACCGCCGAGACTCAGACGTTGAAGCGGAACTCCACAACGTCGCCGTCCTGCATGACGTACTCCTTGCCCTCGATGCGGACCTTGCCCGCCGCCTTGGCCGCCGCCATCGAACCGTGCTCGACCAGGTCGTGGTAGGAGACCACCTCGGCCTTGATGAAGCCGCGCTGGAAGTCGCTGTGGATGACACCCGCGGCCTCCGGCGCGGTGGCGCCGACCGGGACCGTCCAGGCACGTGCCTCCTTGGGGCCGGCCGTGAGGTACGTCTGGAGGCCGAGCGTGCGGAAGCCGACCCGGACGAGCTGGTTGAGGCCGGGTTCGTTCTGCCCGATCGACTCCAGCAGCTCGCGGGCCTCCTCCTCGGGCAGGTCCACCAGCTCGGATTCGATCTTCGCGTCCATGAAGACGGCCTCGGCGGGGGCGACCAGTGCGCGCAGCTCGTCGAGGAACGTCTCGTTGGCCAGCTCGGCCTCGTCGACGTTGAAGACGTACAGGAAGGGCTTGGTGGTGAGCAGGTGCAGCTCGCGCAGGTGCTCCAGCTCGATCTTGGCGGCGGCGGCTCCGGAGTAGAGCGTGGTGCCGCCGTCGAGCACCTCGATGGCCGCCTTCGCGGCGGCGACCGCGGCCAAGCGGTCCTTGCGGAGCTTGGCCTCCTTCTCCAACCGGGGCAGCGCCTTGTCGAGGGTTTGCAGGTCGGCGAGGATCAGCTCGGTGTTGATCGTCTCGATGTCGTCGGCCGGGGAGATCTTGCCGTCGACGTGCACCACGTTCGGGTCGGAGAAGGCGCGGACGACCTGACAGATCGCCGAGGCGTCGCGGATGTTGGCCAGGAAGGCGTTGCCCCGACCCTGCCCCTTCGACGCGCCGCGGACCAGGCCGGCGATGTCGACGAACGACACCGGGGCCGGCAGCACCTTCTGCGAGGAGAAGATCTCGGCCAGCTTGCCCAGCCGCTCGTCGGGCAGCCCGACCACGCCGACGTTGGGCTCGATGGTGGCGAACGGGTAGTTCGCCGCCAGCACGTCGTTCTTGGTCAACGCGTTGAACAGCGTGCTCTTGCCGACGTTGGGCAGGCCGACGATGCCGATGGAAAGACTCACGACCAGCCAGCTTACGCGGCGTACGGTTTATGTCGCGACGGGACCCGGCAGGCGTTGCTACTCTGCCCAATTCGATGTCTCGCTGCTGGAGGTGGGATGACCTCGACGTTGCCCGAGCTGTACATCGCCGTCGACGTGGAGGCGGACGGCCCGATCCCCGGGCCGTACAGCATGATCTCGCTGGGCATGGCCGTGGCCGGCCACCCGGACCTGACCTTCTACACCGAGCTACGTCCGATCTCCGACGAGTTCGTCCCGAAGGCGCTGGCCGTCTCCGGCCTGGACCGGGACCGCCTGCTGCGGGAGGCACCCACCGCGCAGGAGGCGATGTCCGCCGCGGCCGCCTGGGTCAACGGGCTGCGCCGGATCGGCCGCCCGGTCTTCCTGGCCGCCCCGGCCGTCTGGGACGGCATGTTCGTGCACTGGTACTTCGTCCGCTTCGTCGGCCACAGCCCGTTCGGTGCCACCGGCTCGGGTGTCGACCTGCGCAGCTACTGGATGGGGCTGACCGGCAGCGAGTGGGTCCAGACCCGCAAGAGCAAGATCAAGCACGAGCTGGGCCTGCACGACGTGCCGCACACGCACCACGCCGGGGAGGACGCCGCCGAGCTGGCACAGGTCTTCGACGCGGTGCTCCGACGCCGGACGCCTGCCGAGCAGGCGTGACGCTCAGCCGGGCAGGCGTGACGCTCAGCCGAGCAGGCGTGGGGCGATGACCGCCTCCCGGACGCTGCCGTCCGCGCCGCGGCTGACCTCGTACGCCGACGCGCCCTCGCGGTCCGCGATGGCCTCGACCAGCTGGGTGCCCCGGTAGACCAGGCCGACCCCGTCGTCGGTGCAGTGGCTGGTCGGCAGCGTCCCGTTGCCGACCAGCTCGTGTATGAGCGGCCGCCGCTGCCCCTCGCTGTCGTAGTGCACCCCGTTGCCGTACGGCAGCCAGGCCAAACCGTCGGTGAAGCCGCGCAGGCGCGGGCCGAAGCTGTCGGTGGCGCCGCCGACATGCCAGCAGATCGAGCCCGCGGAGACCCCGGCCAGCACCACGCCGGCCTGCCAGCACTCGCGCAGGATCTCGTCGAGCCCGTGCACCCGCCACACGGCCACCAGGTTGGCCACGCTGCCACCGTCGACCCAGATCACGTCCTGGGCGAGCAGGTGGGCACGGATGTCCTCGATGTTCGGCATGGGGAACAGAGCGAGGTGCGACAGCCGGAACCGGGTGTCGGCGAACGCGCCGTAGATGGCGCTCAGCACTGTGGGCTGGTCCCCGATGGCCTGACCGAGGTAGCAGACCCGTGGCTGCGGACCGACCTCGGCCAGCTCGGCCGCCAACTCGAAGACCGGGCCGGGACGCAGGTTGTAGGGGCCGCGGTCGCCGCGGAAGAAGCCCATGCTGGTGGCGACGATGGTCGGTGCGCTGGCTGGCATCGGGCGTCCTTCCGTCGGTGGTCCGCCGCCCATCCTGCCGCAGCCGCCCGCCCGCACACCGTCGGCCCCAAACGGTGATCAGGGGGTCGGCGGGCCGCCTGTCGACCGAACCCCCATGATCAACGCAAGGGTTCGGGCCGGCGCTGGTGCGGCACGCGGGCCTCGGGGCGGGCGACCGGGGGCAGCTCGGCGAGCGGGCGGGCGACCGGGGGCAGCTCGGCGAGTGGGCGGTCGGCCTCGGGTAGCTGGGTTGCGGCGGCCCGGGGCAGCGTGAACCGGTCGGCTGCGGCCGGGCCGGCCGACAACGACTCACGCAGCATCCAGCGGACCTCGTCGGCCGTCCAGCCCAGCCCCTGCCGGGCCGCGATCTCGCGAACCAACCGTCGGCCGGCCCGGGTGTCGTCGTCGTAGAAGCGCATGCACCAGTGGTGCGTCCACATGCCGAGCGCCCGCAGGCCCGCGTCGTCGAGGGAGCCGACCAACCTGCCGCAGGCGGTGTCGGCGAAGGCCCGCTCGGAGTCGGTCGTCCGATCCCGGTCGATGGCGCCCCGGGCGGCGGGCGCGACGGCCCGCATTCGGCGGTAGAGGGACTGCGCCACCGCGCGGGGCAGCGGCGGGAACGTGCCCGGTGTCGACGCCGCCGCCCAACCCGCCACGCTCGCCATGTCGTGTCACCCCTTCTTGAATTGGTGGCCGGACGTTACCCGCCAGGACCGACACTTCCGGGGCGAAAAAACCCGGCAGATCGCGGATAGCCACGATGACCTGCGGCGTCTGTGTCTGTGCCAACGAAACCGGTCGGCACCCTCGCGGCGATCCTCATCGGCACTCCGCTCGCTCTGGCCTCGACCGGCTCGAACGAGGCCCCACCGGCCGCACCCAGCCCGGCGGGTCCGGCGGACGTGCCCGGCCCGCCCGCACCCGAGTCGTCCGCACCGACCGTGGTGCCGACGGTCGTACCGAGCCCCGGCGGCGCGAAGCAGGACCCGGTGACCCGTCGCCGATGACCGCACCCGGCGTGCCGGGCGAGCCGATGACCACCCCGACTGTGTCGCGCTGAGCAGAACCGGTCAGGCCGGCGGCCTCCCCGCCCCGACCTGACCGGCCGACGGCGGCCGGCGCCGGCGGCAGCGCCAGAGCCGGGGTCGCCGGGAGATACCTGTCACCTCCCCCGCACCGGCGAGCGCGGTGCGCCGCCGGGACCAGCGGGCGCCGGCCCACCGGGTTTGCCGAGGCCGGTAAGCCCGCCCATCCTTGGGCCATGACCGATCTCGGGCACCCGACGTGCGTGGCGCGGGGGCGACGATGAGCACCGCCATGCCCCGGGTGCCCGCCTCGCTGACCGGGCAGATCGTCACACCCGGCGACCGCCGGTACGCGCAGCTGCGCTCCACGTACACCACCACCGCGTCGCCGGCCGCCGTGCTGCTGCCGAAGACCACCGCCCAGGTGGTCGACGCGCTGCGCTACGCGCGGGAACAACGGCTGCCGATCGCCGTCCGCAGCGGCGGGCACGGCTTCTCCGGGGCCTCCTCCAACAACGGTGGCGTGGTCGTCGACCTGTCCATGCTCAACCGCGTGCAGGTGCTCGACGAGCGGGCCGGGCTGGTCCGGGTAGAGGCCGGTGCCCGCTGGGCGAACGTCGCGAAGACGTTGGCACCGTACGGCCTGGTGGTCAGCTCGGGTGACTACGGCGGCGTCGGGGTCGGCGGTCTGGCCACCGGCGGCGGTGTCGGTTGGCTGGTCCGCGCCCACGGCCTCACCATCGACCGCGTCCGCGCCGTCGAGGTGGTGCTCGCCGACGGGACGCTGGTACGCGCGGACGCCGCGCACGAGCCGGAGCTGTTCTGGCTGGTCCGTGGCGCCGGAGCTGGTGCGGGGATCGTGGTGGCCTTCGAGATCGAGGCCGTCGAGCAACGCAACGTCGCGGTGACGCAGCTGGTCGTCGAGGCGCAGCCGGACGGGCGCACCATCCGGGAGTGGACGGCCTACCTCGCGCAGGCCCCACGGGAGTTGTCCGCGGCGGCGATGGTGTTCGCGGACGGACGCGCGGCCCTCATGTCCATCACCGCAGTGGTGGCCGCCGAGAGCCTGCGTCGGGCCCGGCCCGCGGTGGAGCCGCTGCTCGCCATCGGAAAGGTGCTCGAACACCGCAGCGACCTGCTGCCCTACCCGGCCCTGGTGCCGACCGCGCACCTGAACCCCAACGTCGGCCAGCAGCGCGGCACCACCACCAACGGCCTGTTCAGCGGGCTGAACGACGCGGGGGCACGGGCCGTGATGCGAGCCGTGACCGGCCCCGGGCGAGCGGTGGTCCAGCTCCGCTCGCTGGGCGGGGCGGTCAACGACGTGGCTCCCGACGCGACGGCGTACTCCCATCGCCACCAGGACACCCTGGTCATCGCCTCGGTGTTCCCACCGCAGGGCGGTGCCGCGTTGGACGCCGCCTGGCGGTCCGTCGGGGTGCGGGCCGACGGCGCGTACGTCAACTTCGAGAGCCGACCGGACCCGGCCGCGTTCGCCCGGATCTACCCGGGCGAGACCGGGGCGCGGGTGCGGCGGCTGTGGAAGCGGTACGACCCGGACGGCGTCTTCCGGCCCGCCCTGCTGACCGGCCAACCACACCGCGCCACCCAGTCGAGTCGATCGGCCCAGCCGAGTCGTTCCGGCCAGCCCGATCGTGCCGCGCAGCCGAATCGTGCCGCGCAGCCCAGCCGTTCCGGCCAGCCCAGCCGTTCCGGCCAGCCCACCGGGGCCGGCCAACCTCATCGGCGCCGCCGCCGTCCCCGTTGACGGGCCCCTGCTCACCGGCACGGCAAGGTCCGATTCCCGCCAGCCGACGGCGGGTCGAGCGGGGCATCATCTGTGACATGGAGCTGGACTTCGAGCGGTGTTACCGGGCCGTGGACAGTCGTGACCAGCGGTTCGACGGCTGGTTCTACACGGGCGTGACGTCCACCGGCATCTACTGTCGGCCGTCCTGCCCGGCGATCACACCCAAGCGGCAGAATGTCCGGTTCTTTCCGTCCGCCGCCGCCGCGCAGGGTGTCGGGCTGCGTGCCTGTCGCCGCTGCCGGCCGGACGCCGCGCCGGGCTCACCCCTGTGGGACGTCCGCGCGGACGTGGTCGGCCGCGCGATGCGGCTGATCGCCGACGGGGTGGTCGACCGGGACGGCGTACCGGGGTTGGCCTCCCGGCTGGGCTACACCGAACGGCACCTGCACCGGATGCTGCGCGCCGAGATGGGTGCCGGGCCGCTCGCGCTGGCCCGGGCCCAGCGGGCGCAGACCGCCCGGATCCTGATCGAGACCACGAACCTCTCGATGGCGGAGATCGCGTTCGCCGCCGGCTTCGGCAGCGTCCGACAGTTCAACGACACGCTCCGCGAGGTGTACGCGAGTGCCCCGTCCGACCTGCGGACGGCTCGCGGTGGTCAGCAGCCCTCGACCGGTGCGGGGACCATCGCGCTCCGGCTGGCGTACCGTCCGCCGCTGCACGCCGGCGCGCTGCTGGACTTCTTCGCGGTGCGGGCGCTGCCCGGGGTGGACGAGGTGCGCGATGGGACGTACCACAGGGGTTTGCGGTTGCCGCACGGCACCGGCGAGGTGGCGCTGACCCCGGCGGCCGGGCACGTGGCGGCGACGCTGCGGTTGACCGACGTCCGTGACCTGGCACCCGCGGTGGCCCGGTGTCGCCGGCTGCTCGACCTGGACGCGGACCCGGCGGCCATCGACGCCACACTGGCCGCCGACCCGGCGCTGGCCCCGGCGGTGGCGGCGGAACCCGGCGTCCGCGTCCCCCGTGCGGTAGACGGCTTCGAAATGGCCGTCCGAGCCATCATCGGCCAACAGGTCTCCCTAGCCTCCGCGAAAAAAACCCTCACCCGCCTCCTCACCGCCCATGAGCCCGTTGATCATGAGGTTATTGCCACCGGCTCCGGCGTGTCGGGACAACAACTCCATGATCACCGGGGGTTTTTGGGGGCGGAGGAGCTGTTGGCCCTGCCGGATTCGGGATTTGGGATGCCGGTGGGGCGGCGGGAGACCCTTCGGGGGTTGGCTCGGGCTGTGGTCGACGGGTCCGTCGATCTGGCGGCTTCGGTGGATCGGGGGGAGGCCGTTCGGGGGCTGCTCGCGTTGCCTGGTGTCGGTCCGTGGACCGCCAACTACCTGGCCATGCGCGCCTTCGGCGACCCGGACATCCTGCTCAGCACCGACCTCGCGGTCCGGCGCGGCGCCGCCGCCCTCGGCCTGCCCGACAACCCGACAACCCTCGACCGGTACGCCGAGCGTTGGCGTCCCTGGCGGTCCTACGCAACGATGAGACTCTGGAGAGCGGCATGAGCATCGACAGCACCGTACTGAGCACCCCGGCCGGCCCGTTGAGCATCCTCGCCGGCCCGGACGGCGACGTACGAGCGGCCGGCTTCACAGCGGACCCGGCGGCGCTGCTGCCCCTGGTCCACCCGACCCTGCGAGCGCCGGTGCGCGAACGGGCCGACCTCGGCCCGGTCAGCGCGGCGGTCCGGTCCTACCTGGACGGCGACCTCAGCGCCATCGACGCGGTGCCGGTACGGCAGCGCACCGGCGGGGAGTTCATGGCGCACGCCTGGCAGGTGCTGCGCGAGGTGCCGGCGGGCACCCCGGTCACCTACACCGGGTACGCGGCACTGGCCGGTCGGCCACCGGCGGTGCGGGCCGCCGCCGCGGCGTGCGCCCGGAACGCGGCGGCACTGTTCGTGCCGTGCCACCGGGTGCTGCGCACCGATGGCACGCTCGGCGGATACCGCTGGGGGCTGGACGTGAAGAAGTGGCTTCTCGGTCATGAGCGGCGCCTGACAGCAAGCTGACACCGGCGTCGCCCGCCATTGACGCTACCGTCTGGTATGCCTCTGCGGAGCGACGGCGACCCGGCCACCCCGGTCGCCGCGCCCCGGCACCCGTTGCACAACCTCTGGCGGCTTCGTCCCTACCTGCGCCCGTACGCCGCCGAGTTCGCCTGGCTGCTCGTCGCGGGCCTGGCGGGCACGGCGGCCGGGATCGCCGTGCCGCTTGTCGTGCAGCGGGTGGTGGACGGGCCGGTGGCCCGACACGAACCGGCCGGGCTGTTTCAGCTCGGCGGCCTGGCGCTGCTGCTCGGCGTGGTCGAGGCGGTGCTCATCTTCATCCGTCGCTGGGTGCAGTCCTCCTCGGCCGTGGGCATGGAGGCGGCGCTGCGCGCCGACGTCTACGCCCACCTGCAACGGCTGCCGACGAGCTTCCACGACCGTTGGCAGTCCGGCCAGTTGCTCTCCCGGATCACCAGCGACCTGTCGGTGATCCGCCGGTTCCTCTCCTTCGGCGTGTTCTTCCTGCTGCTCAACCTGACCACCTACGTGGTCGTGGTCGTGCTGCTGGTCAACCTGCACCCGCCGCTCGGGGCGCTGGTCGCGGCCAGCTCGGTGCCGCTGCTGCTGATCAGCCGCCGGTTCGGGCGGCACTACCACGCCGCGTCCCGGCGGATGCAGGACCAGCAGGGCGACGTGGCGACAGTGGTCGAGGAGACCGCGCAGGGTCTGCGCACCATGAAGGCGTACGGCCGGGGGCCGGAACTGGCCGCCCGCTTCGCGGTGGGGGCACAGCGGCTGCACGACACGGGTGTGGGAAAGGCGCGACTGCTGGCCAACACCTCGGCGTTGCTCGACCTGGTGCCCAACGTGACACTGGGCGTGGTGCTGGTGGCCGGGGCTGCCGCCGCCGCGAAGGGTGCGCTGACCATCGGCGAGCTTGTCGCGTTCGTCAGCCTGCAACTGATGCTCATCTGGCCGGTGCAGTCACTGGGTTGGATCATCGCCAACGGCCAGGAGGCCGCCACCGCCGCCGACCGGCTCCAGGAGGTGCTGGACACCCCACCGGAGATCGTGGACTCCCCCGGTGCGCTCGCCCTGACCCGCGACGCCGTGCACGGCCAGCTCCGCATCGAGCGGGTCTCGTTCAGCTACCCGGGCGGCACCGCGCCGGTGCTGCGCGAGATCGATCTGGTCATCGAGCCGGGCGAGACGCTCGCCCTGGTCGGTGCCACCGGCTCCGGCAAGAGCACCCTGCTCTCGCTGGTGCCCCGGCTCTACGAGGTGACCGCCGGCCGGATCACCCTGGACGGGCACGACCTGCGCGAACTACGGCTGGCCTCGCTGCGCCGGCTGGTCGGGGTGGCGTTCGAGGAGCCCACGCTCTTCTCCATGTCGGTGCGGGAGAACCTCACCCTGGGGCGTCCGGACGCCGACGACGACGATGTCCGGGCGGCCCTCGCGCTGGCCCAGGCCGACTTCGCGTACGAGCTGCCGTGGGGGTTGGCCACCCGGGTCGGTGAGCAGGGGATCTCCCTCTCCGGTGGGCAGCGGCAGCGACTCGCGTTGGCGCGGGCAGTGCTCGGCCGACCGGCGGTGCTGGTGCTCGACGACCCCCTGTCCGCGCTCGACGTGCACACCGAGGCGCTTGTGGAGGGGGCGCTGCGACAGGTCCTGCGCGACAGCACCGCGCTGCTGGTGGTGCACCGGCCGTCGACGATCGTCCTGGCCGACCGGGTCGCCCTGCTCCAGGACGGGCGGATCACCGCCGTGGGCCGGCACTCCGACCTGCTGGCCACCGTTCCGGCGTACCGGGCGATGCTGGCCGCCGACCCACCCACCGGGCATCCACCGGCGGCCGACGGCGCGGGCCCCCGCCCGTCCGCCCCCGACGGGCGGGGGCTGGTGCGCTCGTGACAGTGCCGCAGCAGGCCGACCCACCGCCGGAGGAGGAACCGGAACTGACCCGCTGGCGCGGGACCGCCACCGACCCGGAGGCCGACCGGAGTCGCGCCGAGGACACCGCACCGGAGGCGGTGGCCCGGCTGCGCCGGCTCAGCCGGGCCCTGCTCGCCGAACAGCTGCGACCACACCGGGGGCGACTCGCCGCAGCGGTCGGCCTGCTGCTGACCCAGAACGCCGCCGCGATGGCCGGCCCCTACCTGGTGATGATCGGCATCGATCGGGCCATCGCGCCGCTGCGCGCCGGCGACCCCCGCCCGCTGGTCGCGGTCGCCGCGGCGTTCGTGGTCGCCTCGCTCATCGAGTACGCGGCCCGGCGCGGGTTCCTCACCCTCTCGGCCCGCATCGGCCAGGCCGTCCTGCTCGACCTGCGACAGCGGGTGTTCGGGCACTTCCTGCGGTTGTCAGTGGGCTTCCACGAGCGGTACACCTCAGGACGGATGGTCTCCCGGCTCACGAGTGACCTCGACTCGATCGCCGAGCTTGTCGACGGTGGAATCGACAACCTGGTGATGGCCGGGCTGTCGATGCTGTCGGTGGCCGCCATCCTGCTCTGGCTGGACCTGCCGCTCGCCGCCGTGACGCTGCTCGCCTTCCCGTTCCTGTTCTTCCTCTCCCGCTGGTTCGCCCGGTCGTCGGCGAGCGCGTACCGGCGGACCCGCGACGCTGTCGCGCTTGTCATCGTGCACTTCGTCGAGTCGATGCGGGGCATCCGGGCGGTGCAGGCGTTCCGCCGGGAACCGCGCAACCAACGGATCTTCGTGGCGCTCGGCGACGACTACCGGCGCAGCAGCCTGCACACGTTCCGCCTGATCGCCACGTACTCGCCGGCGATCAAGCTGATCGGCAACGTCACTGTGGCGGTGGTGCTCTGCTACGGCGGCTGGCGGGTGCTCGACGGGCAGACCGAGGTGGGCGTGCTCGCCGCGTTCCTGCTCTACCTGCGTCGTTTCTTCGAGCCGATGCAGGAGCTGAGCCAGTTCTACAACTCGCTCCAGTCGGCCACCGCGGCACTGGAGAAGCTGGCCGGGGTGCTCGACGAACGGCCAGCCGTCGCCGAGCCGGCCCGGCCCACACCGCTGCCGACCGGCCCCGGTCGCGGCGAGGTGACCTTCCGGGCGGTCTCCTTCGGCTACCGGGCCGGCACCCCGATCCTCGGCGGGCTGGAGCTGACAGTGTCGGCCGGGCAGACGGTGGCGCTGATCGGGCCGACCGGGGCGGGCAAGTCGACGATCGCCAAGCTGGTCGCCCGTTTCCACGACCCGGACACCGGCACGGTCCGACTGGACGGGGTCGACCTGCGCGACGTCAGCGACGCCGACCTGCGTCGGGCCGTGGTGTTGGTGACCCAGGAAAATCACCTGTTCAGTGGGACCGTCGCGGAGAACATCAGGTTCGGCCGCCCGGGCGCGGACGACGAGACGGTCCAGGCCGCCGCGCGGGCGATCGGCGCGCACGACTTCATCGCCGCCCTGCCCGAGGGGTACGCCACCCAGGTGCACCGGCGCGGCGGCCGACTCTCCGCCGGGCAGCGCCAACTCGTCGCGTTCGCCCGGGCGTTCCTGGCCGACCCGACAGTGCTGATCCTGGACGAGGCGACGTCGTCGCTGGACGTGCCGACCGAACGGCTGGTGCAGCGCGCACTCGGCACCATCCTGCGCGACCGCACCGCCCTGGTGATCGCGCACCGGCTCTCCACAGTGGAGACAGCCGATCGGGTGCTCGTCCTCGACGACGGGAAGGTGGTCGAGGACGGTCCACCCGCCGTGCTGGCCGAGGCCGACGGCCGGTACGCGGCCCTGCACCGGCAGTGGCGCGACTCGCTGATCTGAGCCGGCGATCCGCAACTGCGTGGTCCGTCCCCCCGAAGATGCCTAGGATCGCTGGATGACCGATACGGCGAGGACGGCCCGCGCCGGCGTTCCCGAGCGTCCGAGTTTGGACGGGCTCGAGGAGAGCTGGGCACGCCGCTGGCAAGAGGAGGGCACGTACGCGTTCGACCGCTCGAAGGCGACTGTTCCCGGTCGCGGCGCGGCGTCAGACGCGCCGAGCGGGAATGGTCGCCGCAAGGACGTGTACGCGATCGACACCCCGCCCCCGACCGTATCGGGCGAGTTGCACATGGGGCACGTGTACTCGTACACGCACACCGACATCGTCGCGCGGTACCAGCGGATGCGCGGCAAGGTGGTCTTCTACCCGATGGGCTGGGACGACAACGGCCTGCCCACCGAGCGTCGGGTGCAGAACGTGTACGGGGTGCGCTGCGATCCGGCGCTGGCGTACGACCCGGTGTGGCGGCCACCGACCGCCCCGGTCGACGATGCCGCACGCCGCGACCCCACCCCGATCTCCCGGCGCAACTTCATCGAGCTGTGCGAACGGCTGACGGTCACCGACGAGCAGGCCTTCGAGGCGCTGTGGCGGCGGCTCGGGCTATCGGTGGACTGGTCGTTGACGTACACGACGATCGGCCGGATCGCCCGCACCACGAGTCAGCGGGCGTTCGTGCGCAACCTGCTGCGCGGCGAGGCGTACCAGTCGGAGGCGCCGACACTCTGGGACGTCGGCTTCGCCACGGCGGTCGCCCAGGCGGAGTTGGAGGACCGGGAGCGCCCCGGCGCCTACCACCGGCTGCGGTTCGCCGGGCCGGGCGGGCGCGAGGTGCTCATCGACACCACCCGCCCCGAGCTGCTGCCGGCCTGCGTCGCGCTTGTCTGCCACCCCGACGACGAGCGGTACGCCGACCTGGTGGGTGCGACGGTGCGCAGCCCGCTGTTCGACGTCGAGGTGCCGGTGCGCGCCCATCCGCTCGCCGACCCGGGCAAGGGCACCGGCGTCGCGATGGTCTGCACGTTCGGCGACCTGAGCGACGTGACCTGGTGGCGGGATCTCGACCTCGACACCCGGGTGGTCATCGGCCGCGACGGTCGGCTGCTCGCGGAGCCGCCGGCCGGGGTGCCGGCACAGCCGTACGCGGCGCTGGCCGGGCAGACCGTCAACGGCGCCCGTCGGGAGATCGTCGGGATGCTGGCCGACACCGGTGACCTGATCGGCGAGCCGCGCCCGATCACCCACCCGGTCAAGTTCTACGAGCGCGGTGACCGCCCACTGGAGATCGTCTCGACTCGACAGTGGTATCTGCGCAACGGCGGCCGGGACGCCGACCTGCGGGCCACGCTGCTGGCCCGGGGCGGGGAGCTGCACTGGGTGCCGGCACACATGAAGCACCGCTACGACAACTGGGTGGGCGGCCTGACCGGGGACTGGCTGGTCAGTCGGCAGCGTTTCTTCGGGGTGCCGGTGCCGGTGTGGTACCGGCTCGACGACACTGGCGAGCCGGACTGGTCCCACCCTCTCACGCCGGAAGAGTCCGCGCTGCCGGTCGACCCATCCAGTGACCCGGCGCCCGGCTACGAGGAGTCGCAGCGCGGCCGACCCGGCGGTTTCATCGGTGACCCGGACGTGCTGGACACCTGGGCCACCTCGTCGCTGACCCCGCAGATCGTCGGTGGTTGGGAGACCGACCCGGAGCTGTTCGCACAGGTCTTCCCGATGGACCTGCGCCCGCAGGGGCAGGAGATCATCCGGACCTGGCTCTTCGACACAGTGGTCCGTTCACACTTCGAGCACGGGGTGCTGCCCTGGCGGGACACCGTGCTCTCGGGCTGGATCCTCGACCCGGACCACAAGAAGATGGCCAAGTCCAAGGGCAACGTGGTCACCCCACTGGCGCTGTTGGAGCAGCACGGTTCGGACGCGGTGCGCTACTGGGCGGCAAGCGGCAAGCCCGGCATGGACCTGGCCTTCGACCCGGCGCAGATCAAGATTGGCCGCCGGCTGGCCACCAAACTGCTCAACGCGTCCAAGTTCGCTCTCGGGCTGGGCGCGGCGGACGCGCTGCGCGCCTCGTACGACAACTCCAGTTCGGCGCGTCCGACGCCGCGCCGCGACCTGGAGGTGTCGGCGACCGCCCCGCTGGACCGGGCCATGCTCGCCGAGCTGGCCACCGTGGTCACCGCCGCGAGCACCGCCCTCGCCGCGTACGACCACACTGCGGCGTTGCAGGTGACCGAGGCGTTCTTCTGGCGGTTCTGCGACGACTACATCGAGTTGGTCAAGGAGCGGGCGTACGGCACCGGAGCGGGCGCCGACTCGGCGCGGGCGGCGCTGGCCTCGGCGCTCTCGGTGCAGCTGCGGCTGTTCGCCCCGGTGCTGCCCTACGTGACCGAGGAGGTCTGGTCGTGGTGGCGGTACGGCTCGGTGCACAGGGCGCCGTGGCCCACCACCCACGAGGTGGCCCGGACGATCGAGGGGTCGGGTGAGCCGGCGCTGCTGCGCCTCGCCGGCGACGCGTTGAGCCAGGTGCGGCGGGCCAAGTCGGAGCGGAAGCTGTCGATGAAGGCCGAGGTGCCGTTGGCCGAGGCGCTCGGCCCGGCGGCGCTCCTGGAACAGCTCACCCTCGTCGCCGACGACCTGCGGGCGGCGGGCCGGATCGGCAAGCTCGACATGCTCCCCGACCGCACCCCGGAGCTGGTCATCGCCTGCGCGTTCTGACTTCCGTCCGCCGCCGCCACCCCCCTCCGGCGGCGGCGGACGGGAGTCACCAGCCGCGCAGGAAGCGCAGCCCGAGCAGGATCGCGATCACGGAGGGCCCCACCAGCAGGGTGATCGCCTGGAGCCGGTACGGCATCCGGTGCCGGGTCAGCTCACCCGCGTTGCCCAGCACGATGGCCCCGGCCAGCATCAGGAACGCGCCCCACCAACCGGTCTCCAGGTCGATCACGTCCAGTCGGATCAGTTGCAGGGTCAGGCCGAGCAACGCGCCGGTCAGCGCGAGCAGGGCCACCGCCCGGTGCAGGCCGCGGGCCAGCGGGTGGGCCGCCCGCCAGCCGTAGGTGCCGGCGACCGCCAGGCAGGGCAGCACCACCATCAGCGGCCAACCCCGCCCCATCACGCCGAACATCAGCAGCGCACCCACTGTGAACACCAGGGTCCCGACGCAGGCGAGCAGGTAACCGCCGAAGGCCCGGCCACCACCCCGGGCCAGCAACGGCCCGCCACTGGCCCCCAGCAACGCGCCCGGGATCAGGATGAACACCGCCCACCAGTGGAACTGGCCGGTGCCCTGCGCGGCAGTGGCGACCGTGGCGCAGGCCAGCCCGGCGACGGCCAGGCTGGTCAGCCACGGCCGGCTGCTCCGGGAGTACGGCTCAGCCAACGACGTTCGTTCCGCTTCGACGCTCACGCCCACCAGACTGGCCCGAGGTGGGGCAACCGGTCCATCCGGCCAGCCCTACCGCCGGAGGGTGGCTGGCCGGAACACCGCCGCGCACCGGTCTCAGCTCGTCTCGCCGGCCACGCTGAACGACCGCAGACGGTCGATGGCCAGCACTGTGAAGCCGACGCTGACCAGCGCGGTCATCACCGAGGCCACCGGCACCGAGACGGTGGTCTCCAACAGCCCGGTGGGGGCGAGCCGGTCGGCGAGGGCGATCACGTACTGCTGGATGGAGAGCACCTTGGTGCCGCTGACGAAGTTGCCCAGCAGCCCTTCCCAGATCAACACGTAGACCAGGCCGAGCAGCACCGGCCGCCTGGTGACCAGGCTGAGGGCGAGGAACAACGCCGAGTACGCCAGCGCGCCGAGCGCCGCCGCGAGCGCCAGCGCCAGACCGAGGCGTACCGAATCGGCGAGCACGCCCGCGACGTAGAGCGGCAGCGCGACGGTGGCGGCGCTGACCCCGGCGGCCACCGCGAGCTTCGGCAGCACGATCTGCCAGCGCGGCAGCGGCTTGGTCAGGATGTGCACGACAGTGCCGTCGTCGATCTCGGCGCCCAACACGCCAGTGCCGATGATCAGCGCGACCACCGGCAGCACCACGGCCAACCCGAGGCCGACGAGCACCGGCGGCCCCCACTCGCCCGGGTCGACGCCCAGGGACCGGCAGAGCACGGCCAGCCCGAGCAGCACCAACGGCAGCGGGAGCAGCAGCAGGAACCGACGCCGGCCGAACAGCCCGCGTGCGGTGATCCAGGTAATTGTCGACATGTCAGGCCTCCACCAGGTAGGAGAAGACGCTCTCCAGAGACTCGTCGGACGGCACCAGCTGGCGCACCCGGATGCCTTGCTTGAGCGCGAGCCGGGGCAGTGCCCGCGTGAAGGCGCCGTAGTCACCGGCCCGCACGGTCAGGCCCGTGGGGTCCAACTCGACGCCACTGACCGACGGCTCGGCGATCAGCGCGACCGCCAGTGCCCGGTCGTTCGTCGACCGCACCGCGAACACGTGCGGGCGGTTGGTCATCAACCGGCGGATGGTCCGGAAGTCGCCGGAGGCCGCCAACCTCCCGGCCACCATCACCTGCACCGTCCCGGAGACCTGCTCGACCTCCTCCAGGATGTGCGAGCTGAACAGGATCGTCCGGCCGGCGTCGCCCAGCGTGTGCAGCAGCTGCATCATGTGCAGCCGCTGGCGCGGGTCCATCCCGTTGAACGGCTCGTCGAGCAACAGCACCTGCGGGTCGTGCACCATCGCGGCGGCCACCCGGGCCCGCTGCCGCATGCCCTTGGAGTACGTGCCGATCCGGCGGTCCTGCGCCGACTCCAGCTCCACCAGGTCGATCGCCCGCCGGGCCGCCGCCGCCGGGTCGGGCAGCCGGTGCAGCTTCGCGCTGGCCAACACGAACTCGTACGCGGTGAGGAAGCTCTGCACCGCCTCCCGTTCACTGACCAGCCCCAGCCGCCGGTAGACGTCGGGATTTCGCCAGGTCGGTTGGTCGTCGAGGGTGACGGTGCCGCGCGACGGGGACAGGAAACCGGCCATCATGTGCAGCAGGGTGGTCTTGCCGGCGCCGTTCGGGCCGAGCAGGCCCGTCACGCCCGGCCCCAGGGCCATGCTGATGTCGTTGACCGCAACCACGTTGCCGTACCACCGGGACACCCCGGTCAGGCTCAGCGTGCTCATCAGGAGGCGACCTTCCGGTAGCGGACCAGCAGGAGGGTGGTCGCGCCGGCGACCAACAGCACCGCGGCCAGGGCGTAGACCGGGCCGAACCCGCCGATCATCATCTCGCCCGGATCGCCCTCGACAAGCAGGTCACCCAGCGACCAGATGCCCACCCCCTGCACCAGCGTGGAGGGCGAGGCGAGCCCGGCCAGCTCGTTGGCGGCGCGCGACGGCAGGATGCTCAGCACCCCGACGATCGGAGTGGTCATCAGGAAGACCGCCACCACCCCACCGGCGGCGAAGGCACGCTTGCCGGTCAGCGAGGCGACAAGCAACCCGACCGACGCGAAGACCACAGCCCACAGCCCGGCGTAGAGCAGCCCGGGCAGCAGGTCGAGCAGCTCGTTCCACACCCCGCGCATGCCCTGCTTGGTGGTGAACGCGGCACCCAGGAACATCAGCAACTGTGGCCCACCGAGCAGCAGCCAGAGCGCCGTGACAAGCGCCAACAGCTTGGCCAGTGCGTAGTCGGCGCGTGGCAGCGGCCGGGAGAAATACAGCGGCAGCACACCGCTGCGCAGATCGCGGGAGACCAACTCCGGAGCGACGACCGCGACGAAGAAGATGACGAGCCAGCTCATCGCGTCGGCGAACTGGGCGTACGTGGCGACCGGCTCGCCGATCTGGCTGCGTACGGCGGCCAGGGCCACCGCGACCAGGGAGACGATGCCGACCACCAGCCACGGGAAGATCTTGGCCTTGGCGCTGCGCCCGAACCCGAACGCGGTGCGCAGCCCGTGCCCGTAGAGGGCGCCGAAGACCTGGCGGCGGCCCAGCCTCGGGCCCTCGTAGCGCTGGTAGCCGATGTCGTGGATGACGCCTGTCGGCGTCTGGCGCACGGCGGCTGCGGTCGGCTCAGGCATGGGAGAGCTCCCTCGTCGCGAAGAGTTCGGCCACCCGGTGCCGGCGCTGGTCCAGTCGGTGCAGTGGCAGGTCCAGTTCGGCGACCGCGCCGAGGATCAGGTCGTAGGTGGCGTCGTCGGCGAGTGGCACGAGGAGCAGTCGCCCGTCCCGCGCCACCGGCAGCTTGAGCTCGGTGAGTCGGGCGGCGAGCTCCTCGGTGCCCTCGCTGACCTCCACGGCGAGCACGTCGGTGGCCGACGTCATCGCGGAGATGTGGTCGGCGCGCAGCAGTTTGCCGCCGTCGATGGCGATCAGCGTGTCGCAGATCCGCTCCACCTCGCCGAGCAGGTGCGAGCAGACCAGCACGGAGATGCCGAACTCGGTGCCGATCCGGTGCACCAGCGCCAGCATGGCGTCCCGGCCGGCCGGGTCCAGGCCGTTGGTCGGCTCGTCGAGCAGCAGCAGGTCGGGGTCGTGCACCAGCGCCTGGGCCAGCTTGACACGCTGCTTCATGCCTGTGGAGTAGCCGCCCACCGGGCGGTAACGCTCCTCGTAGAGCCCGACGTGCCGCAGGGCCTCCGAGGCCCGTTCGCGGGCGGCGGTGCGGGGTAGGCCGCTCATCCGGCCGAGGTGGGTGACCAGCTCGGCGGCGGACAGGTCGGGTGGGAGACAGTCGTGCTCGGGCATGTAGCCGACGCGGGCACGGACCGCCGCCGGGTCGGCGGACGGGTCGATGCCGAGCACCGAGACCTGACCGCTGGTCGGGGGGATCAGGCCGAGCAGGATCTTGATCAACGTGGATTTTCCGGCGCCGTTCGCGCCCACCAGGCCGATGATCCCGGGCTCGACGGCGACGGTGAGGTCGGCGAGCGCGGTGACCCGACCTCCGTACGTCTTGGTGAGCGACTGGGTCGCGATCAGTGTCACGCTGCCAGCGTAGGGAGTCGACACCCGTCGCGGACAGCGGCTCGCCCCCCGTGCTCCCCTGATCCTTGCCCCGACGGACCCCTAGGGTCTGTGGGACGGCGTCTCCGTGGCGCGACCCCGCCTGCGGAAACGGCCCTTGGAGATGACACCATTCATCTCCCGGCCGGCTGGTCCTCGCGCCCACGTCACCTGGGCGTCGCGCTCCGGTGCACCGAGGAGGTCCGCCGCGCCGACGACAGTTGGTCCCGGCGGCGAGCCGGTGTGGTCGACGACGGGCCGGCGATCCGAGGATCGCCGCCCGCGGGAGTCGTGGAGTGGCGGCCTCGACCGATCGACGGTCGGCTGCGAAACTGTGTGCCGGTCAGCGAGTGGGGGGCGTGGATGAGCAACGGCTGGGTGCTGCCCGACGAGGTGCTGCGGGACGCGCCGGCGTACACGCCGCGCCCCGGTGAGCTGGCTGATCTGGAGCTGCTGCTGACCGGCGCGTACGCCCCACTGAGCGGTTTCATGACCCGCGCCGACCTGGTGTCGGTCAGCCGGCGGGGTCAACTGGCCGACGGCACCCCGTGGCAGGTGGCGGTGACCCTCCAGGTGCCGGCCGCGCTGGCCCAGAGCTTCGATCCGCGCGACCCGGCCCGCCGGGCGCTGGTGCTGACCGACGGCGAGGGCGCACCGGCGGCGGCCCTGGACGTGGCGGACGTCTGGCCGGTGCGCGATGGCGTGGCCGGGGTGGGCGGCCAGGTCCGGCGACTCGGCGACGGTGGGCACGGCCCGTTCCAGCGTCTGCGCCGCAGCCCGGAGGAGGTCCGCGCGCTGCTCCCACCGGGCCGGGTGCTCGGAGTCATCGCCGACCGACCGCTGCACCGTCCACAGCTCGCGCAGATCGCCCACGCCGCCCGCACCCTGGCCGCGCACCTGCTCGTGATGATCCCGGTCGGTGAGGGTGGCGTCGGTGGGCTTCCGCCGGAGGCACTGGTGCGGACCATCTTCGCCGCCCGGGACCGGATGCCGCCGGCCACCGTGATCGCGGTGCCGCTGTCGCACCGACGGGAGGAGATCAGCGACGCGCTGCTGCGCGCCCGGGTCTCCGCCGCGTACGGGGTCACCCACCTGCTCTCCACCGGCGAGATGCTCTCCGGCGCCGGGCTGCGGGTGCTGGTGCCGCGCGAACTCGCGTACGACAACCGGGACGGGCAGTGGCGCTGGCGGGAGGACATCCCACCGCGCAACCGTCGGCTCGCGCTGACCCAGCAGGAGATCGACGACCTGCTCGACCGGGGTTTTCCCCTGCCCGAGTGGCACACCCCGCCGGCCGTGGCGAGGGAGCTGGCCCGGGCCCGGCCACCGCGTCGGCACCGTGGGCTGGTGGTCTTCCTGACCGGCCTCTCCGGCTCCGGCAAGTCGACAGTCGCCCGCGGGCTGGCCGACGCGTTGCGGGAGAGCGGCGACCGCACTGTGACCCTGCTCGACGGGGACGTGGTGCGCCGGGAGCTCACCGCGGGGCTGGGCTTCAGCAAGGCCGACCGGGACACCAACGTCCGGCGGATCGGGTGGGTGGCCGCCGAGATCGCCAGGCATCGGGGGGTGGGCATCTGCTGCCCGATCGCCCCGTACGCGGCGGCCCGCGCCACCGCCCGCGAGATGGCCCTGGCGGCCGGGGCGGGTTTCGTGCTGGTGCATGTCGCCACCCCGCTGGAGGTGTGTGAGCGCCGGGACCGCAAGGGTCTGTACGCGCGGGCGCGAGCCGGCCTGCTCACCGGGATGACCGGCATCGACGACCCGTACGAGGAGCCGACCGACGCCGACCTGGTGCTGGACACCACGGATCTCAGCGTCGCGGACGCGGTGCAGGCCGTGCTGCATCACCTGACCGAGACCGGTTGGGTGGAGTTGAAGATCGCTGCCAGCTGAGTCGTTTCCGTAGCCCCCGTTCGGGCTCCGCTCACCACGCGCTAGTGTTCGTCTTTGTTGGAACACGTTTGACCGCGTGAGAGTCGGGGGACCCCCGGGGGAGGCACGGCGAATGCTCGCTCAGCAGCGGCAGGCGGCCATCCTGGAGCGGGTCCGGTCCACCGGCGGTGTCCGGGTCACCGAGTTGGCCGGCGAGTTCGGTGTCTCCGACATGACCATCCGCCGTGACCTGGAGTCGTTGCACGAGCGTGGCCTGCTGGCCAAGGTGCACGGCGGCGCCACGGCGGCCGAGCCGAGTTCGACTGACGAGCCGGGCTTTCACGCCAAGTCGGTCCGCCAACTGGCGGAGAAGGCCGCCATCGCGGACCGGGCCGCCCACCTGGTCCGGCCGGGCGCGGCGGTCGCGCTCTCCGCCGGCACCACCACCGCCGAGTTGGCCCGCAGGCTTGTGGACGTGCCCGGCCTGACCGTGGTGACCAACTCGCTGCCGGTGGCCGAGATCCTGCACGCCGCGGGTCGACCGGACCAGACGGTGGTGCTCACCGGGGGTGTACGCACGCCGTCGGACGCGCTTGTCGGCCCGCTCGCGGTCGGGGCCGTCCGGTCGCTGCACCTGGATCTGCTCTTCCTGGGTGTCCACGGCATCACCGAACGGACCGGGTTCACCACCCCGAACCTGATGGAGGCCGAGACCGACCGGGCGCTCGTGGCCGCGGCGGACCGGTTGGTGGTGCTCGCCGACCACACCAAGTGGGGCACTGTGGGCATCTCCTCGATCGTCGAGCTGGCAGCAGCACACGTACTGGTCAGCGACGACCGGTTGCCTCCACCCGCACGACGGGTACTCGGCGAACACGTGGGCGAATTGATCATGGTTGAAGCGACAGGGGCGGGCCGCGCGACGCGCACGCCGACGAGTGAGGGGGCGGCGCAGTGAAACGCACCGCGATCGACCTGGCCGACGGCCGGGAGCTGATCTACTTCGACGAGCGCGACGACGCCGTCCGCGACCAGCCGGACCGGCGCGACCTGCCGCCGCCGCCCCCCGCGTCCCAACTGCGCTACGACCCGCTCACCGACGAGTGGGTGGCGGTGGCCGTGCACCGGCAGACCCGCACCTTCCTGCCGCCGGCGAACGAGTGCCCCCTCGACCCGTCGGTGGGCGACCGGCTGACCGAGGTCCCCGCGCCCGACTACGACGTGGTGGTCTTCGAGAACCGGTTCCCGTCGCTCAGCGGGCGGGTGGCGGACGAGCCCGGCGAGATCACCCCGTTCACCCCTGTTCGACCTGGCGTCGGCCGTTGCGAGGTGGTCTGCTTCACCTCGGAGCACAACGCCTCCTTCGCCAGCCTGCCGCCGCGTCGGGTCCGCACCGTCCTGGACGCGCTCGCCGACCGCACCGAGGTGCTCGGAGAGTTGCCCGGCGTGGAGCAGATCTTCTGCTTCGAGAACCGGGGCGTCGAGATCGGCGTCACGCTGCACCACCCGCACGGGCAGATCTACGCGTACCCCTTCGTGACGCCGCGCACCCGCGCGCTGCTGGCCGCGGCACGCCGGCACGCGGAACGGACCGGCGGGGGCAACCTGTACGCGGACGTGCTGGCCGCCGAGCGCGCCACCGGCGACCGGGTGGTCACCGAGAACGAGCACTGGACGGCGTTCGTCCCGGCGGCCGCCCGCTGGCCGTTCGAGGTGCACGTCGCGCCACACCGGGTGGTACCGGACATCCCGGCGCTCAGCGACAGCGAGCGGGACGCCTTCGGGCCGCTCTACCTGGATCTGCTGCGTCGCTTCGACGGCCTGTTCGACATGCCGATGCCGTACATCTCGGCCTGGCACCAGGCGCCGGTGCGCGTCGACCGCGAGTTGGGTTACCTGCACCTACAGCTGTTCAGCATCCGACGGGCCCCGGACAAGCTGAAGTACCTGGCGGGCTCCGAGTCGGGGATGGGTGTCTTCATCAACGACATCGCGCCCGAGCGCGCCGCCGACCTGCTGCGCGCCGTCTGAGCGGTTTGCCGCGCGCCGTCGCCTTCGTGGGAACAGGGCGCGGGGGGCCCGGGACAGGGCCCCCCGCAGGGAAGGGACGGCTGGCTGTGCACGGCACAGCCGGGAAGGCTGGCTGATCGGCGCACGGGTGCCGCGGGTCGACAGTGGTCAACCTTCCTCGGACGCGACTGGCATCTCGTCCATCCTGGTCAACGAGGCGCGCCGACAGCAGTGACGCCGACCGGCGCGTCAGCCCCGGACACGCCGAAGCCCGCCGGCTGAGACGCCGGCGGGCTCCGATGACGCGGTACACCTGGATCAGGCGGCGATCTTGCGGGCCAGGTTCTCGTCGAGCGCGTTCATGAACTCGTCGGTGGTCAGCCACGGGGCGTCACGCGAGATGAGCAGCGCGAGGTCCTTGGTCATCTGGCCGCCCTCGACGGTGTCGACGATGACCTGCTCCAGGGTGTTGGCGAACTCGGTGACCGCCGGGGTGCCGTCCAGCTTGCCCCGGTGGGCCAGGCCCCGGGTCCAGGCGTAGATCGACGCGATCGGGTTCGTCGAGGTCTTCTCGCCCTTCTGGTACTGCCGGTAGTGCCGGGTGACAGTGCCGTGCGCGGCCTCGGCCTCGACGGTCCGGCCGTCCGGCGAGAGCAGCACCGAGGTCATCAGACCCAGCGAGCCGAAGCCCTGCGCGACGGTGTCGGACTGCACGTCACCGTCGTAGTTCTTGCAGGCCCAGACGTAGCCACCCTCCCACTTGAGCGCGGCGGCGACCATGTCGTCGATGAGCCGGTGCTCGTAGGTGATGCCGGCGGCGGCGAACTCGTCCTTGAACTCGGCCTCGAACACCTCGGCGAAGATGTCCTTGAACCGGCCGTCGTACGCCTTGAGGATGGTGTTCTTGGTGGACAGGTAGACCGGGTAGTTGCGGTCCAGCCCGTACCGGAACGACGCCCGGGCGAAGTCCCGGATCGACTCGTCGTAGTTGTACATGCCCATGGCGATGCCGCCGCCGGGGAAGTTGGCGACCTCCATCTCCATCGGCGCGCCGCCGTCGGCAGGGGTGTAGGTGATGGTCACCGTGCCCGGGCCGGGGACGACGAAGTCGGTGGCCTTGTACTGGTCACCGTGGGCGTGCCGGCCGATGATGATCGGCTTGGTCCAGCCGGGGACCAGCCGCGGCACGTTGGACATGATGATCGGCTCGCGGAAGACGACGCCGCCGAGGATGTTGCGGATGGTGCCGTTGGGCGACCGCCACATCTTCTTCAGGCCGAACTCCTCCACCCGGGCCTCGTCCGGGGTGATGGTCGCGCACTTGACGCCGACGCCGTGCTCCTTGATGGCGTTGGCGGCGTCGATGGTGACCTGGTCGTCGGTCTCGTCGCGGTGCTGGATCGACAGGTCGTAGTAGTGCAGGTCGACGTCGAGGTAGGGCAGGATCAGCTGCTCCCGGATCTGCTTCCAGATGATCCGGGTCATCTCGTCGCCGTCGAGCTCCACGACCGGGTTGTTTACCTTGATCTTCGCCATCGGCCGGCGCTCCTCTCGAGGGACACGTGCTCAAGCAGTACGAGCGTACTGCAATTGGGTCGGCAGCCCCCACCCACCCCCAGTTGATCATGGAGTTATCGCCGCGACACGCCGCGCGGGGTGGCAATAACTCCATGATCAACGCGGGTCTGGGGTGGGGGGTGGACGGCGAAGGGCGCGCCGGTTTGTCGGCACGCCCTTTCGCAAGCGGTGGTTCGGGGGCACTACATGCTGGAGATGTCGCCCTGCTTGGCGCGGACGGCCTCGGCGGCCTCCAGGAGGCTGGCGCGCTCGTCGGCGTCCAGGTCGGTCTCGACGACCCGCTTGACGCCCTCGGCGCCGATCTCCGCCTCGACACCGAGGTAGACACCGGAGATGCCGTACTCGCCGTCGACCCACGCGCAGACCGGCATGACCTCGCCGGAGTCCTCGGCGACGGCCTTCGCCATCCGGGCCGCGGCGGCGGACGGGGCGTAGTACGCCGAACCGGTCTTGAGCAGCGCGACCACCTCGGCGCCACCGTTGCGGGTCTTGACGACCAGTTCCTCGATCTGCTCGGCCGGCATCGCTTCGCGCAGCGGCTTGCCGTTGACGGTGCTCTTCGAGGGCACCGGGACCATCGTGTCGCCGTGCGAGCCCAGGGTCAGGGTGCGTACCGACGCGACAGGCACGTTCAGTGCCTCGGCGACGAAGTTGCTGAACCGGGCGGTGTCCAGCATGCCGGCCTGGCCGAGGACCCGGTTCTTCGGGAACTGGGTGGCGAGCTGCGCCAGGGCGGTCATCTCGTCCAGCGGGTTGGAGACCACGATGACGACGGCGCTCGGCGCGTACTTGGCGACGTTCTCGGCGACCTGCCGGACGATCTTGGCGTTGGTCTCCAGCAGGTCCATCCGGCTCATGCCGGGCTTGCGCGGCAGACCAGCGGTGATCACGACGACGTCGGAGCCCTCGATGGCCTCGTAGCCCTCACCGTTGGCACCGGTGGTCACACCGACCACCTTGGTCTCGAAGCCCTCGATGGCCCGGGACTGGTTGAGGTCGAGTGCGAGACCCGCGGGCTTGCCCTCCACGATGTCGGTGATCACTACGGTGTCGAAGACGTCGTACTCGGCCAGGCGCTGT
Organism: Micromonospora sp. NPDC049230; assembly: GCF_040647875.1. Lineage (NCBI taxonomy): Bacteria > Bacillati > Actinomycetota > Actinomycetes > Micromonosporales > Micromonosporaceae > Micromonospora > Micromonospora sp. NPDC049230. The sequence goes on from NZ_JBEZCZ010000037.1 coordinate 29,784, forward strand.
GCGGTGGTGGAGCCGTAGAAGCCAGCCCCGACGACAGTGACCTTCTTACCCATGGTCGTCCCACTCCCTGATACCAGTCGGTTTTCCGGACCGTATCAGTCATCCTGGCACCCATCCGGCCAGGGGCGGCGGCCATCGCCGGGATGGGGCGAACGTCACCGTCGTTCCGGTTCGATGCCCGACGGGCGGGTCAGCCGCGCTCGGCGCGCTCCACGACGTTGGTGAGCAGCATGGCCCGGGTCATCGGGCCCACGCCGCCCGGCATGGGGACCAACGCGCCGGCCGTCTCGGCCACCTCCGGGTCCACGTCACCGGTGTAGCGGCCCTTGCCGTCCGCGCCGATCACGCGCGTGATGCCGACGTCGACCACCACCGCGCCGGGGTTGATCATGTCGGCGGTGAGCAGGCCCGGTACGCCGGCCGCGACGATGACGATGTCGGCGGCCCGGGTGTGCGAGGCGAGGTCGAGGGTGCCGGTGTGGCAGAGGGTGACAGTGGCGTTCTCGCTGCGGCGGGTGAGCAGCAGGCCGAGGGGCCGGCCGACGGTGTTGCCGCGACCCACCACGGCCACCGTGGCGCCGCGCAGGGCCACGTCGTGCCGGCGGAGCAGCTCGACGATGCCGCGCGGGGTGCAGGGCAGCGGGCCGTCGTAGCCGAGCACGAGCCGGCCCAGGTTGACCGGGTGCAGACCGTCGGCGTCCTTGTCCGGGTCGATCAACTCCAGCACCCGCTGGGTGTCGAGGTGCGCCGGCAGCGGCAGTTGGACGATGTAGCCGTGGCACGCCGGGTCGGCGTTCAGCTCGGCCAGCACGTCGTCGACCTGCTGCTGGGTGGCGTCGGCCGGCAACTCGCGGCGGATCGAGGCGATGCCGACCTCGGCGCAGTCGCGGTGCTTGCCGTTGACGTACGCCTGGCTGCCCGGGTCCGCCCCGACCAGGACCGTGCCGAGCCCGGGGGTGATGCCGCGTTCCGCGAGTGCCTTGACCCGTATCCGCAGCTCGTCCTTGATCTCCGCCGCGGTTGCCTTGCCGTCCAGAAGCGTCGCCGTCACGACCAGATCGTCTCACGGCCATCGCCCGCCGTTTCGAGGACCTCGCTCGCGGCGGCCTGCCACCGGCTGGCCGGTGGCAACCACCTGTGACTTTCTGTCACGTGGCGCTAGTCACTCTGCGTCATCTTTTGTGGATTCGGTCACCGCCGAACCAGACACGGCGGAGGAGCGCGGTTGACACAGGACGACCGCCCAAGAGAGCGCCAGCAGCGCCCAGGACGGCAGTGCATGCGCCGAGACCGCTGGAATATATGCAGGTTATGAGCATTCTGGTGGAATTCCGCTAGCAGATCCGCCGACCCTCGGCAAGCCCGGAGGTGCCGGACCGTTACCCACCCGCAACCGCGTCGTTGCCGAAGACCCGTCGCCGGCCTACCGTTGCCGCTTGTTGCGCAGCGTAACCCAGCGTCGGGCCTGACTGCGCAGCGTGAGGAGATGAGGAGGCACAATGCGAGTTCGTAGACTCGCCGCCTGGACCGCCCTCCCGCTCGCGGTGACGCTGGGCCTCGCGGCCTGCGGCAGCGGCGGAGACGGTGGATCCGGCGGCAGCGGCAGTTCGGCGGTCAGCATTCAGATCGCCGAGCCCAAGCACCTGGTTCCCACGAACACCACCGAGACGTCCGGGTCGCAGGTGCTCGCCGGCCTGTTCAGCCCGCTCGTGGACTACGACGCCCAGAACAAGCCGTACGAGGTCGCCGCGCAGTCGATCACCTCGTCCGACAACAAGGTCTGGACGATCAAGCTCAAGGACGGCTTCACCTTCCACAACGGTGAGAAGGTCACGTCCGAGGACTACATCAACGCCTGGAACTACGGCGCGTACGCCCCCAACGGCCAGGACGCCAACGCCTTCTTCGACAAGATCGCTGGCTACGCGGACCTCCAGGGCAAGGCGCCGAAGGCCAAGGAGATGTCCGGGCTGAAGAAGGTCGACGACGCCACGTTCACCGTGACGCTGTCCGACCCGTACATCGACTTCAAGACCACGCTCGGCTACAACGCGTTCTTCCCACTGCCGAAGGCCGCGTTCTCGGCCCCGGGTGTGCTCAAGGACGGCTACGAGCAGGCGCCGATCGGGCAGGGCCCCTTCAAGATGAAGGGCACCTGGCAGCACGACAGCAAGATCGACGTCGAGCGTTACGACGCGTACCCGGGCGAGAAGCCCAAGGTCAAGGACGTTGAGTTCCGGATCTACCAGCAGCTCACCGCGGCCTACGCGGACGTCCAGGCGGACAACCTGGACGTGCTGCCGACGATCCCGACCGAGAGCCTGAGCACCGCGCCGAGCGACCTGGGCGACAGGTACCAGACCAGCCCGATGTCGTCGTTCCAGTTCCTCGCGTTCCCGACGTTCGACAAGGACTACAGCAACCCGGACGTGCGCAAGGCCATCTCGATGGCGATCGACCGTGACGAGATCACCAAGTCGGTCTTCAAGGGCTCGCAGACGTCGGCACGCTCCTTCGTCTCGCCGGTCCTGCCGGGCTACCGGGACAACACCACCGGCAAGGCGGGCGAGTTCAACCCGACCGAGGCCAAGAAGCTCTACCAGGCCGCCGGCGGCCCGTCGAAGATCGTCATCTCCTACAACGGCGACGGCGGGCACAAGGACTGGGTCGACGCCACTGTCAACCAGCTCAAGGCCAACCTGGGTGTGGACGCCGTCGGCGCGGCCGAGCCGAAGTTCGCCGACCTGCTCACCAAGATCGAGAAGAAGCAGCCGGTGGGCGCGTTCCGGATGGGTTGGGTCATGGACTACCCGACCATGGAGGACTACCTCGGCCCGCTGTACAGCACCAACGGCTCGTCGAACTACTACGGCTACAGCAACAAGGAGTTCGACAAGCTGGTCAAGGAGGGTGCCGCCGCCAAGACGCAGGACGAGGCGATCGCCAAGTACCAGCAGGCGGAGGACCTCCTGGCCAAGGACATGCCGGTGATCCCGCTCCGCTTCGGCGAGAACGTGTTCGGCCACTCGTCCAAGGTCAAGAACGTGCAGATGGACCTGTTCCAGCGGGTCAACCTCATCAAGATCGAAGCGGCCAGCTGAGCTGACCATGGTGCGGGCCACCCGGGCGACGACGCGCGGGTGGCCCGACCGCACCACCGGGCCGGGTCGCGGTAGCGGACCCGGCGTCGGTGGTGCCGGCTTCCCCGGGCCGGACGGCACGTCTCGGATATTTCGGGTACGACCAGAGATGCCGTCCTGCGACCCTTTCGCACATTTCCGGAGAGACTGCTAAGCATGTTCCGCTACATCTTGCGGCGCCTACTGCAGATGGTCCTGGCGTTCTTCGGGACCACCCTGATCGTCTACGCGCTGACATTCGCCGGGCAGGGCGACCCCATCCAGGCGCTCGCCGGTGAGCGGCCGGTGACGCCGGCCCAACGGGCCTACCTGACCGAGAGGTACCACCTGGACGCGACAGGCGTCGGTGGCTTCTTCTACCGCTACTTCGACTACGTGAAGAACCTGCTCCAGGGCAACCTGGGCGAGTCGCTCACCGGTCGGAACATCGGCGACATCCTCCAGCAGGCCTGGCCGGTCACCGTCCAACTCGCGCTCATCGCGCTCGCCGTGGCGATCATCTTCGGTGTCACCGCCGGTGTGCTCGCCGGCATCCGCCGGGCCAGCATCTTCGACAACTCCACGCTGGTGCTGACCCTGCTGGTGCTGGGCATCCCGACCATCGTGCTGGCGCCTCTGGCGCAGTACTTCCTCGGCGTGAAGTGGCAACTCTTCCCACCCACCGCCGGCTCCGACCCGACGTTCTACGCGCTCCTGCTGCCGGGCATCGTGCTCGGCTCGCTGTCGCTGGCCACCGCCCTGCGACTCACCCGGGCCTCGGTGGCGGAGAACCTGCGCGCCGACTACGTCCGGACCGCCCGGTCCAAGGGCCTGGTCAAGCGCCGCATCGTCGTCGTCCACGTGCTGCGCAACTCACTGATCCCGGTGGTCACCTTCCTCGGTGTGGAACTGGGCAACCTGATGAGCGGCGCGATCATCACCGAGGGCGTCTTCAACATCCCCGGCGTGGGCTTCAACCTCTTCCGCGGCATCCGCACCGAGGACGGCCCGCTGGTGGTGGGCATCGTCAGCGTGCTCGTCGTGGTCTACCTGGTCTCGAACCTGGTGGTTGACGTCCTGTACGCCGTACTCGACCCGAGGATCCGCTATGAGTGAGCGCAGCGACCGTGCCGGCGCCGAGCGCAGCGAGGTGCAGGCATGAGTGACTTCGAGACGGTGGCGGCCAGCGAGAACCAGGCCGCGCGGCGTGGGCCCTCGGGCGAGCCGGGCACACCCAACCAGGTCGGCGCCGCGAACAAGCCCCGCAGCCTGGCCGGAGACGCCTGGCGCGACCTGCGCCGCAACCCGATCTTCTGGATCTCGCTGGCGCTTGTCGTCATCTTCACCCTGATGGCGCTGTTCCCCGGTGTGTTCACCGCCAACAACCCGAATGACTGCCTGCTCTCCCGACAGCACGCCGGGCCGTCCGGCGGGGCCATCTTCGGGTACGACTTCCAGGGCTGCGACACGTACTCCCGGGCGGTCTACGGCACCCGGGCCTCGCTGCTGGTCGGCGCGCTCGCCGCGCTCGGCACCGGGATCATCGCGCTGGTGATCGGCATGCTGGCCGGTTACTTCGGCCGCTGGATCGACGCGGTGCTGTCCCGGGTGATCGACGTGGTGCTCGGCATCCCGCTGCTGCTGGCCGCGATCGTGCTGCTCAAGCGGGTCTCCAGCGACAGCCAGTGGGCGCGGATCGGTGCTGTGGTCTTCGTGCTGGCCCTGCTCGGCTGGACCACCGCCGCCCGCGTGGTCCGCTCGTCGGTGATCACCGCCAAGGAACAGGACTATGTCTCGGCGGCCCGGATGCTCGGCGCGGGCAACGGGCGGATCATGTGGCGGCACATCCTGCCGAACTCGCTGGCCCCGGTCATCGTCGTGCTGACCATCGCGCTCGGCTCGTTCATCGCGGCCGAGGCGACGCTCTCGTTCCTGGGCATCGGCCTGAAGGCGCCGACCATCTCCTGGGGCCAGGACATCGACACCGGCCGCATCCACATGCGGGAGGCGGCCGCACCGCTGATCGTCCCGTCCGCTTTCCTCGCGTTGACAGTGCTGGCGTTCATCATGCTCGGCGACGCGATCCGTGACGCCTTCGACCCGAAGCTGCGGTGAGACACTCATGACCGTCCAACCCACACCCGCCTCCACCACGCCCGAGGGCGGCCACCTGCTGGAGTTGCGGGACCTGCACGTCGAGTTCCGCACCAACGAGGGCGTGGCCCGGGTGATCAACGGCGTGTCGTACCACCTGGACGCCGGCGAGACACTTGCCGTGCTCGGCGAATCGGGCTCCGGCAAGTCGGTCACCGCCCAGGCGATCATGGGCATCCTGGACACCCCGCCCGCGCTGGTCCGCTCCGGCCAGATCCTCTACCAGGGTCAGGACCTGCTCACCCGCTCCGAGGAGCAGCGCCGGCAGGTGCGCGGCAAGGAGATCGCGATGATCTTCCAGGACGCGCTGTCCGCCCTGAACCCGGTCTTCCCGGTCGGCTGGCAGATCGGCGAGACACTGCGCCAGCGCGCCGGCCTGTCCCGGGCCGACGCCCGGCGGCGTGCCATCGAGCTGATGGACCTGGTCAAGATCCCGGGAGCCGCCAAGCGGTTCGGCGACTACCCGCACCAGTTCTCCGGCGGCATGCGGCAGCGCGTCATGATCGCCATGGCCCTGGCGCTGGACCCGAAGGTGCTGATCGCCGACGAGCCCACCACGGCGCTCGACGTGACGGTCCAGGCCCAGATCATGGACCTGCTGGCCGACCTGCGCCGGGAACGCGACATGGCGATGATCCTGATCACCCACGACCTGGGTGTGGTCGCCGGTGTCGCGGACCGGATCGCGGTCATGTACGCCGGCCGGATCGTCGAGCACGCCGACGTCCGCTCGCTCTACAAGGCGCCCGCCCACCCGTACACCAAGGGGTTGTTGGAGTCGATCCCGCGCCTGGACGTCCGCGGCGAGGAACTGTCGACGATCAAGGGGTTGCCGCCGAACCTGATGCGCATCCCGTCCGGCTGCCCGTTCCACCCCCGGTGCCCGTACGTCCAGCAGGTCTGCGTGGACGTCGTACCCCACGACCTGGTCCTCGGCGACGGCCGGACCAGCGCTTGCCACTTCGCGCAGGAGGTCCGTGATGACAGCGTCGCCAGCTAGTCCCGCCAAGGTCCGCGGCGAGACGATCCTCTCCGTCGACAACCTGGTGAAGCACTTCCCGATCACGCAGGGCGTCCTGTTCCAGCGGCAGATCGGCGCGGTCAAGGCCGTCGACGGGGTGAGCTTCGAGCTGCGTCGGGGCGAGACGCTGGGCGTGGTCGGCGAGTCCGGCTGCGGCAAGTCCACCCTCGCCCGGCTGCTGATGCGGCTGGAGACGCCCACCTCCGGCCGGGCAACCCTGGAAGGTCGGGACCTGTTCAAGGCCTCCGGGGGCGAGCTGCGTCGGGTACGCCGCAACATGCAGATGGTGATGCAGGACCCGTACACGTCGTTGAACCCGCGGATGACCGTCGGCGACATCATCGGTGAGCCGTTCGAGATCCACTCGGATGCCGCCCCGAAGGGCAGCAAGGCCAAGCGGGTCCAGGAACTGCTCGACCTGGTGGGGCTCAACCCGGAGCACATCAACAGGTACCCGCACCAGTTCTCCGGCGGTCAGCGGCAGCGCATCGGCATCGCTCGCGCGCTCGCCCTGCGGCCCGAGGTGATCGTCTGCGACGAGCCGGTGTCGGCCCTGGACGTCTCCATCCAGGCCCAGGTGATCAACCTGCTCAAGCAGCTCCAGGACGAGCTGGGGCTGTCGTACATCTTCATCGCCCACGACCTGTCCGTGGTGCGGCACATCGCCGACCGGGTCGCCGTGATGTACCTCGGCCGGATCGTCGAGATCGGCACCGAGGACGAGATCTACGAGCGAGCCACCCACCCGTACACCCAGGCTCTGCTCTCCGCGGTGCCGGTGCCCGACCCGGAGGCCCGCCACCAGCGCAACATGATCCGGCTGGTCGGTGACGTGCCCAGCCCGGCCGACCCGCCGAGCGGCTGCCACTTCCGCACCCGCTGCTGGAAGGCCCAGGACATCTGCGCGGTAGAGGACCCGAAAACGGTCCCCAGAGCAGCCGACCCCCACCCCTCCGCCTGCCACTTCGCCGAACTCCGCCCACTCCCCTAACCCACCCCCACGGCGCGTTGATCATGGAGTTATTGCCCGTCCGACCGGCATGTCGGCGCTATAACTCCATGATCAACGCGGGTGGTGGGGTGGGGGTGGGGGTGGTTAGTGGTAGAAGTGGCGGGTGCCGGTTAGGTACATTGTTACGTTTGCCTTCTTTGCCGCTTCGATTACTTCTTCGTCGCGGATGGAGCCTCCGGGTTGCACGATGGCGCGGACGCCGGCGTCGATGAGGATCTGCGGGCCGTCGGCGAACGGGAAGAACGCGTCCGACGCCGCGACCGAACCCCTCGCCCGGTCGGCACCGGCGCGGTCGACAGCCAACCGCGCCGAGTCGACCCGGTTGACCTGGCCCATGCCCACGCCGACGGTGGCGCCGCCCTTGGCGAGCAGGATCGCGTTGCTCTTCACCGCGCGCACCGCCCGCCAGGCGAACGCCAGATCCCGCAGCAGCTCCTCGTCGGCGGCCTCGCCGGTCGCCAACTGCCAGTTGGCCGGGTCGTCGCCGGGGGCGTCCACCCGGTCGGCGACCTGGGTGAGCACGCCGCCGGTCACCGGCCGCCACTCGATCGACGCCGGGGTCCAGGCCGGCGCCCGCAGCAGCCGGATGTTCTTCTTGCCCTGCAACACCTCGACCGCGCCCTTGTCGAAGCCGGGGGCGACCACCACCTCGGTGAAGATGTCGGCGACCTGCCGGGCCAGCTCGACCGAGACCGGCCGGTTGACCGCGATCACGCCGCCGAACGCCGACACCGGGTCGCAGGCGTGCGCCAGGCGGTGCGCCTCGGCGACGTCCGCGCCCACCGCGATGCCGCACGGGTTGGCGTGCTTGATGATCGCCACCGCCGGCTGGTCGGCGAAGTCGTTCGCGGCCCGCCAGGCGGCGTCCGCGTCGACGTAGTTGTTGTACGACATCTCCTTGCCGTGCAACTGCTCGGCCTGGGCCAGCCCCGCCGGGGCGTCCGGGTCGGTGTAGAGCGCGGCCGGCTGGTGCGGATTTTCCCCGTAGCGCAGCACCGTCGACTTGCGCAGTGCCGACCCGGCGAACGCCGGCCAGGAGTCGTCGGCCGGGGCCAACTCCCGGGCACACCACTGGGCCACCGCCACGTCGTACTCGGCGATGTCCGCGAACGCGCGGGCGGCCAGCGCGCGGCGCTGCGCCAGGGTGAAGCCACCCTCACCGAGCGCGCCGAGCAGCGCCGGGTAACCGGCCGGGTCGGTGAGCACGGCGACCGAGGCGTGGTTCTTGGCGGCGGCCCGCACCATGGCCGGGCCACCGATGTCGATCTGCTCCACGCACTCCTCGACGCCGGCGCCGGACGCGACTGTCGCCTGGAACGGGTAGAGGTTGGAGACCAGCAGGTCGAACGCCGCCACCCCCAGCTCGTCGAGCTGCGCGACGTGTGTGTCCTTGCGCAGGTCGGCGAGGAGACCGGCGTGCACCTTCGGGTGCAGGGTCTTCACCCGGCCGTCGAGCACCTCGGGAAAACCGGTCACCGTCTCCACCGGCGTCACCGGCACACCGGCGGCGGCGATGGTGCCCGCCGTGCTGCCGGTGGACACGATCTCCACGCCGGCGGCGTGCAGGGCCTGAGCCAGCTCGACCAGCCCGGTCTTGTCGTAGACGCTGACCAGCGCCCGCCGAATCGGGCGGCGCCCGTCCTGAGTGGGACTCACGGAACCGTGACCTTCCTTCCGGTAATGGTCCAGCCTTCGCGGACCAGGCGACCGACCTGCTCGACGAGCTGGCGCCGCTCGGCTTCCTTGATGCGCTCGGTGAGCGTGTCCACGTCGTCGTCGTCGAGGACCGGCACCGCGACCTGCGCCACGATCGGCCCGGTGTCCATGCCGGCGTCGACGAAGAAGAGGGTGGCCCCGGTGAGCTTCACGCCGTAGGCGAGAGCGTCGCGGGGGCCGTGGATGCCGGGGAACGCCGGCAGCAGCGTGTTGTGCGTGTTCAGGTAGCGGTCGCCGAAGGCCGCGAGGAAGTGCGGGCCGACCAACTTGAGGAAACCGGCGGAGATGACCAGGTCGGGTTGGTGCTTCGCGACGTGCGCGGTGAGCGCCACATCCCAGTCTTCCCGGGTGTCGTGGTCGCGGACCCGTTCGACGAACGTCGGCACGCCGGCCGCGGCGGCCCGGTCCAGGCCCGCGATGCCGTCGCGGTCCGCGCCGACCGCGACGACCTGTGCGCCGTACGCGGGATCGGCGGCGGCATCCAGCAACGACTGGAGGTTGCTTCCGGAGCCGGAGACGAGGACGACGATGCGGGCGACAGGCGCGGGCTCGGTCACCGGGCCACCCTATCGGGCAGGTCAGGATGCCCTTCCGCTGGGCGGTGCGCCGATCGTCGACGGTGCTGACGAGCATCGACCCGGTACGCTGCCGCTCGCTCGGGCCGAACGTCGTCACGACCCACGCCCGTCACCGTCCCGACACGCGGAACTGGCAATGAAGGGCCCTTTCCCGCGCTTTGGGAGAGATGTCCTCCGGCTGCGGCACTGGGCTTTGGGAGGACTGACCGCGATCATGGATGGAAACAACAGCAGTAACTGACGGAACCAGTCCAAGGAGCTTTTCGAATGCAGCCCGGTAACCCCGGTCAGGACCCGTACGGCCAGCAGCCCAACCAGGACCCGACCGCCCCCCCGCCGCCCGCCGCCCCGTACGGCCAGCAGCCCACCTCCGGCCAGCCGTACGGCCAGCAGGACCCGTACGCGGCACCGCAGGCCCCGTACGGCCAGCAGCCCACCTCGGGTCAGCCGTACGGTCAGCAGCCGGCGTACCAGGACCCGTACGGCCAGCAGCCGCAGTACGGCAGCGGCCCGACGTACCCGAACGCCGGGTACCCGCAGGCGCAGGGGCAGAACAACACCCTCGGCCTGGTGTCGATGATCCTCGGTATCGCGTCGATCCCGCTGCTGTGCTGCTTCTACCTGGGCATCCCGGTCGGCATCGCGGCAGTGGTCACCGGCTACCTCGGCAAGCAGAAGGTCGCCCAGGGCCTGGCCAACAACGCCGGGCAGGCCAAGGCCGGCCTGATCTGCGGTGCCGTCGGCGTCGCGCTCGGCATCCTGCTGATCATCCTGTTCGTGGTGGCACAGGTCAGCCTGCCCACCCAGCCCTGACCGGGCGGTTGTCCACGGGGCGCTCCGGATTCGTCCGGGGCGCCCCGCGCTCGTCCAGGGCTCGTCCAGTGCGGAGCCTCGCGCTCGTCCAGCGCGAGGACACGCTCCGGGGCAACCCGCGCGGTGTCCCGCGCTCGTTCAGCGCGAGGGCACACGCGGTGGCATCGCGGTCTGCTGGGTGGGGGCGCGGGTGAGTGCTCGGGTGGCCGCGGCACCGAGCAGCGCGCCGGCCGCTATGACACCTGCCGCCACCGCACCGACCTGCCAGCCCACCGGCCCGACCTGCGCCAGCCGACCGGCACCGAGCGGCCCCCCGGACACCGCGGCGGCCACGCCGAGCAGCACCCCGGCCACCGGCCCGGCCAGCGCCGCCGGCACCAACACCTCGGCCCAGCGCTGCGGGGCCCGCTCCGACCCGGCCAGTCGAGCCAGCCGGCGTGCGAGTAACCAGCCGGCGACCATCCCGGCCAGCACCGGCACCGCGAGCAGGAGAGCACCGAAGCCGTCCACCGGGCCTCGCGGCAGGCCGGCGAGCAATGGCACGGCCGGCAACGCGCCGACCGACACCTCGCTGGTGCGGACCGCGGTGTCGGTGCCCACCGCGAAGCCCGGCCCGAGCAGGTAGCTGGCCGACCAGACCGCCGCGTTCGGCGCGTACGCGGCGCTGACCAGGGTGACCCCGGCCTGCCCGGCGACCCCGGTCCGGTACGCGCCGATCATGTCGGCCGCGTCGCCGCCGCCGGTGGCTACCGCCAGGCCGGCCGCGCCGGCACCCGCGCCGAGCAGCAGCAGCCCGGCCACCAGACCGCTGCGCACGCCGTCGCGCACCGGGCCCGGCAGCCAGCCGACGGCAACCTGGGTCACGGCGGTGATGCGGGTGGCGCCGACCAGTGCGGCGAGTGTGCCGACAACCGCGAAGGTCGCTCCCGCCCGGAGCACCGACACGTCCGGCCCGTCGGCGCCGATCAGCACCGCCGCGAGCGCGCCGAGCAGCGCGTACGCGATGCCGACCGCGCCCGCGGCGAGCAGCGCCCGACGCGGTGAGCGGGTGTCGCGGGCGCCGATCGCGCGGCTGACGTGCACGCCGGCCCGGGTCAGCCGCCAGAGCGCGAGCACGGTCAGCGCCAGCGGGGCGAGCCCGAGCGGACCGGACTCGGTGTGCAGCCCCACGCCGTGCCCGAGCAGCCAGCCGGCAAGCGCCGTGCGCAGAGTGCTGGTCAGGGTGCTGGAATCCGTGCCGAGGTGCACCAGGCCGAGGACGATGGCGACCGGCAGGTAGGAGGTGAGGGCAGCCCAACCGGCTGCCACCCCGGCGGCCACGGGCAACGGCGCTCGCCCGCGTGGCGACCCAGCCGCGCGGGGCGCGGGCACCCGTCGGGCCGGTGCGGCACGATCCGCCGGCCGGTCGTCGGCGGGCACACCGCCGGGACGGCTGGGACGGTCAGGGGTGACGGGGGACATCCGCTCTACTCTGGCACGTCGCGCGGGCCGTGGCAGTCCGATAACCCGCCCGAAGGGCGGCGAGTTGACCGAACCCGGGCCCCGGCCACCCCGTCCGGTCTAGCCTCGGCCGAAGGGGGCGCGAGTCGCCGCCGCCCGGGTCGGGTCCGCCGGTCGCGGTCCGGCCGGCCCATCGCCGACGAACGCCCGGAGGGCGCTGTGACGACGCCATACCCGCCACCACCGCCACCACCGGCCCGGGGACGGGACCGGACCACGCTCTGGGGCGTGCTGGGCATCGTGCTGGGGCTGATCTGCTGCGGCATCCTGGGCATCATCTTCGGCTACCTGTCCATCCGCGACGCCCGGCGCAACGGGCAGTCACCGGTGCTGGGCTACCTCGCCATCGTGTTCGGCGTGATCAACATCATCGGCGGGGCGATCCTGCGCGCCACCGGCAACTACCCGTTCTGGAACAACGACTGACCAACCCGCCACGCGTACGCCGAAGGGGGCCGACCGGCTGCGGTCGACCCCCTTCGGTGTTGCCTGGCCGGCTCAGCTGCCGGACATGATCTCCCGCATCAGCTTCGCCGTCTCGGTCGGCGTCTTGCCGACCTTGACGCCGACCGCCTCCAGCGCCGCCTGCTTCGCATCGGCGGTGCCGGCCGAGCCGGAGATGATCGCCCCGGCGTGACCCATGGTCTTGCCGGGAGGAGCGGTGAAGCCGGCGATGTAGCCGACCACCGGCTTGGTGACGTTGGTCTTGATGAACTCGGCGGCCCGCTCCTCGGCGTCACCACCGATCTCACCGATCATCACGATGGCGTCGGTCTCCGGGTCGGCCTCGAAGGCCGCCAGCGCGTCGATGTGGGTGGTCCCGATGATCGGGTCACCGCCGATGCCGACGCAGGTGGAGAAGCCGATGTCACGCAGCTCGTACATCATCTGGTAGGTCAGCGTGCCGCTCTTGCTGACCAGGCCGATGCGGCCGGAGCCGGTGATGTCGGCCGGGATGATGCCGGCGTTGGACGCGCCGGGCGAGGCGATGCCGGGGCAGTTCGGCCCGATGATCCGGGTCTGCTCACCCTTCGCCACGTTGTACGCCCAGAACGACGCGGTGTCGTGCACCGGGACACCCTCGGTGATCACCACGGCCAGCGGGATGGCGGCGTCGATCGCCTCGACCACGGCGGCCTTGGTGAACTGCGGCGGCACGAAGATGACAGTGACGTCGGCCCCGGTCTCGGCCATCGCGTCCGCGACGGAGGCGAAGACCGGCAGCTCGGTGCCGTCGAAGTCGACAGTCTGGCCCGCCTTGCGCGGGTTGACGCCACCCACCACGTTGGTGCCGGCGGCCAGCATCCGCCGGGTGTGCTTGGAACCCTCGGAACCGGTCATCCCCTGAACGATGACCTTCGAGTCCTTGGTCAGCCAGATAGCCATGCTCAGACCCCCGCAGCTGCCAGCTCGGCGGCCCGCTCGGCCGCACCGTCCATGGTGTCCACCCGCTGCACGAGCGGGTTGTTCGCGCGGTCCAGGATCGCCCGGCCGGCCTCGGCGTTGTTGCCGTCGAGACGGACGACGAGCGGCTTGGTGACCTGCTCGCCGCGCTGCTCCAGCAGGGCCATCGCCTGGATGATGCCGTTGGCGACCTCGTCGCAGGCGGTGATGCCGCCGAAGACGTTGACGAAGACGCTCTTCACGGCCGGGTCGGAGAGCACGATCTCCAACCCGTTCGCCATCACCGCGGCGCTCGCGCCGCCGCCGATGTCGAGGAAGTTCGCCGGCTTGACGTTGCCGTGCCGCTCACCGGCGTACGCGACGACGTCGAGGGTCGACATGACCAGACCCGCGCCGTTGCCGATGATGCCGACCTCGCCGTCGAGCTTGACGTAGTTGAGGTCCTTGGCCTTGGCGGCCTGCTCCAGCGGGTCCACAGCGGCCTGGTCGACCAGCGCCTCGTGGTCCGGGTGCCGGAACGCGGCGTTCTCGTCGAGGCTGATCTTGGCGTCGAGCAGCAGCATCCGGCCGTCGCCGTTCTTGGCGAGCGGGTTGACCTCGACCAGTGTGGCGTCCTCGGCGACGAACGCCTGCCACAGGCCCACGGCGATCTCGACCACCTGGTCGGCGACCTCGGCCGGGAAACCGGCGGCGGTCACGATCTCGCGGGCCTTGGCCTCGTCCACGCCCTGCACGGCGTCGATCGGGGCCTTCACCACCTGGTCGGGGGTGTCGGCGGCGACCTGCTCGATGTCCATGCCGCCGGCAACGCTGGCGATGCAGAGGAAGGTGCGGTTGGCCCGGTCGAGCAGGTACGAGAAGTAGTACTCCTCGGCCACGTCCGCGGTCACCGTGATCATGACCTTGTGGACGGTGTGGCCCTTGATGTCCATGCCAAGGATGTCGGTGGCGCGGGCCACCGTCTCCTCGGCGCCCTCGGCCAGCTTGACGCCGCCGGCCTTACCTCGGCCGCCGACCTTCACCTGCGCCTTGACGACCACGCGACCGCCGAGGCGTTCGGCGATCGCACGGGCCTCTTCCGGGGTAGTGGCGACGCCGCCGGCCAACACGGGCAAGCCGTGCCGCTCGAACAGGTCCCGCCCCTGGTACTCGTACAGGTCCACGATTGCGCGTCCCGTCCCGTCTCCGCGGCGCGCCGTCGCGCCGCCACCAGCGTTCGAAAAACAGTTTGACGCCTGTCATCAGTTGAAACAGGCCATTGGCCGCAGCCTAGCGAGGTCGGCACCGCCGGCAACCGAGCGGGTGCGCGGTGTGCGGTAATACACAACCGCCCATCTCCAGCAGACGGTTTCCGGCCGTCACGCCTGCCGCATCCACCGTCCGGGCGATGTTGCCCTGGTTGCGTAACCCGGTCGTAGGGGCCTCGTTGAGTCAGATGTCGGAGCGCTGAACAGCGCAAAGACGGGAGACGGCCGATGCCCTGTCGGTCGAGGGGTGGCGGCGGGGCATCGTGCATAGAGGGGCCGGACGTGTGAGGGGTGCGTCCGGCCCCTCCCCCGTGCCCAAATCCAGTCGCCGAAGAGGCCGTCGCGCCGAACCGCGGCGCGACTCAGGAAACCGGCTGCGCCACGTTCTCGCGGACCCACTCGACGATCGCCTGGGTGGTGGCGCCCGGCGTAAAGATCTTGGCGACGCCCAGCTTCTCCAACTCGGGGATGTCGCCGTTCGGGATGATGCCGCCACCGAACACGACGATGTCGCGGGCGTCCCGCTCACCGAGCAGCTCCAGCACCCGCCGGAAGAGCGTCATGTGCGCACCGGAGAGGACGGACAGGCCGACCGCGTCGGCGTCCTCCTGGATGGCCGTCTCCACGATCTGCTCGGGGGTCTGGTGCAGGCCGGTGTAGACGACCTCCATCCCGGCGTCGCGCAGGGCACGCGCGACGACCTTCGCGCCCCGGTCGTGGCCGTCCAGGCCGGGCTTGGCGACGACGACCCGAATACGAGAGCTCATCAGCGCACACCTTTCACCGGCTCCACGGCTTTCACCTGAACGAACGGTAACCCGGCGGGCCCGGCCCGGGAAATCCGGGCCGGAACCCGGCTCCGTGACCAGTCGATCACGCAGCGCGATCACCGCGCAGCCCGAAGAGGCCCGCCGCGGCGATCCGGCACCGCCCGGCACGGCGAGCCGACAACCGTCCGGCACGGCCACGCGATGCCGCGCGACGTGGCGATTCGACGCCACCCGGCGCGTTGCGGCACGGCCCGCAGTCAAGTCGGACGACTCCGCCGGACCGGTCACGCTCGGCGACGAACGGGCAGCAACGGGGGCACCGTTCGGCGTCACGATGCATGACAATCACGGACGCAAACGGACAGATCGACACGCCAATTTCTCGCTCTAGCTTGTGACTCGCCTGGTGGTTGGCTAACGTGTCCACGGTTGTCATCAGGTCCATGGACGGGTGACGACGCGGTCAGCGGACGTTCACTGGAGCTTCACGAACGTCCACCGGCCGCTTCGGAACCCCGACAACGGAGGGTGTGCGTGCGCCAGCGCCTGTCGTCTGAGCCCGATCGATATCGCGGTCGTCGCCGCGTGCCCACCCCGCCGCGCAGCCGTTACGCCGCTGTCGTCACCACCGCCTTCGTCGGAGCCGGCATCGTCGCGCTCGGCGCGAGCGCCCTGCCGGACGCCAAGGACGTCAGCCCGACGGTGCTCGACGAGCTCAAGCAGGCGTCGGTCACCAGCCAGGACGCCGCGGCCCGTGCCGACAACGCCGAGCGCGCCTCGCGGGACAGCCGCAACAAGGACAGCGCCGAGCCCGAGGTGTGGCTGCTGCCGCTCCAGGGCTACGACTTCAACTCCCCCTACGGGATGCGCTGGGGCAAGATGCACACCGGCGTGGACCTCGTCGCCGGCGAGGGCACGCCCTACGTCGCGATCCACGACGGCCTGGTCACCAAGGCCGGCTGGTTCGGTGGGTACGGCAACGCCGTGATCGTGCAGCACGCCGACGGCAGCGAGGCCATCTACGGCCACTCCTCCGCGGTCAGTGTGAAGGAAGGCCAGCAGATCAAGGCCGGCGACCAGCTCGGCCTCGTCGGCCAGACCGGTCACGCCTACGGCACCCACCTGCACCTCGAGATCCATGTCAAGGGCAAGCCGATCGACCCGGTGCCGTTCCTCCAGGACCGCGGAGTGGACATCAAGCTGCAAGTCGAGGCAATCTACAGCGAGGTAGCCGGCTCCTGACGCTGCGTACCGACCGTTGACCGCCCGGATCTGTCGATCCGGGCGGTTTTTCGTGAGCCGATGTCTTCCAGGTCACAGCGGAGATTGTGAGCGGCGCCACCACGCCGCATGATCACTTTTCCGGTCGTACTGCCGCAGAGCCGGTCATATCCGGGCAGGTAAGTCGCCGCCCAACGCCGGGCCACCAGATCCCCATCCCGCCCCCGACCCGGCGCGACACCAGTATTTCGAGGTCAAGTGCCCCTCGACTGTGAAGGTCCGCCGTGCAGGAAGACAGCCCCGTCCAGAACGAGAACACCCCCGACACCGCCCAGGCCGAGCAGCCGCGGCGCTCCGGCCGGCGCAACCGCCTCATCGTGGTCGGTGCCGCCGCTCTGGTAGCCCTCGGCCTCGGTGGCGTCGTCGTCGCCACCACCGGAAGCGACCGCCCGACACCCGCCGCCGTCTCCCTCGACGCGCAGGCCCGCGACGAGGCCGCCAGCCGGGCCGACCGCTCCACTCGCGAGTCGAGCACGCCGGTCACCCCCTCGGTCAGCCCCACGCCGAGCCCGGCCGCGACAAGCGCCAGCCCGGCACCCGCGAAAACGGCCGCCGCGAAGGCCAAGCCGAAGCCGAAGAAGACCACTAGGCCCACGCCCGCCTGGGTCAACCCGATGCCGGGCGCCGCCGTCACCTCCTGCTACGGGCAACGCTGGGGGACCCTGCACGCCGGCATCGACCTGGCGCTGCCCTCCGGCACGCCGATCCGCGCCGCGGCCGCCGGCACCGTGACCCAGGCCGGTGACGCCGCCGACGGGTACGGCAACTCCGTCTTCATCGACCACGGCAACGGGTACCTGACCCACTACGCCCACCAGAGCCGCATCGCGGTCACCGTCGGCCAGAAGGTCAAGGCCGGCCAGGTCATCGGGTACGAGGGTGCCACCGGCGATGCCACCGGCCCGCACCTCCACTTCGAGGTGCACCAGGGCATGTGGAACCAGATCGACCCGGCCCCGTTCATGCGGGCGCACGGCGTGGACCTGGGCTGCTGAGCCAGCGCGACATCCGGTCAAGGGTGGTCTCCGGTGCGCCGGAGGCCACCCTTGACCTCACCCGGGGCCGGTCAGAGCTTGTCGACCGGGGCGTGCCGGAGCACCAGCCACATGGTCTGGTCGCCGAAGTCGATCTGCGCACGGGCACCCGGGCCGTGCCCCTCCACGGCCAGCACCCGCCCCAGCCCGTACCGCTGGTGGTTGACCCGGTCGCCGGCCGACACCTTCGGCCCCTGCGGCAGCTCACTGGCCGTGGTCAGCCGGCTGGCGTCCACACCGAGCCGCTGGGCCAACTGGGCCGCCTTCGGCGTACCCCCGGTGAAGTTGCCACGCGCGCCGGGCGCGCGGTCCGCGCGGCCGCCGACGCCGCCGCCCCCGCCAGCCCACGAGGTGTACGACCCCTCGGTGCGCTCCCAGTGCACCAGCTCGGTCGGCAGCTCCTCCAGGAACCGCGACGGCGGGTTGTAGGACGGTTGCCCCCAGGCCGAGCGGGTCACCGCCCGGGAGAGGTAGAGCCGCTGTCGGGCGCGGGTGATGCCCACGTACGCCAGTCGGCGCTCCTCCTCCAACTCGCGGGTGTCGCCGAGCGAGCGTAGGTGCGGGAAGACGCCGTCCTCCAGCCCGGTCAGGAACACCACCGGGAACTCCAGGCCCTTGGCGGTGTGCAGCGTCATCAGCGTGACCACCCCCTGGTGGTCGGGGTCGTCGGAGGGGATCTGGTCGGCGTCGGCGACAAGCGCCACCTGCTCCAGGAAGCCGGCGAGGGTGGCCCGCTCCCCCTCCTCGCCCAGCGCCTCGATCCGCTCGGTGTACTCCCGGGCGACGCTGACCAGCTCCTGGAGGTTGTCCACCCGGCCGGCGTCCTGCGGGTCCAGGCTCTCCTCCAGCTCGGTGAGATAGCCCGAGCGGGTCAGCAGCGCCTCCAGCACCTCCTCCGGGGTGCCGGTCTCGGCCAACTCCCGGGCCTCGTCGAGCAGCGCCACGAAGTCGCCGATGCCGTTGGCCGCCCGGCTGGAGATGCCCGGCGCCTCCCGGGCCCGGCGCAGCGCCGCGCCGAACGAGATCCGGTCGCGGCTGGAGAGCGCCTCGACACACGCCTCGGCCCGGTCGCCGATGCCCCGGCGGGGGGTGTTGAGGACCCGCCGCAGGCTCACCGTGTCGTCGTCGTTGACCACCGAACGCAGGTACGCCAGGGCGTCGCGGACCTCCTTGCGCTCGTAGAAGCGCACCCCGCCGACCACCTTGTAGGGCAGGCCGACGCGGATGAACACCTCTTCGAAGACGCGGGACTGGGCGTTGGTGCGGTAGAAGACCGCGACGTCGCCGGGGCGCGTCTCGTCGGCGTCGACGAGCCTGTCGATCTCCCGGGCCACCCAGTCGGCCTCGGCGTGCTCGGTGTCGGCCACGTAGCCGACGATCTGCTCGCCGGCCCCGGCCTCG
Organism: Micromonospora sp. NPDC049230; assembly: GCF_040647875.1. Classification (NCBI taxonomy): domain Bacteria; kingdom Bacillati; phylum Actinomycetota; class Actinomycetes; order Micromonosporales; family Micromonosporaceae; genus Micromonospora; species Micromonospora sp. NPDC049230. Next base: position 48,834 of record NZ_JBEZCZ010000037.1, read on the forward strand.
CTCCACAGCCGCTTGGGCTTGCGGGAGGTGTTGCGGTCGATCACCGCGTTGGCGGCGTTGAGGATGGTCTGGGTGGAGCGGTAGTTCTGCTCCAGCAGGATCGTCCGCGCGTCGGTGAAGTCCCGTTCGAACTCCAGGATGTTGCGGATCGTCGCGCCCCGGAACGCGTAGATCGACTGGTCGGCGTCGCCGACCACGCACAGCTCGGCGGGCTCCAACCCGTCGGTGCCGGACACCAGCTCCTTGATCAGCACGTACTGGGCGTGGTTGGTGTCCTGGTATTCGTCGACCAGCACGTGCCGGAACCGCCGCCGGTAGCTCTCCGCGACGTGCGGGTGCGACTGGAGCAGGTGCACAGTGGTCATGATCAGGTCGTCGAAGTCCAGTGCGTGCGCCTCACGCAGCCGGCGTTGGTAGAGCGTGTACGCCTCGGCCAACGCCCGCTCGTTGGGCCCGGTGGCCCGCGCCGCGAACTGCTCCGGGTCGACCAGCTCGTTCTTGAGGTTGGAGACCTGGGCGGCAAGCCCGCGCGCCGGGTAGCGCTTCGGGTCGAGATCGAGCTCGCGGGTGACAAGCTGCATCAGCCGGCGGGAGTCGTCCGCGTCGTAGATCGAGAACGTCGACTTGAGGCCGGCGTGCTCGTGCTCGGCGCGCAGGATCCGGACGCACGCGGAGTGGAACGTCGACACCCACATCAGGCGGGCCCGGGGGCCCACCAGAGCGGCGACGCGCTCCTTCATCTCGCCGGCGGCCTTGTTGGTGAAGGTGATCGCGATGATCTCACCGGGATGGACGTCCCGTGCGGCGAGCAGGTAGGCGATCCGGTGCGTGAGCACCCGGGTCTTGCCGGACCCGGCGCCGGCAACGATCAGCAGCGGCGAGCCGGCGTGGCTGACCGCGTCGCGCTGTGGCCCGTTCAGCCCGGCGAGCAGCTGCTGCGGATCGAGGCGCGCGGGGGCCGGCCCGGGTCGGTGCGGGCGGGCCGGCGCGGACTCCGGCGCAGGCGGGGACGCGGGAATGTCGAAGAGAGGATGCATCGCCCGACAAGTCTATGCCGCCGGTCAGACACTGCCCCGCCCCGCTGCGCCGCGACGCGAGGAAGAGCCGCTGGATCCTTGCGCGGCGGGTGCGCACGTGGGCATACTCGTCAACGTGATCGCTGCGCGCTACCACTTTTACTATGGCACCGGGAGTCCGGCTGCCGTGGGTCGCGCCTGATCGGTTCAGACCTGTAAAAGCCCCGGGCTCCTGGAGTCCGGGGCTTTTTCCGTCCCGGGTTCCGGGCACCGGGCACCACAGTGCGAGAGGTACCCGATGATGACAGACGTGATGGAGCAGAGCGGCGGCCCGACCCGACCCGAGGCGGAGCGGCCTGTGCCGAACCGGACCGAGCCGGCGGTGTCCGCACCCCCGATGGTCGACGCCGGGCCGGTCGAGGCACGGACCGGCACCGAGGAACCAACCGCCTCCGCGCGGATCGTGCAGATCAGGCAACGGATCGACGAGATCGACAACGCGATGATCGCGCTCTGGCAGGAACGGGCCGCGTTGTCCCAGGAGGTCGGGGCGACCCGGATGGCCTCCGGCGGAACGCGCCTGGTGCTCTCGCGCGAGCGGAAGATCCTGGAGCGGTTCCGGGTCGCGCTCGGGGCCGACGGCACCCAGTTGGCCCTGCTGCTGCTCAGAGCGGGCCGCGGCCCGCTCTGAGCCGTCTGACTGCTGGCGAGCCCGAGCCGGCCCGGCCGGTCACGCACAGACGAGACCGCCTGCCGTCGTCGTGGTGACGTCGGCAGGCGGTCTCGGGTGACTCAGGCCTCGTGGGTGGCGACGATCTCGCGCCGCTCCGCGAAGTGGCAGGCGCTCGGGTGGTCCGAGTCCCGTCGGACCTCCAGCAGCGGCACCTGCTCGGCGCAGATGTCCTGTGCCTTCCAGCAGCGGGTCCGGAACCGGCAGCCCGAGGGCGGGCTGATCGGCGACGGCACGTCACCCGTGAGCCGGATGATCGTCTTGTTGTTCCGCTGCGTCGGGTCCGGCACCGGCACCGCGGAGAGCAGAGCCTGGGTGTACGGGTGGGTCGGCCGCTCGTAGATCTCGTCCTCGGTGCCGATCTCGACGACCTTGCCGAGGTACATGACCGCGACCCGGTCCGAGAGGTGGCGCACCACTGACAGGTCGTGCGCGATGAAGACGTACGAGAGCCCGAACTCGCTCTGGAGCTTTTCCAGCAGGTTCATCACCTGGGCCTGGATGGAGACGTCCAGGGCCGACACCGGCTCGTCGCAGACGATGATCTCGGGCCGCAGGGCGAGCGCGCGGGCGATGCCGATGCGCTGCCGCTGACCGCCGGAGAACTGGTGCGGGTACCTGTTGATGTGCTCCGGGTTGAGCCCGACCAGGTCCAGCAACTCCCGGACCTTGGCCCGACGGCTGCCCTTCGGCGCCACCTCCGGGTGGATCTCGAACGGCTCACCGAGCAGGTCACCGACCGTCATCCGCGGGTTCAGCGACGTGTACGGGTCCTGCATGACCAGCTGGATCTGCCGACGCAGACGCCGCAGCGCCCCGCCGGACAGCTTCGAGGTGTCCTGGCCCTTGTACATCACGCTGCCGGCGGTCGGCTTCTCCAGGTTCATCAGAACCCGGGCGAGGGTCGACTTGCCGCAGCCGGACTCGCCGACCACGCCGAGCGTCTCACCGGCGCGCAGACCGAACGAGACGCCGTCCACCGCCTTGACCTGACCAACTGTCTTCTTGAACACCACGCCCTGCGTGACGGGGTAGTGCTTGACCAGGTCACGGACCTCGAGGATGTTCTCAGACACGGTTCACCAGCTCCTCGGCGAAGTGGCAGGCGCTGGCCCGGGCGGGACCCACCTGCAGCAGCGGCGGGACCTTCTCCCGGCACACCGGCTGAGCCATGGGGCAGCGCGGGTTGAACGGGCAGCCCGGCGGGATGTTCATCAGGTTCGGCGGGAGGCCCTTGATCGTCCGGAGCTGCTGCCCCTTCTCGTCCAGGCGCGGGATCGAGTCGATCAAACCGATCGTGTACGGGTGCGCCGGCTTGGCGTACAGCTCGTACACGTCGGCTTCCTCGACGATCCGGCCCGCGTACATGACCGCGATCCGGTCCGCGACGTCGGCGACCACGCCGAGGTCGTGGGTGATCAGGATCATGCCCATCTGCCGCTCCCGCTGGAGCTCGGCGAGCAGGTCCATGATCTGGGCCTGCACTGTCACGTCGAGCGCGGTGGTCGGCTCGTCCGCGATCAGCACCTCCGGGTCGAGTGCCAGCGACATCGCGATCATCGCGCGCTGCCGCATACCACCGGAGAACTGGTGCGGGTAGTTGTTGAACCGGCCCTTGGCGTTCGGGATCTTGACCTGGTCGAGCATGTCGATCGCGCGCTTCTTGGCCTCGGCGCGACCCATACCCCGCCGGACCCGGAACTGCTCGGCGATCTGGAACCCGACGGTGAAGACGGGGTTCAGGGCGGAGAGCGCGTCCTGGAAGATCATCGCGATGCCCTCGCCACGGATGCGGCGACGCGCCTCGTCGGACATGGTGAGCATGTCCTTGCCGTGGAAGCGCACCTGACCGCCGGTGACGAACCCGGGCGGCGTGTCGAGGATGCCCATGATGGTCTGCGCGGTGACGCTCTTGCCGGAGCCGGACTCGCCGAGCACGGCGAGGGTCTCCCCCGCGTCGACGTGGTACGTGACTCCGTTGATGACCTTTGCGACGCCGTCCCGGGTGCGGAACTCCACCCGCAGGTCGTCGACCTCGAGCAGGCGGCCGGAGGGGCGACCGGACCCGCCGGGTCCCGGCGCGGACTGCTCGGACACGAGAATGTCGGACACTGGATATCCCCTAGCGGAGTTTCGGATCGAGGGCCTCGCGGACCGCCTCACCGAGCATCACGAAGCTCAGCACTGCGGTGACGAGGAACGCGGCGGGGAAGAAGACCAGCCCTGGCGCGACCCGGAGGAAGTCCTTACCGTCGCTGATCATGATGCCCCAGGAGACCACCGGCGACTTCAGGCCGACGCCCAGGAAGGACAGGGTGGCCTCGGCGCCGATGAACGAGCCGACCATGATCGTGCCGTAGACCAGCAGTGGCGCCAGGGAGTTCGGCAGCAGGTGCTTGAGGATGATGCGGCCGGTGCCGGCACCCAGCGCGCGGGCCGCGACGATGTAGTCGGCCTCCTTGGTGGCGAGCACCGAGGAACGCATGAGTCGCATCACGACCGGCCAGCTCAGCACGATCAGGGAGATGGTCACCAGGCCCATGATCTTGACTTTGCTGTTGCCGGAGCCCGAGCCGTTGAACGTGGTCAGGATGACGATCGCGCCGAGCACGAACGGCAGGCCGAAGAACACGTCGGCGATCCGGCTCAGCAGCCCGTCCACCCAGCCACCACGGTAGCCGGAGATGATGCCCATGGTGCCGCCCACCAGCAGGGTGCCGAGCACGGCGAGCACGGCAACCTGGATGGAGGCGCTGGCGCCGTAGATGACCCGGGCGTAGACGTCGCGGCCCTGTAGGTCGTACCCGAACCAGGCGTCCCCGGACGCCTTGCCCAGGCTGCGGGACAGCGACCCGTTGATCGGGTCGCCCGGCGCGAACAGGGCCGGGAAGAGTGCCATCAGCACGAAGACCACGATCAGCGTGGACGAGATCCAGAACAGCGGCTTGCGCCGGAGGTCCCGCCAGGCGTCGCCGAGCAGACCCCGGGGCTTCTCGTTACTCTGCGGCGCGCCCGCGGTGGCGGGGGCGGCGGAGTCGGTCGGGTGCGCGCCAGGGGTACTGACGATCGATGCGGTGCTTGGGTCACTCATAACGGATCCTCGGGTCCAGGGCGGCGTAGAGCAGGTCAACCAGCAGGTTCATCACGAGATAGACCAGCACGAGGACGACCACGATCCCTACCACGGTAGCGCTCTCCTTGGTGACGATCGCGCGGTAGACCGCACGGCCGATACCGTTGATGCCGAAGATCCCCTCGGTGACGATCGCGCCGCCCATCAGGGCACCGAGGTCGGTGCCGAGCAGGGTGACCACCGGGATGAGCGAGTTGCGCAGCAGGTGCACGCCCACCACCCGACGCATCGGCAGACCCTTGGCGATCGCGGTGCGCACATAGTCGGCGCGGCGGTTCTCCGCGATGCTGGTTCGCGCCACGCGGGCGATGTAGGCGACCGACGCACTGCCGAGCACGAAGCCCGGCACGATCAGCTCGGACAACCGCATCTCGGAGGAGACGGTCGGCTTGACGATGCCCCACTGCACGCCCAGCAGCCACTGGAGCACGAAGCCGACGACGAAGACCGGCAGCGCGATCAGGAAGAGCGTGGAGACCAGGACAAGGTTGTCCAGGAAGCCGTTGCGGCGCAGACCGGTCAGCACGCCGGCGCCCAGGCCGATCACGGCTTCGATGGCGAGCGCCACCAGGGCCAGCTTCAGCGTGTTCGGGTACGCCGTGGCGATGATGTCGCCGATGTCGCGTTGCGAGAACGTCTGACCGAAGTCACCCTGGAGCAGATTCTTCATGTAGTTGCCGTACTGCACGAAGACGTTCTGGTCGAGGTGGTACTTCTCGGTCATGAAGGCGATGTACTGGTCCGGGCAGCGGCGCTCACCGCACTTGCCGGCGAACGGATCGCCGGGGACGGCCCAGACGAGCCAGTAGATCAAGAACGTCGTACCGATGAAGACGGGCACGAGTTGGAGCAGCCGTCTCAACAGATAACGGCCCATGGGGTGGTCCTCCAGACAGGGGGCGCGTCGGACGGCCGACACGGTGGTGACAACGTGCGCATCGGATGTTGTAACACCCGATCGCGGAACGGCCCCGGGTCGGGCTCACCGGATGTGGCGAGCCCGACCCGGGGTCAGACCGTTCGGATCAGAGCTCGACCGAGGTGATGTCGAGTTCGCCGACGTTGTTCAGCTCGAGCTTCTTGATCTTCTCCGAGTGGCCGGACTGCTGGCCGTAGAAGTAGATCGGGATGCTCGGGACGTCCTGGTCGACCTTCTCGACGGCCTTGACGAACGCCTCGTGCGAAGCCTCCAGGCTCGGCGCGGCGCTGGCCTGCTTCGCCAGGGCGTCGACCTCCTTGTTGCTGTAGAGGCCGTCGTTCGAGGAGCCACCCGTGACGTACAGCGGGTTGATCCAGTTCTCGACGTCCGGGTAGTCCTGCTGCCAGGCAGCGCGGTACGGGCCCTTCATCGAGTGGGCGTTCACGTTCTGGCGGAAGACCGCGAAGGTCGGCACGCCCTCGGCCCGAGCGTTGATGCCGAGGTTGGTCTTGATCTGCTGCGCAACGGCGTCCATCCAGTCCTTGTGGCTGGAGTCCGAGTTGTAGTAGAAGACCATCTCACCGGAGAAGCCACCGGCCTCGGTCAGCAGCGTCTTGGCCGTGGCGACGTCGAACTTGCAGGCGGTGCAGTTGCCCGGCTTGGCGCCCGGGGTCAGCGGGTTCGCCCAGCTGTCGGCCGGCTTACGGGTGCCGAAGAAGATCTTGTCCGAGATTTCCTGCCGGTTGATCGACAGGGACACGGCGCGACGCAGCTTCGGGTTCTGGAAGCGCTTGTCGTAGAGCGGGAACGCGATGAGCGCGGTCGACGGCGTGACCGTGTTGCGGCCCCGCTCACCGAGGTCGGTCTTCCACTTGTCGCCGGCGAGCGCCGAGGTGGGGATGACCTCCATGAAGTCGAGCGTGTTCGACAGCAGGTCGGCGTAGGCGGCCGTCTCGTCCTGGTACAGCTTGACGTCGACGTCCTTGACCTTCATCTTGTCGCGAAGGTTGTAGTCGTCGAAGCGCGTCAGCTTGATGAGGACGTTGTCATCCCACGACACGAACTTCACCGGGCCGTTGCCGATCGGCTTCTTGCCGAACTCGTCGGCCTTCATGGTGAAGAAGGCGTCCGGCAGCGGCATGAAGGCCGCGTAGCCGAGCTTGGTCGGGAAGACCGCGGTCGGCGCCGCCAGGGTGACCTCGAAGGTCTGCTCGTCGATGACCTTCAGGCCGGACATCTTCTCGGCGGTCGGGGCGGGGGCCTTCTTCGGGCCGTCCGCGCCATCCGGGTCCGTCGTGTAGGTCTGGTCGAAGCCCTGGATGTCGGAGAAGAAGCTGCCGTTCTGCGCGCCGTTCGGCGAGTAGGCGGCCCAGTTCCAGGCGTCGACGAAGTTCTTCGCCTTCACCTCGGTATCGTCGTGGAACTTGGTACCCTTCTTGATCTTGATGGTGAAGACCTTGGAGTCCGTGGTGTTGATGGACTCCGCAAGAGCGTTACGCGGGGCCCCACCGTCGTTCGGGTACTCGACCAGGCCGGTCCACAGCCAGTCGACGACCTTGCCGCCGCCGGTCTCCGTGGTGTTCGACGGGACCAGCGGGTTCTCCGGCTGGACACCGTGGATGACAATCGCGCCGTCGCCGCTGGCGGCATTGTCGCCGTCGCCACCGCTCGAGCAACCGCTCGCGACAAGCGCGGCAGCCGCGCTGAGCGCGATCGCGCTCGTCGCCCGCTTCGAGACTCTCATTCCGAGGGGCCTCCTCTTTCTAACCAGGTTCCGTCGTGGGTTTCACGCACGTTTGGGGGTGACACCGCCCGACCACCCCGGGGCGCGGGTCGCCGGGACCACAGGGAAGTTGGGGACACCCCTGATGTTCCGATCCGCCGGGCTCCCCGCCAACGAGGCGCGACACGACGCAGAAGGCACGACCACGAGCCGCCGCGAAGGGCGGGGACATGGCCATGGGCCGTACGGAGTGCCACACACCGATGGTGAGGTGCTGCCACTGTGACACCAACTGGCCTCTTCCGTGAAGGTGCCGTTATCAAGCCGTTAGTTGCCCGCCACGTCGCCGATACTTGAAAAATGATCATAAAACGGTCGACGCGGGCCGCACTGAGCAGGAAATACGTTGCGCCACCCGAAGAAGCGGTCCTGGGCCGCGCACCAGCCCCGGGCTCACCTCTGCCCGATAGGACGTCCGTTACGACCCGCATTTCGACCCATCCGGACAGGTCTACTACGGCTGCACGGACACGATCACCGGCTGGGTGGACGAGGGCGTGATGATCGTCTGTCTGATCCTCGCCGACCCGGGCGAGGCGAGGTCACACCAGCCGGCGGTCCGCCGCCCACCGGGAGAGTTCGTAGCGGTTGGACATCTGGAGCTTGCGGAGCACGTTCGACACGTGCGTCTCCACCGTCTTGATGGAGATGAACAGCTCCTTGGCGATCTCCTTGTACGCGTACCCCCGGGCCAGCAGCCGCAGCACCTCCCGCTCACGGTTGGTGAGCTGGTCCAGCTCCGGGTCGGCCACCGGGGCGTCCGGACGGGCCGCGAAGGCATCCAGCACGAACCCGGCAAGCCGTGGGCTGAACACCGCGTCCCCGTCGGCCACCCGGCGGATCGCCGCGGCCAGCTCGTCCGGGGAGATGGTCTTGGTCACGTAACCCCGGGCACCGGCACGGATCAACCCGATCACGTCCTCCGCCGCGTCGGAGACGCTCAGCGCCAGGAACTTGACCTGCGGGTGCGTACGCCGCATCGCCTCCAGCACCGCGCGCCCCCCGCCGTCGGGCATGTGCACGTCGAGCAGCACCACGTCCGGTCCGACAGCCGCGATCCGGGTGACCGCCTCGGCCACAGTGCTCGCCTCGCCCACCACCTCGACGTGGGCGCCCAACTCCGCGCGCACCCCGGCCCGGAACATGGCGTGGTCGTCCACCAGGAACACCCGGAGCCGCTCGGGGCGGGCCTGGGCCGGGTCGAGGTGCTCGGTCGGCTGCTCGGCCATGGTCATCTGTTCCTCTCCGCTGCGGACGAGTCCCGGGAGATCGGCAGGATCAACCGGACCTCGGTCCCCTCCCCCGGGCCGGACCGGATTTCGGCCCGTCCGCCGTGCCGCTTCATCCGCCCGATGATCGAGCCGCGTACGCCGTGCCGGTGGTCCTCCACGGTATCCGGATCGAAGCCCTTCCCCCGGTCCCGGACGAAGACGCTGACCTGTTCGGGCTCCACCTCGGCGTACAGCGAGACAGTCTGCACGCCGGCGTGCCTGGCCGCGTTCACCAGCGCCTCCCGCGCGGCCGCGACCAGCGCCCCGACCTTCTCGTCGGTCTCCCGGTCCCCCACCACGACCGCCTCCACGGTGATCGCGTAGGTGTCCTCGACCTCGGCGGCGGCCTGCTCCAGCGCGGCGGCGAAGCGCTCGTTCGGCGACGCGGTGGGCTTGTAGAGCCAGTTGCGCAGGGAACGCTCCTGCCCTCTGGCCAGCCGCTGCACCATCTTGACGTCGCTGGCGTTGCGCTGGATCAGCGCCAACGTGTGCAGCACCTGGTCGTGCACCATGGCGGCCAACTCGGCCCGCTCCTGCTCACGGATGCGCCCCTCGCGCTCCGAGCGGAGCTGGCTGTACGTCCGCCACAGCACGGGCGCGGCGACCACGCCGACCCCCGCCAGCCCGACCAGCGCGAAGATCACGCCGTTGATCACCGCGTCGAAGTTCTGCGCCGGCGAGTAGACCGCCGCGACACCGATGATGCCGACCGCGACCAGCACCCCGCCGCCGATGAACCGGAGCACGAACGCCCGCCTGTCGCTCTCCTCGACGACCGCGCCGAGCCAGGGCACCGGCATCGCCTCGCCCCACTGCCGCCGCCGTTCGGGTGCGGACTGGTGCCAGATGACCCCGGCACCGACAGCGATGATGGCCACGAGCCATCCGGCGGTGCCGGCCGCGCCGACCGAGTCGAAGACCATCACCTGGATCAACAGGACACCGAGCCCGATCCCCACGAACGGCAGGAGCTGGGCGACGTCGCGCCGCGGCGGCACCGCGGTGTCGCCGGGCCGCAGCGGCACCACCGCCCAGAAGGCCGCGTAGAGCAGCAGGCCGAGCCCGCTCAGGCCGAGCAGCACCATGAACGCGACGCGCACCCGCAGCACCGAGATGCCGAGATGGTCGGCGATACCGGCGGCGACGCCGGCGGCCATCCGGTGCTCGGGAGCGCGGTAGAGGCGCGGGGATGGAGTCACGGTGCTGATCGGAGGCTCCCTGGTCACTGTGGCGGGTGTGCTGCGGGTCGGTGATCCGATCGTCACACGCTGCGGCGCCCACGACCACGGGGACGCCCCCGACATTCCGGCCGCCGGATCTCAGGGTGGGGTCAGGGTCGTGTCCTGAGGTCGCTCGGGCTCACCTGGCAGCAGGATCGAAGCATGACCGAGGAAGCTGCCCCGCCGCCCCGACCGGGGTCGGCACAGCCGGGCGGTTCAGCACCGCCCCCGCCCACCGCGACACCCACCGAATGGACCGAGCCCACCACGTTCGGTCCGTACACCGGCAGCACCCCAGCCGATCCAGCCGGCGGCCACCACCCGGGCCCGGGTTTCGCCGCCGGCGCCGGCTACGGTGCCGCCGGCACGCCACCCGGGCCGGGTGGTCCGGGTCCGTCCGCGCCGCCGCCGTTCACCGGCACCGGCTTCACCTCGCGGTACGGGTTGGTCCGGCCCCGCGAGGGGCGGTATCTGGCCGGTGTCTGCGCGGCGATCGGGCGAGCCACCAACACCGACCCGGTGCTCTGGCGGGTGCTGCTCGCGGTGCTCGGGTTCTTCGGCGGCATCGGCATCCTGGTGTACGTCGCCGCCTGGTTGATCATCCCGAACGAGGGCGACACCGCGTCCCCGATCGAGTCCATGCTCGGCCGCGGCCGTTCCAGCATGTCGCCGGTGACCGTCATCATCCTGGGCATCCTGGTCGCGGCCAGCTTCGGCTACATCGTCACCGACGCGTTCCGCGCGGTCCTGCTCGGCGCGGCCATCCTGGTCGCCGGCGCGCTGCTGCTCAACCGGGACAACCGCAACCCGCAGCCGGGCACCCCGGGAGGGCCGGCACCATCCGGCAACCCGCCCGGCCCGGTCCCGCCGGTGACCTGGCCCGCACCGTCGTACGGCATGCCGCCGTCGACCAGCCCGGCGGCGGCCACACCGGTGGTCAGCGGCGCTCCGGCGTACGCCACCACGGCCATGGCGCCCACCGTCACCACCCCGGGGTACGACGTACCGCCGGCCGCCCCGGCCCAGCCGGTGTCCGGCCAACCGGCGGACACGACGGTTGCCGGCGCCGGCTGGCCGGTCACCAACACGCCCAGCGCCGGATGGCCGACGGCACCGGTGACTGGCGCACCCGCTGCCCCGACCGGCTATCCGACCGCCGCACCACCGTCCGGATACCGTCCCCCCTTCGCGCCGCACGGCCCGTACGCCTCACCGGCCCCGGCCGCGTCCCCCCCGTCCAAGCCACCGAAGCCACCGAAGCGCCCCAAGGAACGCTCCCCCCTCGGTGCGGTGACCTTCTCCCTGATCTTCCTGGCCCTCGGTGTGGTCGCCCTGCTCGACCTGCTCGACGTCTTCGCCATCAGCGCCGCGTCGTACTTCGCGGCCGCGTTGGCCACGATCGGGCTGGGGCTGCTGGTCGGCACCTGGTTCGGGCGGGCCCGGTGGCTCATCGCGCTCGGTCTGGTGACCGCGGCGGCGCTGGGCACGGCGACGGTCGCCGACTCCTACGACCGGATCCGCGGGGTCGACGGCGCGGTGACCTGGGCCCCGACGGACTACCGCGATCTTGCCGACCGGTACGAGAACAGCTTCGGTGACGCCGTACTCGACCTGCGGGGGATCGACTTCGCGAAACGGGACAGCCAGGTGACGGTCGCCATCAACTTCGGCAAGGCGACAGTGGTCGTCCCGCCGAACGTGGACGTCACCACTGTGGCCGACGTCAACGCCGGCGACGCCATCGTCTTCGGCAACCATTCCGGCGGGTTGGACGGCCGCCAGCAGGAGTCCACCGACCTCGGCGCCGACGGTGCCGGCGGCGGAAAGCTGCGCCTGTACATCCACGTCAACGCTGGCAACCTGGAGGTGACCCGGTGAAGGCTCACCGCACGGATCTGGTGTCGTTCGCCTTCGGGCTCGTGTTCCTGGCGCTGTCGGCCTGGTGGCTGCTCGCCCAGATACTCGGGTTCGCGCTGCCGGCGGTCGGTTGGTTCCTGGCCAGCGCCCTCATCCTGATCGGGGTCTTCGGGCTGGTCGGCGCACTGCGCTCGGGTCGGTCCGGCCCGCCGAAGCAGACCGCCGAGGCCGGCGTCACCGAGGCCGCCGCGCCCGTCTCCGGCCCGTCCGCTCCGGTTTCCGGTGCCGGCACGCCGACCTCCGGGGTGCCGCTGCCGGTCTGGGAGGCGGAGCGCTCCAGCTGGGACACTGCCCCGCCGGCAACGACCCCGCAGCCGTCGACAACCGAGGTACGAGCACCGGAGGCGCCGACCGCCGACGTGATCCACCCGGCCTGGCTGGCCCACCAGCCGTCGGAGCCGCAGACCGTGCCGATCCCCGGCCGCTCCGACGAGCCGACCGTCGGGATCGTCACCCGAGCGACCCCGCCGGACGAGGACGAGCCGACCCGACCCGACCAGCCGGCAGCCAGCGCGCTCGACGACCAGCCGGCAGCCAGCGCGACCGACGACCAGCCGGCAGCCGGCGCGATCGGCGACCAGCCGGGTGACGCGCGGGAGGGGCGACGCGGAGAGGTCTGACCCTCGGGCGCGGGCCGGCCTCGGCTACTCCAGCACCACGGCGGTGCCGCTGGCACGGACGGGCGCATATGCTGGCCGGTGGAGATCTCGCCTCCGCCGGCCGGCCCGTCCCCGCCATGGCGGTCCCGCCGCGATTCCCGTCTCTACCCCCGTCAGGAGCCCGCCCGACATGACCCAGTCCCCCGCCGTGCGTACGACCGGCCGATCCGGTCCGGTCCGCATCGGCGAGCGAGCCGCCCGTACCCTCGTCACCGAACTGGCCCGGATCAACGACCCCAAGGCCGCCCTGCTGGTCGGGGTGGGCCCGGAGTCCGCGGTGCTGGCCGCGGCGATCGAGGCGCTGCTCCCCGGTGACCGGCTCACCGTGGTGCCCGCCGAGCCGTTCGGCGCCGCCGCGCTCCGCGAGCACGTCAACGCCCTCGGCCGCTGGGTCGCCGACCGGGTGGGCGTCGTCGACTCACTGGCCGAGGCCGAGGCCGCCGAGGTCGTCATCGCCGGCGAGGTCTTCAGCGGCACCGCCGAGGAGACCCGCGGCGGCATCGAGGGTCTGACCAAATACCTGTCCGACGGCGCGGTGCTGAGCGTGGCGACCACCGCGACGCCCGGCCGGACCAGCGGCGCCGCCGCGGAGCTGGCTCGGCAGGACGCCCTCTACGGTGTCGGCGCCGATCTGGTGCTGCGCAACTCACCACCGGTCCGCGTCTACCGACTGCGATTCACCCCGGCCAGCCCCGCCACGGCCGACAGGTTGGCCCCCGCGTACCGGCCGTCGAGTGTGCCGCTGACCCGCGGCATGCACATCGACTCCAACGGCGTGGCTGCCGCCGGCATCACGCTGGGCCTCGCCGCGCTGGCCCGGGTGGCGCGTCCGTCGTCCAAGCTGTGGCTGCTGCCGGCGCTGGCCGCAGGGCCGGTCGCCGCGTTCTTCCGGGACCCGGAACGCGACGTGCCGGAAGACCCGACCGCCGTGGTCGCCAGCGCGGACGGCAGGGTCCTGTCGGTACAGCGACTGCACGACGAGCGTTTCGGCGACGGCGAGTGGCTCCGGGTCGCGGTTTTCCTGTCGGTGCTGGACGTGCACGTCAACCGTTCCCCGGTCGCGGGCAAGGTGGTGGACTACTTCGTCGCCGACGGCGGCTTCGTCAACGCGATGAAACCGGACGCCGAGCACAACGTCGCGGCGTACACGGTGCTGGACACCGCTCGCGGCACTGTGGTGGTCGCGCAGCGCACCGGACTGATCGCCCGCCGGATCGTGCAGCGCGCGCCGATCGGCGCGCTGCTGGCCAGGGGCGAGCGCTTCGGGCTGATCCGTTTCGGCTCGCGGACCGACGTCTACCTCCCGGCCGACGCCGCGGACCCGCTGGTCGGGCCGGGCGACAAGGTGGTGGGCGGGTCCACGGTCATCGCCCGCTGGCGCTGACCATCAACGAAGAACGGGGCGCCGCTGTCCGCGGCGCCCCGTTCTTTATCCCGAAAATCAGGCGGTACGACGCTGCCGCAGCCAGAGCACCGGCCCGCTGACCAGGTAACCCACCACGATCAGCGCGAACGTGAGCCGGATGTCGATGAGCGCGCCGATCACCGGGGCCAGCCACAGCCACGGCGGCAGCTTCACCAGGCGGGCGAGCTTGGCGTACGGGAAGCTGGAAACCATCGCGAAGGCGAGCAGCGCGACCCCGGCGACCAGCACGGCACCGGGCACCGGCAGGCCGATCGCCACCGTCACGGCGAGCACCGCCGCCGCCATCGTGGTGGGCACGCCGCAGAAGAAACGGCCGTCCTTCGGCGAGACGTTGAAGCGGGCCAGTCGAATCGCGGCGCACGCCGCGACCAGGGCGCACGCCACCGCCGCCGCGGCCGTGGAGACGGAGCCGGCGAGCGAGGCGTAGACCACCACCGGTGCGGCGAGGCCGAACGAGCACATGTCGGCAAGGGAGTCCATCTGCGCGCCGAACGGGCTCGCCACGCCCAGTCGGCGGGCCAGTGCGCCGTCCAGACCATCGAAGCCGACGCAGGCGATCAGACAGAGCGCGGCAATGCGAACCTCGCCCTGCATGGCCAGGAAGATGGCCAGCATGCCCAACATCAGGCTGGCCAGCGTGCAGGCGTTGACCAGACCGAACTTCACCCGGCGGGCGACGGTGCGCTCGCCGGGAAGCAGCGGGATCGACCGCGACGAGGCATCGTCGACGGGCGTCATGGGCGGCATCGCCGGGCTGATCGGCATGATCGCCTCGATCTCGGCGCGACCGACGCCCAGAGCCGGACGGCTCAGCCGGTCCAGGCCGTAGCGGCGACGCTGCCGGTCGGCGTACCGATGCTCGGTCGGGGTCATGTTGGTCGCGTGCAGGTCGCCGTCGCGGCGACCGACGCGGACCAACAGCACCTGGCGGGCGAATGTGCTGCTGCGGCGCAACGGGCCCGCCCAGCGACGCCCTGCGGGGCGCGGACTGTCAGTAGTACGACGCCGGCGCCATGGGGCTCTCGGCACGTTTCCTCCATCACCGGATCGGCTGGCCGCCGCGGGGCGGGTGTCCGGCTGTCTAGTGCCGGACCGTGCGTGGCCCGGCAGCCGTTTTGCGCGGAGTACACCATCGCATAGGGGGACATGGCTTGGCGATAGCTGCCGGCGGGGCTTACAACTGGTCTAAACCGCTCGAACCGCTCGCTTATTCCCATCCCGGGCTTCATCGCCCTTTTCCTCCATCATTCCCGCCTTTGACTGTACCGGAGGGTCACCAACTCGGCTCATCGAGCGGAGTGCTATCGGCCACCCTGTCCGATTGCCGAGGCAGCGATATCACTCAACGGCAGGTCGAGAGCCTGCTCGCGGGTGAACCACCCGGCCCGAGCCGTCGAGCCTCCGGCGGACTCGGTGACCACCGCATCAGTGGGTACGTCCACCAGCACCCGATAGATCACCCGTACGCCATGCCAGTCCAGAGGACGGCCCTCCGGGCCGAGCGCGGCAGGATTGTGCAGGTTGTCCACACCGAGGATCTCCCCCACCCGACCCCGCTGGCCGCCCTCCTCGACCAACTCCCGGAGCAGACCGGTGGCCGGCTGCTCGCCGTGGTCGGTCCCACCGCCGGGCAGGTGCCACAGGCCAGCCCCGGGATACCCGGCCGCGATCTCGGTCAACAGGATCCGCCCAGCCGGATCGGTGACCAGCCCGTACGCCCCGAAGCGCAACCTACGGTCGGGATGCGCCGGCGGAAACGACTCAGCCGACCGACTCGTACCGGGCGGCAGCGGGGTGACCGGCAGGCCGAGCACCCCGGCGGTGAACGGTGTCAGCGGCACCCGCCCCGCCTCCTCGATGGTGAGCCAGCGGACCTCGTCGACCGAGCCGCCCCCGGCGCCGTCGCGCAGTAGGCCGTCGTGCGGTGCACAGTCACCCGGCGCACCGCCGCCCGGCGCACCGCCGCCCGGCGCACCGCCGCCCGGCGCACCGCCGCCCGGCGCACCGCCGCCCGGCGCACCGCCGTCCGGTGCGGCAAGCTCGAAAAGCAGCCGGTCGGTGTGCAGCGCGACGGCGTCCTCCGGGTAGGTGACCACGTCGGCGACCACCGCCCGGAGCCGGCCGACCGCCACGGTCAAGCCAGCCTGTTCGGCGAGCACACGGACCATGGCGTGCTCCGGGTGCTCGGCGTGCGCCACAGCACCACCGGGCAGCCGCCACATCCCCGGGAACTCACCTTCGACCCCGTCCCGGACCACCAGAACCCGGCCCAAATCCCACAAAATGCCATAAACGCCAACCCGCCGCAGAAGGTCCATCCCCACCAACTCCACTCCCCCACCAACCCGCCCAGGCCAACCCGCCCGGCCAACCCGCCCGTCGATCATGAGGTTATTGCCGTCCAGCTCGGCGTGTCCTGACAATAACTTCATGATCGACGCAGGAAGTCCGAAGATCCGCGCGAAGGGCGTCCGTTTTGGCCGTTAGGTTCGCTCTGCGTCTGGGCGGCTGGGGCACAGGAGGCTGGTCTCGTGATGATCGACTCGGGTTCATGAATGTCGGGGCATCCGGGGCGTTGGGACACCGCGACATCAGTAAAACGGAGTCGATCATCCGGCCCGTACCGGTTCTCGGGACTCCTCGGCGACCTGCACTCCTTGGAGGTCCGGACAGCCGCCGAACAACCGGCACCCCGACACCCGACGCCCGACACCCTGGCCAGATGCGCTGCTCGCAGCGAGCGCCAGCGCCAGCGCCTGCGCCGGAGACTTCCCGCCAGCACGCACCACCGCCGGCCAACCGCCTGCCCACCACGCAACAACACCGGCCAGCCGCCCGCTCAGCACAGACCGCCGGCCAACCGCCCACCCAGCACAGCCCACCGGTCGGCCGCCCGCCCAGCCAAGGGCCCGCCCAGCACACCCCACCGGCCGCGCGCCCACCGGCTGCGCGCCCACCCAGCACACCCCACCGGCCACGCGCCAGCCCAGCACACCCCACCGGCTGAACCCCACCGGCTGCGCGCCCACCCAGCACACACACCGCCCGAGCCACCGGCCGTGCGACCCCGCGGAACGGGCCGGCGGGTCAGGTGAGCTGGGCGGCCTGGACCGCTTCGGCAGTTACCTCGGTGAGGTGGTGGGTGGGGAGAGCGCCGAGCTCCTCCCGGGCGAACCAGCGGGCTTCGCAGGTGGAGCCACCGACGTCGGCCACGGTCAGTGGGTTGGGCTGGTCGACCACGACCCGGTAGAAGGCACGCACCCCGTGCCAGTCGATCGGGTAGCCCTCGGGGCCGAGCGATGCGGCGTCCCGGTGGCTGGCCACGCCGAGCAGCTCGACCAGGCGGCCGGTCTGCCCGGTCTCCTCGACCAACTCGCGGATCAGCGCCGCGCCGGGCTGCTCGCCGTAGTCGGTGCCGCCGCCGGGCAGGTGCCAGCAGCCGGCGCCCGGGTAGCCGTCGGAAACCCTGGTGAGCAGCACTCGACCAGCCGGGTCGGTGCACACCGCGTACGCGGCGAAGCGCTGCGCCCGGTGCAGCCCGTCGGGGCCGGGCACCGCGTAGAAGGAGGGGAATTCGGGTGCCTCGTCGGGCACCACGTCGGCGGAGGACGCGGGCAGCCCGAGGGCACGTGCGGTGAACGAGCGCAGCGGCAGCTCGCGCGCCTCGTCGAGGGTGTACCAGCGGGCCAGGTCGGTGGGGCGCTCGCCAACCCGGTCGGCAAGCGTGCCGCCGCGGACCGCCACCCGGTAGATCAGCCGGTCGGTGTGGATGGTGATGCCGCGCTCCGGCAGCGCCCGCATGTCGGCGAGGACGTCGGCCAGGCCCGAGACGGCGACCGAGAGGCCGGTCTCGGCGGCGGTTTCGCGGACGACCGTGTGGTTCGGGTCCTCGCCGTGGTCGACCGCCCCGCCGGGCAGGGACCACGTGCCGGGGGTGCCGGAGCGCTCCGAGGCGCGAACCAGCAGGACTCGGCCTGTCGAATCAGCACAGACTGCGTATGCCGCGATCCTGCGGAGCGGCTCCAGCAAGGTGGTCACGAAAGCAAATTCTCCCCCGGCCGGGTTACCGGGACGGAAAAGAGTCGGATTCCTGACTGTCTGACCGCGATCAGGGATTGGTCAGGGTAAGGATCCGGGCGGTCACCGAGGGCGGGGCGGGCACCGGCGCGGACCGTGGAGTCATGACATCGACCACCGCTCCCCACGCCCCGTACAAGCAGCTCCGTCGACCCACCACCGACCGCATGGTGGCCGGGGTCGCGAGCGGCGTCGGCCGCTACTTCGCCGTCGACCCCACACTGGTCCGGGTGGCCTTCGCGGTCACCGGCCTGCTCACCGGCGGGCTCGCGCTGCTCGCGTACCCGATCATGTGGTTCCTGATGCCCGAGGAGCCCAGCAGCGCGCCGGCCTGGCCGCACGCGGCGGGCGTCGCGCCGCAGGCGGGTCCGCCGCCGGCCACCGGGCCCGCGCCGGGCGGGCCGACGCCGGGGTACGCCCCGACGCCGCCCTACCCGCCGACGACCCCGTTCGACGCGCCGCCGAGCCCGCCGAGCCACCCGCAGGACAGCAGCCCACCGCCGGCCGCGTGAGCGGCGGTCACTCCCACTCGATGGTGCCCGGTGGCTTGCTCGTCACGTCCAGCACCACCCGGTTGACCTCGGCCACCTCGTTGGTGATCCGGGTGGAGATCCGGGCCACCACCTCGTAGGGCAGTCGTGACCAGTCGGCGGTCATGGCGTCCTCACTGGAGACGGGACGCAGCACCACGGGGTGCCCGTAGCTGCGCCCGTCTCCCTGCACACCGACGCTGCGCACGTCGGCGAGCAGCACCACCGGGAACTGCCAGACGCCCCGGTCCAGGCCGGCGGCGGTCAGCTCCTCGCGGGCGATCAGGTCGGCCTCGCGCAGCAGGTCGAGGCGCTGCTGGTCGACCGCGCCGATGATCCGGATGGCCAGGCCGGGGCCGGGGAAGGGGTGCCGCCAGACCATCGCCTCGGGCAGGCCCAGCTCCAGGCCGAGCGCGCGGACCTCGTCCTTGAACAGGGTGCGCAGCGGCTCGACCAGGGCGAACTTCAGGTCTTCCGGCAGGCCGCCGACGTTGTGGTGGCTCTTGATGTTGGCGGTGCCGGTGCCGCCGCCGGACTCCACCACGTCCGGGTAGAGGGTGCCCTGGACCAGGAACTCCACATCGCCGTGCGAGGCGATCTCGCGGGCCGCGGCCTCGAAGACCCGGATGAACTCCCGGCCAATGATCTTGCGCTTCTGCTCCGGGTCGGTCACCCCGGCCAACGCGCCGAGGAACCGGTCGGCCGCGTCGACGACCTTCAGCTTGATGCCGGTGGCGGCGACGTAGTCCTTCTCCACCTGCTCGGCCTCGCCGGCACGCAGCAGGCCGTGATCGACGAAGACGCAGGTGAGCTGGTCGCCGACGGCCTTGTGCACGAGGGCGGCGGCGACGGCCGAGTCCACCCCGCCGGACAGGCCGCAGATGACCTCCTTGTCGCCGACCTGGGCGCGGATCCGGGCAACCTGCTCGTCGATGATGTTCTCGGGCGTCCAGGTCGGCTCGATGCCGGCGATGTCGTACAGGAAGCGGGTCAGCATCTCCTGACCGTGCGAGGTGTGGCCCACCTCCGGGTGGAACTGCACACCGGCCCGACGCCCGGCCAGGTCCTCGAAGGCGGCCACCGGAGCGCCCGCCGACTCGGCGGTCACCGTGAAGCCCTCGGGCGCCTCGGTCACGGCGTCGCCGTGGCTCATCCAGACCGGCAGGTCCGCCGGCAGGTCGCGCAGCAGCACACCGGGATCGAGCAGGCGGGGGCGCAGCGGCGTGCCACCGTACTCCCGGTTGCCGGTCCTCGCGACGGTGCCGCCGAGCGCCTGGGCCATCGCCTGGAAGCCGTAGCAGATGCCGAAGACCGGCACGTCGGCGGTGAACACGCCCGCGTCGATCTGCGGCGCGTCCGGCGCGTAGACGCTGGACGGGCCACCGGAGAGGATGATCGCGGCGGGGTTCTTCGCCAGCATCTCGGCGATCGGCATCGAGTGCGGCACGATCTCGGAGTAGACCTTCGCCTCGCGGACCCGGCGCGCGATGAGCTGGGCGTACTGGGCTCCGAAGTCCACCACGAGGACGGGGCGAGGCAGGCTCATGTGCGCAAAGCCTACCGAGTGTTACGGGCGGAGCGCGCCCGGGGCGTGCGCCGGGACCGCCGGGTTTTTCGGGGGTACGGGGGACAGCCGGCGGTACGGGGTGCCCAGGGGCGGTCTGGGGTCTTCCTCGCCCCTGTTGGGCCAGAAGGACACCGCCCGTTCCGCCTGGGCGGTGATCGTCAACGAGGGGTTCACGCCGAGGTTGGCCGAGACCGCCGCGCCGTCGACCACGTGCAGCCCCGGGTGCCCGTACACCCGGTGCCAGGGGTCGATCACCCCGTCGGCCGGGGTCGCCCCGATCACCGCCCCGCCCAGGATGTGTGCGGTCATCGGGATGTCGAACGGCTCGGTGAGCGGGCCGCCGGGAGTGCCGCCGATCTCGTCGGCGAGCAGTCGGGCGGCGGTGTGGCCGGCCGGGATCCAGGTCGGGCTCGGCGTGCCGTGCCCCGGCCCGGTGACCAGCCTGCGGCCGAGCGCGCCGCGCCGCCACCTGGTGGTCAGCGAGTTGTCGACCGACTGCATCACCAGGGCGATCACGGTCCGTTCCGACCAGCCGCGCACGGGCAGCATCCGGGCGACCAGCCCCGGTTGCCGCGCCATGCTGCCCAGCCAGCGCCGCACCCGGTGCGGACCGCCGTCGACGAGCAGCGACTGGAGCAGCCCCATCGCGTTGGAGCCCCTCCCGTAGCGGACCGGCTCGACGTGGGTCTGCGGGTCGGGGTGGAACGAGCTGGTGATGGCCACCCCCTCGGTGTAGTCCAGACGCTCGGACCGGGCCCGCTGGCGGGACACCGAGGCGGCCAGGATCGCCTCCGAGTTGGTCCGGGTCAGCTCGCCGAGGCGGGGCGAGAGCCCGGTCAGCACGTCGTCGGCCCGCATCCGGTGCAGCAGCCGCTGGGTGCCGAGCGCACCGGCGGCGAAGACCACCTGGTCGGCGTGGATCACCTGCCGCCGCCTGCGCAGCCAGGCGCCCGTGCGCTCGGTGCGCACCTCGTACCCGCCGTCGCCGGCCGGCCGGACGGCGGTCACAGTGGTCAGCGGGCGCACCGTGACCCCGAGCCGCTCCGCCAGCCAGAGGTAGTTCTTGACGAGCGTGTTCTTCGCCCCGTGCCGGCAGCCGGTCATGCACGAGCCGCAGTGCAGGCAGCCGGTGCGGTCCGGGCCGGCACCGCCGAAGTACGGATCGGCGACCCGCTGGCCGGGGCGGCCGATGTGGACACCGACAGGCGTGGCGTGGAAGGTGTGCCCCACCCCCATCCGCTCGGCCACCGCGCGCATGGCGCGGTCCGCGCCGGTGTCCAGGGGGTACGTGGTGACGCCGAGCATCCGCTTCGCCTGGTCGAAGTGCCGGGCCAGCTCGGCACGCCAGTCGGTGATGTCCCGCCACTGCGGGTCGGTGTAGAAGGCCGGCAGCGGCTCGTAGAGGGTGTTCGCGTAGACGAGCGAACCGCCACCCACCCCGGCACCGGACAGCACCAGCACCCCACCGCCGGAACGTCTGTCGGCCGGGCGGAGCAGGGTGAGCCGCTGAATGCCGTAGCAGCCCAACCTCGGCGCCCAGAGGAAACGGCGTGCCCGCCACGACGTCTGCGGGAACTCGTCGTCGGCGAAGCGCCGGCCGGCTTCCAGCACGGCGACGGAGTAGCCCTTCTCGGCCAGTCGCAGCGCTGTGACACTGCCGCCGAAGCCGGACCCGATGACGACCACGTCGTACCGCATGAACGCATCATTACCCGCCAGTAGCAGTCGCGCCAGCGGCACTTTTTGCGCGATCATGCACCGGCCAACCGACCCGACACCTCCTGGGCCGCAACCCGGAGTACCTGTCGGAGCGTTGTTCCCCCGACGGGTGGAAGGAATCCAAGATGATCCTCGGGTCGATGGCACCGCGCCGACGGTGGTTGCTGCTGGGCCTGGCGGCTCTCGCCGCCGTCGCGTTGATCGCGGGCGGCGCGGTGGTGATCACCCGACTGACCGGCGACAGCAAACCCGAGGCTCCGGTGGCCGGCTCGCCGACCCCGTCGCCACTGGGCACGCCCACCCCCAGTCCGAGCGGCCCACCGCCGGGCGCGGGCATCACCGGCCCGCTCAACCTGCTGCTGGTCGGGGTGGACACCCGGGTCAGCGTGCCCGGGTGGGAGCCGCACGGGGATGCCGTGCTGGTGCTGCACGTACCCAAGGGTCTGGGTCAGGCGTACCTCTTCTCGCTCCCCCGCGACCTGCTCGTGGACATCCCGGCGTTCCCGAAGGCCGGCTACAAGGGCGGCAAGACCAAGCTCACGCACGCCATGAGCTTCGGCAGCCGGGTGCCGGGCAAACCCAAACAACCAAGCACCGCCCAGGGGTACGAACTGCTGCGCAGCACGGTCAGCGGCTACACCGGGCTGCGCATCGACGCCGGCGCGGTGCTCACGTTCAACGGGTTCGACCGGCTGGTCAACGCGCTGGGCGGGGTGGACATCTACGTCGACCAGCGGGTCGCCTCGCTGCACCGCCGACCGGACGGCAAGTACCGGCAGAGCGCACCCGGCGGATACACGGGGCCGCAGCAGGTCTACGAGAAGGGCAACCAGCACCTCAACGGCTGGCAGGCGCTCGACTACGCGCGGCAGCGCTACATCACCGGCGGCGACTACGCCCGGCAGCGCCACCAGCAGCAGCTGGTCCGGGCACTGACCCGCAAGATCCTGGACGAGGGCCTGGCCCGGCAACCGGAGCGGGTCGACCAGGTGGTCGCCGCGCTCGGCGACACCCTCGTGTACGCGGGTGGGCCTCGGATCGTCGACTTCGCGTACGCCCTGGGTGGGGTGCGGCAGGACCGTTTCACGCTCGTCGGCCTGCCCGGTTCCGGTGTCGGCAAGGGCAGCGCCTACCGCGGCGAACAGCTGACCAAGGACGGCCAGCAGTTCCTCACCGCACTCCGCGCCGGTCGCGCCGACGCCTACCTGGCGGCCCACCCCACCCTTGTCGTCAAGAACTGACCCCGGTCAGAGCCGCTTGGGCAGAGCGGGCCGCTGGGTGCCGTAGAGCCAGGCGTCGAAGAGCGCGTCGAGCTGTTTGCCGGAGACGCGCTCGGCGAGGGCCACGAACTCGGCAGTGGTGGCGGTGCCGTTGCGCTTCTCCGCCGCCCAGGCCCTGACGATCTGGAAGAACGCCTTGTCACCGACGGCCACCCGCAGGGCGTGCAGCGTCATCGCGCCGCGCTGGTAGACCGACTCGCTGAACAGCTCCTTCACCCCCGGCTTGCCCGGCGGCGTCTTCCACACCTTCGCGGACGCCCCGGCGTACCGGCTGTCGAACGCCTGCTTGGCTGTCGAGTTCCCGATGTGCTCGGTCCACAGCCACTCCGCGTACGTCGCGAAGCCCTCGTTGAGCCAGATGTCCTCCCACTTGCCCAGGGAGACGCTGTCCCCGAACCACTGGTGCGCCAGCTCGTGGGCGACCACCGCGGTGTTCCCGCCCTGCCGGAAGAAACCCGCCGAGTAGACCGGGCGGCTCTGCGTCTCCAGGGCGTAGGAGATCCGGCTGTCGGAGATCACCACACCGCCGTACGCGTCGAACGGGTACGGCCCGAACACCGTCTCCAGGTAGTCGGCGACCTTTGTGGTCTCGGCGATCGACGAGTCCGCGGAACCGTTGGCCGCGATCGCGACAGCGTTGTAGACCGGCTTGCCCCGGTGCGTGGCAGTGGTGATCCGGAACTCGCCGATCACCAGCGTGCTCAGATAGCTGGCCATCGGCGACCTCTCCGACCACTTCCAGGTGGTCCAACCGTCCTTGCTGGCCTTACCGCCGGGTACGCCGTTGCTGACCGCGGTGAGACCGTCGGGAACGGTCACCTCGAAGTCGTACGTCGCCTTGTCGGACGGGTGGTCGTTGACCGGGTACCAGGTGCTTGCCGACTCGGGCTGCCCGAGGGCGATGGCACCGTCGGCGGTGTGCAGGAACCCGCCCTCGCCGAGGGTCTCGTTCCTCAGCGGCTTCGGCACGCCCTCGTAGGCGATCTCCGCGACGAACCCGTTGCCGTTGACCAGGCCGGAGGCCGGCTTGATCACCAGCTCGTTGCGGTCCCGGCGGTGGGTTGCCGGCACGCCGTCCACGGTGACCGCGGTGACCGTCAGGCCGGCCAGGTCGAGGTTGAACGTCGACAGGTCGGCCGTCGCGGTGGCCTGCACTGTGGTCGTACCGGTGAGGTGGTCCTTCGCGGGGTCGTAGCGCACCTTGACCGCGTACCGGGAGACGTCGTAGCCGCCGTTGCCGTAGCTCGGGAAGTAGGCGTCGCCGGCCCCGGGCGTGCCCGCGGCGAACGTCCGCGACGGCGTGGGGGACGTGCTCGGCGACGGTGCCGCCTCGGTGCCCGTCGAGTCGCATCCGGACAGGACGAGTGCCCCGGTCACCAGCAGAGCCCCGCCCACCCGCAGCCCGCGCCGCGTCACCCGCATCCCACACCTTCCCCGTGCCGGCCTACGCCGCTCGCCGCGAGCGGGCCTGCACCCGCCGTCCCCGGGCGGCAGCATATCGACAGGCCGGCACGGCGCCGTCACGGCAGTGTGGGCGCCGACCCGCCCACCAACCAGGCGTCGAAGAGCGGCCGGAGCTGCCGACCCGCCACCCGCTCGGCCAGTGCGACAAGGTCCGCGGTGGTCGCGTTGGCCGCCGCGCGCTCGGTGGTCCAGGTACGCAGGATACGGAAGAACGTGTCGTCGCCGACTGTCCGTCGCAACGCGTGCACGGCGAGCGCGCCGCGCTTGTAGACGGCCGCGCCGAACATCCCTTCCCGCCCCGGCTCGACCGACGGCTGCGACCAGTCGGTGGCCGCGTACTGGAGCTCGAAGTTGCGTTGGGCGGTACGACCGCCGTCGTGTTCCTCCCACAGCCACTCGGCGTAGCTGGCGAAGCCCTCGTTCAGCCAGATGTCACTCCACCTGCCCACCGACACGCTGTCGCCGAACCACTGGTGCGCCAACTCGTGTGCGACGACGCCCGGGTTGGGCCGGTCGTCGGAAAAGAAGGCGGGCCCGTACACCGGGCGGGACTGGGTTTCCAGCGCGTACCCGATCCGGTGGTCGGCGACGGCGATCCCGCCGTACGAGTCGAACGGGTACGGGCCGAAGCGGCTGGCCAGGAAGTCGACTATCGCACCGGTGCGGGCCAGGGAGCTGGCCGCGCCGCCGGCCGGGGGCAGGCTCGCCGCCACCGCCGTGACCATCGGCCGGCCGGCGTGCGTGCCGGTCACCACCCGGTAGTCACCGATCACCAGCGTGCTCAGGTAGCTGGCCATCGGGGTGCGCTCCGACCAGCGCCAGGTGGTCCAACCGTCGGCGCTGCTCTTCGGCCCGGGCACTCCGTTGCTCAGCGCGGCCAGCCCGTCCGGGACGGTCACCGCCAGGTCGTAGCTGGCCTTGTCGGACGGGTGGTCGTTGACCGGGAACCAGGTGGCGGCCGAGTCGGGTTGGCCGAGCGCTACCGCGCCGTCGGCGGTGTGCAGGAAGCCGCCACTGCCCAACGGCCCGTCGACGACCGCGGTGGGCACGCCCGCGTAGTCGACTGTCACCGTGAACTGCTGGCCGTGCGGGAGCCCGTCGGGCGGGGTCACCACCAACTCGCCGTCGTCGCGGCGGTGCTCGGCCCGCGCGTCGCCCACCCGGACGGCGCTGACGGCCAGGCCGGAAAGGTCCAGATTGAACCGGGACAGGTCCTGGGTGGCCGTGGCGGTGATGACGGCCCGGCCGGTCAGCCGGTCGGTCGACGGGTCGTAGCGGACGTCCAGGCCGTAGTGCGAGACGTCGTAGCCGCCGTTGCCCCGCCCCGGCACGTACGGGTCACCGGCGTCGGCCGCACCCGGTCGGAAGCCGTCGGGCCGCGCACCAGTACAACCGGCCAACGCCAGCCCGAGGACGCAGGTCAGCGCGGCGGCGAGCCGGGTGCCGGCCGGTGTCCGTCCGGTCCGGACCATGCAGACTCCTCACGCGCGGGGTCCCGAGTCAGGACGAGCGTAGCCAGCGGCGCGGGCCCTGCGACCGGCCTTTGGTGGATTCCCGGCGCAACGCACCGAAGGCCGGCCCCGCGCGATGCGGGGCCGGCCTTCCGGCGTCTGACGGATCGGTCAGCGGTCGAGGACCAGACCGACCTTCTGGAACTCCTTCAGGTCGCGGTAGCCGCACTTGGCCATCGCCCGACGCAGCCCACCGAACAGGTTGAGCTGACCGTCGGCCTCGTCCGCAGGGCCGAAGAGCAACTCCTCCATCGACCCGAGCGGCTCACCGGCCACCTCGAACGCCCCCCGGGGCAGCGACGGGTGGCTCGCCGCCGAGTGCCACCAGGCACCGCCGGCGGGCGCCTCGTCGCACAGCGACAGCGGCTCACCGAGCATCACCGCGTCCGCACCGCAGCCGAGCGCCTTGGCGATGTCACCAGACGTCTGGATGTCACCGTCGGCGATCAGGTGCACGTACCGGCCGCCGGTCTCGTCGAGGTAGTCACGGCGGGCCGCCGCGGCGTCGGCGATCGCGGTGGCCATCGGCACCCGGATGCCCAGCACCGACTCGGTGGTCGACCACTCGTCGCCGCCGATGCCCACGATCACGCCGGCCGCGCCGGTACGCATCAGGTGCAGAGCCGTCTTGTAGTCGGTGCAGCCACCGACGATCACCGGCAGGTCGAGGTCGGCGATGAACTCCTTGAGGTTCAGCGGCTCGTCGGTGGTCGACACGTGCTCGGCCGACACGATGGTGCCCTGGATGACCAGGATGTCCACCCCGGCGTCCAGGATCACCGGAGCCAGCGCCAGCGTGTGCTGCGGAGAGACCCGCACCGCCACGGTGCTGCCACCGGCGCGCAGCTCGCGCACCCGCTCCGCGATCAGGTCCGGGCGGATCGGCTCCGCGTACACCTCCTGGAGCCGCTTGGTGGCGCGGGCCTCCTCGTCGAGGCCGGCCAGCTCGTCCAGCACCTTCGTCGGGTTCTCGTAGCGGGTCCAGAGGCCCTCGACGTTGAGCACGCCGAGACCGCCGAGCTGACCGAGCCGCACCGCCGAGGCCGGGCTCATTGTGGCGTCGGAGGGGTGGCCGACGCACGGAATGCCGAACGGGTACGCGTCGAGCTGCCAGGAGGTCGACACGTCGTCGACGTCCCGGGTGCGGCGGCTCGGCACGATGGCGATGTCGTCCAGGTGGTAGCCGCGCTGCGCGGTCTTGCCCAGCCCGATCTCGACCACGTCACGCATGGGGGACTCCAGGTGGTTGGGGGTGTTGGGTCAGCGGGTGTGGTAGTTGGGCGCCTCGACGGTCATCTGGATGTCGTGCGGGTGGCTCTCCTTCAGCCCGGCCGCGGTGATCCGGATGAGCTGGCCCCGGCGGTGCAGGTCGGGGATGTTCTCCGCACCGGCGTACCCCATGGCCAGCCGCAGCCCGCCGACCAGCTGGTGGGCGACCCGGGACAGCGGCCCCCGGTAGGGCACCTGACCCTCCACGCCCTCCGGGACCAGCTTGTCGTCGCTGAGCACGTCCTGCTGGAAGTAGCGGTCCTTGCTGTACGACTTGGCCTGGCCCCGGGACTGCATCGCGCCGAGCGAGCCCATCCCGCGGTAGGTCTTGAACTGCTTGCCGTTGACGAAGATCAGCTCGCCGGGGCTCTCCTCGCAGCCGGCCAGCAGGCTGCCGAGCATCACCGTGTCGGCACCGGCCACCAGGGCCTTGGCGATGTCGCCGGAATATTGGATGCCGCCGTCGCCGATCACCGGCACGCCGGCCGGGCGGGCGGCCCGAGCCGCCTCCATGATCGCGGTAACCTGCGGCACGCCGACCCCGGCGACGATCCGGGTCGTGCAGATCGCGCCCGGCCCCACACCCACCTTGACGCCGTCGGCGCCGGCGTCGACAAGCGCCTTCGCGCCGGCGTACGTGGCCACGTTGCCGCCCATGATGTCGACGGCGACGTCGGCCTTGAGCCGGCGGACCATGTCCAGCACGGCCCGCTGGTGACCGTGCGCGGTGTCCACGATCAGCACGTCCACGCCCGCGTCGACGAGGGCACGGGCCCGCTTGTACGCGTCCTCGCCCACGCCGATGGCGGCGGCGACCCGCAGCCGGCCGGCGTCGTCCTTGCTGGCGTCCGGGTACTGCTCGCTCTTGGTGAAGTCCTTCACGGTGATCAGGCCACGCAGCCGGCCCGAGTCGTCGACGATCGGCAGCTTCTCGACCTTGTGCTGGCGCAGCAGCGCCAGGGCGTCGTCCTTGCTCACACCGACCCGGGCGGTGATCAGCGGGGTGTGGGTCATGATCTCGCGGACCGGAGTGTCCGGCTCGGAGACGAACCGCATGTCCCGGTTGGTGACGATGCCGACCAACTGGCCGTCGCCGTCCACCACCGGAACACCGGAGATGCGGTAGCGCCCACACAGCTCGTCGACCTCGCGCAGCGTGTCGTTCGGGCTGGCGGTCACCGGGTTGGTGATCATGCCGGACTCGGAACGCTTGACCAGGTCGACCTGGAGCGCCTGGTCCTCCAGCGAGAGGTTGCGGTGCAACACGCCGATGCCGCCCTGGCGGGCCATGGCGATCGCCATCCGCGCCTCGGTCACCGTGTCCATCGCGCTGGACAGCAGCGGAATGGACAGCTCGACGTTGCGGGTGAGCTTCGTCCGGGTGTTGACCCGGCTGGGCACCACGTCCGACTCGCCCGGCTGCAACAGCACGTCGTCGAAGGTGAGCCCGAGCGGAACCACGCGGGCGGAGCCGGCCGGCAGCTCGGGCAGGTGGCCGCCCAGGTCGGCGTGCTCGACGCCGGCCGGAAGATCGTTGCTGGGCGAATTTTCCACGATTGCTCCCCTGAGCTGCTCGGATGGGCTTCAGCGAGGTGGCGCGGGCGGGCACCGGAGCGCACCACGGTGCCGGCACGTCGCCTCATCGTACCCAGTGAGCTGGGCGACTCGTCCGTGGCGGGCCGGCCGGCGCGAGGCCCGGGGGGCGGACGTCCCCGCCGCCTTGGGTCTACGGTGAGGGGGTGCACGACGAGCCCATCGACCCGTTCAACGGCGACCCGGCCGATCCGACAGCGGATCTGGATGACCCGGGCGACGACGCGACGCCGGATCCACTGACCGACGTCGAGCGGCAGGATGTGCTGGAAGACCTCGCTGACCTGGAGATCTACCAGGCTCTGCTGGCCCCGATCGGGGTTCGCGGGCTGGTGATCGAATGTGAGGACTGCCGGGAGCCGCACTACTTCGACTGGGACCTGCTCCGTGGCAACCTGCGACACCTGCTCAACTCGGGTCGCCCCCGGGTGCACGAGCCCGCGTACGACCCCGACCCCGACCACTACGTGACCTGGGACTACGCCCGGGGGTACGCGGACGGGGTGCACGACACCCTGAGCGAGGGCACCGAGGACGAGCCGGGCGCCCCGACCGCCACCGAGTGACGGCTGCGCGCCTCAGGCGACCAGGCCGGCCCGGAAGCCCGCGGCCACCGCGTGCGCCCGGTCGCGAGCGCCAAGCTTGCGGA
Source organism: Micromonospora sp. NPDC049230 (assembly GCF_040647875.1). NCBI lineage: Bacteria > Bacillati > Actinomycetota > Actinomycetes > Micromonosporales > Micromonosporaceae > Micromonospora > Micromonospora sp. NPDC049230. The sequence continues at coordinate 78,567 of NZ_JBEZCZ010000037.1, forward strand.
ACAACCTGCGGGCGTGTGTCTTGACGGTGTCCTCCGACACGAACAACTCCCGGCCGATCTCCGCGTTGCTCTTGCCCTCGGCCATGCCGAGCAGCACCTGAAGCTCTCGCTCGGTGAGCCCGATCGACGCCCGGGTGGGCCGGGTGTTCGCGCCGGGCCGAGCCGGGTCGGTCTGGTCGGCCGTCGATTCACCGGTCGCGGCCTCGGCCTCGTCGTCACCCCGCTGCACCGGCACCGACGGCACACCCGCCTGCCCCTCGCCGGGCGTGCCCGTCCAGCCGGGCTCGGCCGAGCCACGCGGCGTCGGCCCGGAGCGACCCGAACCGCCCACCGCCGCGGCATCCCGGGCCGGATCGGTGATCCGCTGCCGCGAGGCCCGTCCGGGGGCCGTGAGCAGCAGCAGCGCCTTCGCCACCGCACTGGTCAGGTCATGGTCGACATTCTGGATGAGACCCCGGGCCCCGGCGCTGATGGTGGCCGCCGCCGCCTCGGACTCCTCGGTGCCGAGCAGCAGCACCGCGGCCTGCGGCGCACGGGCCAGCACCCGACGGACGAAGCCGGCGCTGTCCGGCCGGGTGAGGGCCGTATCAGCCAGCACAACGTCGGCCGGTCGCTCGGCGAGCCGCAGCATCACCTCGGGATCGGAGACGGCGGTACGAACGATCGCGGACAACCCCAGTCGCGCGGCAGCAGAAGTAAGGTGCTGGGCCGCGAGTGGTGTCCGAACGCACACAAGAACGGTACGCACTGTGGTCTCCTCTCCGCCAACGAGCAGACCATGACGGGGTCGGCTGGGGAGGAGGTTCCCGGCAATCCTTCGAACTTTTCCGACAGTTGGGGCAAAAGCCGCAATTTCTAGGACGTTTTCGATCACAGAAGTGTGAGGCGACGACGGCCCGGGTACCGGGGGGTCCAGGCCGGGAACGGTGCGCCTGCGCGGCCCGCCGCCCGGATGCCGGCCATATGGATTCTCGCGGAGCCGCGCGGGAGGAGGGGTGCTGATGTCGAACGTACGTAGACTGCCCGGACCCATCGTCGATCTCTGGGACTGGCAGCGACTCGGTTCCTGCCGAGGCCGGGACAGCGCCCAGTTCTTCCACCCCGACGGCGAGCGGGGCTCCTCCCGACTGCGTCGGGAGTCGTCCGCCAAGTCGGTCTGCCGCGCCTGCCCGGTCCGGGCCGAGTGCGCCGCGCACGCCCTGTCCGTCCGCGAGCCGTACGGCGTATGGGGCGGTTTCAGCGAGTCGGAGCGACTCCGACTGCTCGCCGTCGGCTGGGAGGACCTGGCCGACCGCCGACACGCCCGAGTCGACGTCGGACGGCTGGAAGCCCGACTGGGCCGCCCACACAAGTCGACAGTCCCGGCCCAACGCAACGTCGCCTGACCGCACACGTTCCCTGACCCCTGACCGCACACGTTCCCGAACCGCGCCTCCTTCCCCGGAGGCGCGGTTTCGTGTCGCATGGCCAGATCCCACAAGCCACCGCCGACCCCCGATCCCCGACCCCCGACCCCCGACAAGAGCTTGTTCGACCGCCGCCGCCGACACCAAGGTGATCGACCTGTCGGCACCGTCGCGGTCGACCCGTCGGCTTGATCGACTCGGGTTCCTTGAAAGCGGGGCGTCCCGCCCACTCGGACACCCCGATTTTCATGAACCCGAGAGGATCAAGTCGAGTGCGCGACCCGAAAGGCGAGCGACGACGAGGGACTTGGGGCTTTTGTCCGGTACGGGGATGTTCGGACTCGACGTCGAGCTTAGGGTCCGCGCATTATGCGAGGTTTGCCCAGTGACCGGTCGCACCCGTGGGCCGGAATCCTGGCCGGGTCGGGGTCGTTACACACCCTGACGATCGCAGCACCACCGGCCCGACGCCCAACCCTCAGGGTGTGGGATGCAGGCGCGGCAGGTTGGAATGCCGACCCGGGCCCGGTCGTTGCAGTCCCCACGAACGACCGCCCGACCGCCTCCACGCAGGTGCCGGCAGGTGGGCCACCCCCCGGAATGACCCCGGCCCCCCGGGCCGTTACACCCGGACCCCGGCGCCACGAGCCCCCCGCTCGCAGGCGTCGAAACCCCCCAAGACTTCCCCTTGTGTCTGTGCAGCGCCGGACGAGGTGCTCACACCCGCGGTCGCCGTTGCCCCGATCGGTGCGCCCCGGGTGTTCTACCCCCGAAGGAGC
>NZ_JBEZCZ010000038.1:0-74191 GCF_040647875.1 Micromonospora sp. NPDC049230
GCGTCTCCGCCCGCATCGTCTGCACGGCGTCGGCGACCACGGCATCCACCCCAGCCAGGATCCGGGCGGAGTCGACGTTGCCGCCGCCGGCTTGGCCGAGATCGGAGAACTCCAGGCTCTGCTGCCCCGGCACCGTGTAGTCGCCGCCGTCGACGACCGCCGCGAACCTGGGGAAGGCACCGGTCATGGCGGACAGCCAGGGCGCGGCCAGCGTGGCGAACTCCGTGGCGCTCACGCCGGACGGCGCGACCATGGCGACGCCGTGGAAGAACCCGGCGAACATGACGTACATGCCGGCGAGCAGGGCCAGGTCGTACAGCGACGCGAGGCCGGGGTCCGCGCCGAAGTAGGTGCTGGTTCCCCACCTGTCGAGCAGCGGCCGGTGCGTGTCGAACGCGGCGGCGGACCCGCTGTAGAGGATCGACGAGCCGGGCTGGCCGATCATGGCGGGGACGGCCATGATGCCGCCGTCGAGGTACGTCACGCCGCTGGCGGCGGCCCAGGCGGCCAGTTCGCGCGCCTGCTCCGGCGTCGTCGTCGTCACGTTGACCAGGGTCCGGCCGGCCAGGTCGCCGGCCAGCGGGTCGAGCACCTCGTGGACTGAGGCGTGGTCCAGCAGGCAGACGACGACCAGTTGGCCGGCGCGGACCGCCTCGGCGGCGGTGCTGGCCGGGATCGCGCCCTGGGCGACGAGCGCGCTCGCCCTGTCGGCCGAGCGGTTCCAGACCGTTGGTGTGCAGCCGGCCCGCGCCAGAGCAGCCGTCAGGGCGCTGCCCATCGCCCCCAGCCCGAGGACGCTCACCGGAAGGTCGTGCCGTGTGTCCATGCTTCTGATCCCCTCGTGATGTCGGTCGAGGAAATCCTTTCCGCAGCCGATAGAGTTGACCAGTACCGACAAACTAGTGCGGTACTTACCTTCTGGTAAGTGCACTCTGGAGGGCGGATGGCACCGACTGCGCGACGTGGACCGTACTTCTGCGGCATCGACGCGGCGATGGACGTCGTCAGCGGCAAGTGGAAGTCGCTGATCCTCTGGGAGCTGCACCATTACGGGGTCCGTCGGTTCGCCGAACTGCGGCGGGGCCTTGCGGGCGTCAGCGAGAAGATGCTGGTCCAACATCTGCGCGAGATGGAGGAGGACGGGCTCGTGCACCGCGAGGTATACCGCGAGGTGCCGCCGAAGGTCGAATACTCACTGACCGACCACGGTGTCTCCCTCAACGCCGCGCTGGCCCCGCTGGGCGCGTGGGGCACCGACCGCATCCGACGAATCGGCGCCGACAAGATCCCGGTCGAGCCCTAATCCCCACGAAAGCCCTGGTAGGCCCACCAACAGCCCCAGCCGATGGCGGCGAAGCAGGCGATCCGCACCGCGAGCAGGATCGGCAGACCCAACCGGCCCTGATCGACGAGCCAGTCGCGCAGCCCCCAGAAGAGCGCGGTGAACACGACCGCGGCCACCACCACGACGACCAGGCCGGTCACCACCCGCACCCAGCGGCGGATCGGCGCAACCCGGGCAGCGTCGCGGTCGCCCCCTGCCATGCCGGTCAGCCTGGTTCCGGCACACGGCGTCCGCGCCCCCTCCCCGCTTCGCTGATCACGGGGTCGAATCCCGTGAACTCGGTGCTGGGCGGGGCGGTTGCGGGGCATGGATACGCTTCGTTGTCACGGGGTGACCGGCGCAGCATCAAGTGGCGAGGAGGAGCCGATGACGCCTCGAACGTGTACGGACGGCACGATCCAGCACCTGTCCGTGGATCTCGACGACGCGGCCGACGGGGACGGCGGCCAGACGGGTCTCACGCTGTGTTCGACTCCGCAGCGCCCGGTCTGGGGCAGTGACCAGTGGGCGATCGACATCGCCTATGAGATGCATCGCAGTGACAGTCGCGTGGACGTCGCCGCCTTGCCGCCGTGCGGGGAGTGCGTGCGGGTGGCGGAGTTGCTGGCCGACCCGGACACGGTGCCGCCGCTGCACCGGAGGACTCCCCGGCCGGAGGTCGCCTCCGGGTTCGGCGGCGAGGAGATCCGCGGTGTCCTGCGCACCGACATCGCCACCGGAGCCTCCCTCGGCCGGCGGGCCGCCGTACACCTGCTGACCTTCACCGCGGTCCCGGACCAGCCGGGCTTCGGTGACCTCGTGCGGATCCTGGATCTGCCCTGGGACATGGGCGACATCGTGCGGATGGGGCAGGTCAACGACTGGGCGGCGGTGGTCGACTTCGCGGCGTCCGCCGACGTGTCGGACCGGGACCGGCAGTTGGTCGCCGTGGCCGCGAGCCTCGCCGGTGGGCCGTCGGTCGACCTCGAAGCCGCGGTCAGCTTCGTCGACGATCCCACGGCGGCCCGGCGGGTGATCGAGGCGATCGCGATCGCCACGGGTCACGGCGACCGGTGGCAGCTCACCGAGAGCCCGGCGAGCGCCAGTGCCTGACCGCTGTCACGGGCGGCGTCGCGCCGGCACCGAACCTCAGCCGGGCAGCGGCGGGCACTCCAGGACGGCGATCGAGTTTCCGGCGAACAACCCCAGGTGCGGGTGCCCGGAGAAGATCTGAACCGCCTCGTCGTGCGAGGCCGCTTCCACAATGGTGTACGCGGTCAGGGCGTCGGTGAAGTCCTCGACGCCCTGTGCCGTGACCAGCTTCTTGGCGTTCAGCGGAGCACCGGGGTCGACGATGGCCTTCTCGTTGGCCTGCGCCCAGGCCGCCCACGCGTGGAGGAACTCGGTCTGCCGCTGGTCGCTGAGGTCGGCAGTGTCGGCCTCGTCAGCCGCGCCGCTGAAGAGCGCAAGAAACCCGCCCATCCCCGGATCGTACCGTCCGCGTGCTCCGTCGGACTCCGCCACTCACCATGGGCAGGATCTTAAAAAAATTAAGATCAACCTCTTGGAAGTTGAGGATTCCTGAGCTACAAATTCAGGTATGACAGATCAGGCGATGGACTGGCAGGACCTCACCGGCCTGACGCGAGGGCAGCCGTTCGTCGTCGAGCGGGTGCGGCTGGTGAGCAACGGCGTCGCTATCGAGGGCGAGTTCGAGCCACCGCAACTGGCTCAGCTCAACGTCGAGGACCAGGTGTTCGTCACGGCGTTCGTGCGCTGCCACGGATCGATCAAGGAGATGGAACGCATCTTCGGGGTGAGCTACCCGACGATCAAGTCACGGCTCAACCGGATCACGCAGATGCTCGACTTCGTCGAGACCGACCCGGCACCCTCACGGGCCGACATCATCGACCGGTTGCGCCGCGGTGAGATCACCGCCGAGCAGGCGCTGGCCGAGCTGGACGGCCGGACGTGATGCCGCAGGTGGTGACCGTCACTGTCGACCGCTCGGACCGCCGGCCCATCCGCATCTGGGTTCCGGTGCTCCCCGTGGTGCTCGTGCTCTTCCCAGTCGTGGTCCTGGTCGTGTTGGCGGCGATCGTGGCCTGCGTCGTGTTCCGCATCGGTGTGGTGCGGGCACTCGGCGCCGCCTGGCGTGTCATCTCCGCGCTGCCCGGCGCCCGCTTCGACATCGCGCAGGGCCGCACGGCCGTGCTCGTGGCTATCCGATAGGAGAGGTTCCCATGACCGAACACCGCAAGGACATCCTCGACATGCTGGCCGCCGGCAAGATCACCGCGGAGGAGGCGGAGCAGCTCATCGCCGCACTCGAACGCGACCAGGCACCGGCGACGGCGAGTCACGACGCCCGACCGAAGGGCAGGGTGAAGTACCTGCGGGTGCTCGTCGACGCCACCGACAACGGCGAGCCGTCGCGGGTCAACGTGCGGGTGCCACTGCAACTGCTGCGCGCCGGCGTACGGCTGGCGGCGCTGGTCCCGCCGCAGGCCCTGGTCAAGGCCAACGCCTCACTCAGCGAGTCGGGTGTGCCGATCGACCTGACGCAGCTCAAGCCCGAGCAGTTGGAGGCGCTCGTGGAGCACCTCGACGAGGTGACAGTGGAGGTGGACTCGCCCGATGCCACGGTGCGGGTCTTCTGCGAGTAGATCACGGCCAGGCTGGGCACCTGACGTTCTCCAGTCGCGGGCTCCCTCAGCCCTTGGCCTGGCTGCGACGGGCCCGCCGACGGGGCTTGTCGTCGCCGCCGGCGAGCCGGGTGAAGGTGAGCATGTTCGCCAACGCCACGGCGATGATCGCGAGGCCGACCTGGATCGCGAGCACGACCCAGTCCCAGCGCAGCACCCACAGCTTCACGCTGGCGCCGTCGTCGAGGTCGAGTGCCCTGGCGACCACCGTGCCCAGCACCGCCGAGCCGACGCCGAGGACGAACGTGGCGAAGACGCCGATCCGCTGCCTTCCCGGCAGGATGAGCCGGCCGAGCAGGCCGACGAGGGCACCGATGAGCACCGCGGCGAGATAACCAGTTACCAGCATTGCCGTCTCCCCTCCAGCAGTGCCGACGTACATGCCCGGATCTCACGTGCCCGGAAACCCCGCCCCGCCTGCTCGACACGATGGATAGCCTGCCGGCATGGCAAAGGTTGTCACCTACCTGGAGATGAAGGACGCCAAGGACCTGCGACCGGGGAAGGTGGTGCCGGACCTTCGCCTCCGGCGCGTCGACGGTGACCTGCCGCTCGTGCGTGCCATCAACGGGCAGGTCGGAGCGCCCTACGGGTGGCGGAGCGCGTCCCGCACGGACGAAGAATGGCAGGAGCTGACGCGGTGTCATCCGCTGCGCCAGTACCGGTTCATCACCCTGAACGACGAAACCGTGGGGGTGGCGAATCTGGAACCCCAGCCTGGCGGCGACGTGGAGATCACCACCTTCGGGCTGTTGCCGGAATATGTCGGGAGGGGTCTCGGCGGTCATGCGCTGACGCTGACCATCCGGCAGGCCTGGGACAGCGTGGCGGTGGACTCTCCGGCGGTCCGCAGGGTGTGGCTGCACACCAGCTCGCTGGACCATCCGAATGCCCTGCGCAACTATCAGCGACGCGGCTTGACCGTCTACCGCACCGAGGTCGAAGCCGACTGATAGTTGACGCCCGGCGTGACCACCCGCCGTCGTCGTGGACCGGAGCAACCGGCCAGTCACCGGGTGAGGCCGACAAGCGTCGCCAGTCGCGCCACGCCGGCCGGCGCCGGCCGCGCGCGGGCAACCTCGACCGCCGCGGTACGCCCCAACGACCGGCACCGAACCCCAGCCGGCGCGATGCTGTCCGCGTCCACCAACGCCCGTGCCGCGCCACGCAGGCCACCCACCCAGAGGTACGCCCGCGCGACGGCGCGTGCCCGAGCCGCCAAGATCAGACGCAGGCAACGGCTTGTTGCGCCACTACGCTAAGCACTACTCTCCTGACCGACAGCACCTGCCAGCCGTCTGTCTCTTTGATGGGGGTCGCGATGAAGCTGACCAAGCTCTATAAGGATCCTGGCTCGGGTGGCAACGGGTGCCCCACGGTCTACCTCGGCGAGAGTGGGGAGCTTGTCGTTCAAGGGGACCTCATTGACGAGGACACCTTCGGCGAGCTAGAGAACGTTCTTCCTGGTGAGGGTGCCGTCCGGATTCCCGCCGAGGTCTTGCTCGGTGCAATTGAGCGCTACCGCGAGTCCGAGCAGCGGTGATCGCGCGTTGACCCGGTCCTTCACGTCTCTCGATGACGACGAGTTCAACCGACTGTTCCGCGACTTCCAGTACACGGCTTACCGGCTGGAGACGCTTCAGCGGTACGACGTGTCGTACGAGCAGGATGAGTTCAGTCGCTTCCTGGCGGGTCAGACCCGCGGCGAGTTTCCCGGGATCGCTGCCTGGTGCGAAACCGTGCGGGCAGCGGTGTCGGCGGGCAAGCGTATGCATCGTGTCCACGTCGTCACCGAGCCGCTGTCCGACTATGTGCGATTCGAGTGTGGGTGGGCCTACGAGCACACGGTCGAGGCGGGAGAGGACGTCCGCCTCATCGTGGTTGCCGGCGATGACTGGCCGGTCGCATTGCCGCACTACGACTACTGGTTGTTCGACTCGGCACGGCTGGTGGCCATGCACTACGACGAGGATGGGCGCTTCGTCTCCGGCGAGTTGATCAGCGAGCCGGAGCAGATCGTGCAGGCCAGCCTGTGGCGTGATGCGGCCGTCTCAGCGTCGGTCCCCTATCGGAAGATCGCAGACCAGCTCCAGATCAACGCCCCATGACCCGCCGCTCGCCGTCGGGCCGGCAGCCTGAACGACTCGACCCGCCGCGTCAACTCCCCCTCGATGCCACCCGCTTCGTCAACCGCGTGCAGACCCTCACTCGGCTGGACGCGGCGCTGCCGACCGGCGATGAATCCGCGGTTGCGGGACTCCGGCCGATGACCGTGGCTACCATCGCGGGCGCACCTGGTGTGGGCAAGACGGCGCTGGCTGTCCATTGGGCTCACCGCGCACGCGGGTGGTTCACCGATGGGGATCTCTACGTCGACATGCGCGGCTACGGCCCTGGGCCTGCCCTCGATGTCGGCCAGGCGCTGGACACGTTCCTCCGCGCCCTGCACGTGCCGGTGGAGCGGATCCCCACGGATACTGACGGACGTGCCGCTCTCTTCAGGTCCGTGCTGAACGGCAAGCGCATCCTGATCGTGGTGGACAATGTGTCCGCCGTTGGCCAGGTCCGGCCACTACTCCCCGCCACGCCGACCTGCATGGCGATCGTCACCAGTCGCAGTAGGTTGTCCGGTCTCGTGGCACGGGAAGGAGCATCGCGGATGACTTTGGACGTCCTGACTCCCGAAGAAGCAGTAGCGCTGCTCAGCGATAGCATCGGCGGGGGCCGTGTCAGCGCAGAGCCGCAGGACGCCGCTGAGCTTGCTCGTCGCTGCGCCTACCTCCCCCTTGCCCTGCGGATCATCGGGGAACGCATCGCCAACTCTCCCCACGCCACTCTCGCAGAGTTCGTGGCAGACCTCGCCCTGGCCGAGCATCAGCTCGACGCCCTCGCGGTCGACGATGACGAGCTTTCCGACGTGCGGGCGGTGTTCTCCTGGTCCTATCAGTCGCTGCCCGGCGACACAGCGAGGTTCTTCCGCCTCCTCGGGTTACACGCTGGCTCCGACATCTCTGCGGCAGCAGCGGCAGCCCTCACTGGCGTGGGTCTGGCCCGAGCCCGCAATCTGCTTGACCAGCTCACCGCTGCGCACCTCGTGCAGAACACCAGCCGAGACCGATACCTGTTCCACGACCTGCTCCGCGCCTACGCGCTCGAACGAGCACAGGCCGAGGAAACGCCCGAGCAACAGCGACAATCGCGACGCCGCGTCTACTCCTGGTACCTGTGGATGGCTGAAGAAGGCCGCAAGACCATTCTTCCGCACTCGCAGGCCGTCGCTCTGCCCGCCAGCGAAGGCGGCGTCGCCCTCGCTCCTCCGCGGACGGGGGCCGAGGCGATGGCATGGTTCGAGCGGGAGCGGCTGAACCTTCTGGACACCGTTCGGCAGGCCGACGATCTGGGAGAGCTTGACATCGCCTGGCAGTTGCCGGTGGTCAGCGACGGCTTCTTCGAGCTCAAGTCCTATTGGGCCGACTGGCGCGACATCCACCTCACCGGCCTACGTGCGGCGCGCTCCGCGGGATCACGCCTCGGCGAGGCTGCCAACCTCCGCTGCCTGGGCGACGCCTACTGGCGCATGGGGCAGCGCGAGACCGCGCTCGACTGCTACCACCAAGGCGTCGCCGCAAGCCGTGAAGTCGACGACCACTGGGTGGAAGGATTTTGCCTGCGTGGACTCGGCCTCATCCACGAGGAGCTTGGACAGACGGACGAGGCCATGGACCTCTACGGCCAAGCGAGAGAAATCTTTCGTCGCCATGGCATCACCCGTGGCGAGGGCATGTCGTTGCTCAGCCTCGGCAACGGGCACCGCACACGCGGAGACCTCGACAGGGCTATTGCCTACTACCAGCGAGCCGTTGCCGTCCTCGGCAGCATCGACGATGACTGGAGCGTCGCCTGGGCCTCCTATCCCCTCGGCTTGGCGTATCAACAGGTCGGCCGGCTCGGCGAGGCCCTGGAGCGGCACACGCATGCCCTGGAGCTGTTCCGCAGGTTCGACGACCGACGCTGCGAAGGGCTCACCCTGGCAGCCCTCGGCGACACTCACCACGCCACCGGCCAGCACGAAGACGCGCAACGCTGTTGGCAGCAGGCACTACAGATCCTCGATCCGCTCGGAGATCCCCACGCCGGTGCCGTTCGTAGCCTTCTCGCACCCACCGGCAGCGGCGAGAGCACCTGACGTCCCAAAGGCATCGCCCCTCCACACCCTAAGACGCGCCGACGACGAGCCCAGCCAGCATGTTCTGGTAGGCAGCGAGGTGCACGACCGGGATGCCGTACGTGCGAGCGCAGACCCGGTGCGCCACGCCGTGGCTGTGGCCGACGTACCGACCGCTGACGGCGCCAGCGGGTGTAGCGCTCTTACTTCTCCAAGTCAGCGAGCATCGCCGCGGCCTGCGCGAGCTGCCCTTCGTGGCACACCGGTATTCCGTGACGGAGCAGTTCCTCAGTGGCTACTCCCCGTCCGGGCACGGTACGGCCGGTGAACGAGCCGTCGTAGATCACGCTGCTGCCGCAGGTTGGGCTGCCGTCGACGAGGATCGCGAGCGCGACGCCTGCCGCTACCGCCCGATCCAGTGCTCGTCGAGCGGCGAGCCGGAACAGGTCGGTCACGTCCGCGCCGGTGGCTTCCTCAACCCGCGCGGAACCCGCGAGCACGTCCGCCGCAGTCCCGCCCACTATCTCGGCGGGCGGACGAGGAACGGGAAATCCCACCGCGACCTCCGGACAGAACCGCACCAGGCGTCCTTCGGCCGACCAGCGGTCCCAGATCAGCGAGTTCACCGGCACGTATGTCGCGTTGTACCGCAGCGCCCGCCCCTGCAAGCATCCGCTGACAAGCACCTTCAGCATGGGCCGAACCGTAGCGTTATGCCGTTGGCGGGGGTGCAGGGGGCGCGAGCGGGCGCAGGCCGTCGAACAGAACGGCAAGGCTCCGGTCGATGACGGGGCCGGAGTAGTCACCGGTTTCCGCCGCCATGCTGGCACCCCGCAGCAGGGCGAGTATCTCGGGCATGTCGACGTCGGGGCGTACGGCGCCGACGCGTTGGGCGTCGCGCAGAAGCTCTGCCAGCGCTTCACGCATCCGCGTACGCTGATCTTCCTGCTCTGCTTTGACATCGATCCCGGCGCTGCGCAACGCGTCCGTCAGGGTCTTCTTGCCGGCCGCGTCCGCGACGACCTGCGCGAAGAACGTGAAGAACCCGGTCGCTGGCTCCGCGGCGGCGCGCAACCGGGCGGCCTCGTCGAGCAGCAGGTCCACCCGCGCCGAGACGATCGCCGCGTAGAGGGCTTCCTTGGTGGCGAAGTGCCGGTACACGGTGCCGACACCCACTCCGGCCCGACGGGCGATCTCGTCCATGCGGGCGGTTGGCCCCTGCTCGCCGAGCACGCTCTCGGCCGCTTCGAGGACCTTCGCGCGGTTGCGCGCCGCATCCGAGCGGATCATGCCGGCCTCCTCCGATCGACACCCTTGACAAGCGGAATACAGGTTCCGTATCTTCAAGCGGAATGCTGATTCCGATTGTACGAGGGGTGGCATGCGGTACGCGACACTGGGCCGATCCGGCCTCCACGTCTCCCGGGCCTGCCTGGGGACGATGAACTTCGGCACCGACCCGCAGGCACCCACGCCGGCCACCGAGGCCCGCCGCGTCATCGGCGAGTTCCTCGACGCCGGCCACAACTTCATCGACACCGCGGACACCTACCGAGGCGGCACCAGCGAAGAGGTCGTCGGCCAGGCCATCGCCCACCGCCGCTCCGAGGTCGTCCTGGCCACCAAGGGGGCGGCACCGCAAGGTGCCGGACCCAACAACCGGGGCCTGTCCCGCGCCCACCTGACTCGCGCCCTGGAGGCGAGCCTGCGCCGACTGGGCACCGACTACGTCGACCTGTACCAGTGCCACGTGCCCGACCCGGACACCCCGATCGACGAAACAATGGCAGCGCTCGACGGCTTCGTACGCTCCGGCAAGGTCCGCTACGTCGGCTGTTCCAACTTCACCGCCGCCGGAATCGTCAGCGCCCAGTGGCGGCGCAACGCGTCGGCGGCACACCCTTCATCAGCCTGCAAGCCAACTATTCCCTGATCACACGCGCCATCGAGGCCGAGATCGTGCCCACCTGCCAGCACCACGGGCTCGGCATCCTCGCCTACAGCCCGCTCGGCAGCGGCCTGCTCGCCGGTCGATACCGGCGCGGCACCGCGCCGGCCACCGGCTCCCGACTCGCCGAATGGGCGGCCATGCCCAGCCCGATGGCACGCGCCTTCGTGACAGGTCTCCTCGCCGAGCGGCATTTCGACATCGTCGACGACGTCACCACCGCCGCCGCCGAGTTGGGAACGACCCCGCCAACGGTGGCGCTCGCCTGGCTCGGCAGCCGCCCCGAGATCACCTCTGTGGTCCTCGGCCCCCGCTCGGCCGATCACCTGAGCGCCAACCTCGCCGGCCTCGCGTTCGAGCTGCCGGAAGGCGTCTCCACCCGGCTGGATGCGGCAAGCCGGTGCACCATCACCCCTCCGGTCAGCGGCCAGCACCACACCGCCTGATCCGACGACGGGCGGCCCGCGCCACACCAGCGTCAGCCACTGACGCGTTACTCATCGAATGCTCATCGGTCTGCGGCAAGGTCGAGAGGAACGCCTGCCGACCTCCGGCAGGTGCACCGTTCCGGCACCGACCGGCGACCACCCACGGGGAGAACAGCACGTGGACCTGCAGCTCAGCGGCAAGACCGCATTCATCAGCGGATCCAGTCAAGGCATCGGTTACGCCACCGCGAAGGCCCTGGCCGGCGAGGGTGTCAACGTGGTCCTCAACGGCCGCGACCCGGCAAAGCTGGCCGAGGCTGTCGAGGTGTTGCGGCGGGAGGCGCCCGGCGTATCCGTCACCGGTATCCAAGCCGACTTCTCGGTTGTCGAGGACGTCGACAGGCTGTGCGACGAACTGCCCAGCGTTGACATTCTCATCAACAACGTCGGGCTCTTCGAGCTCAAACCCTTCGACCTCATCTCCGACGAGGAGTGGCGGCGCTACTTCGAGGTGAACGTACTCAGCGGGGTCCGGCTCGCGCGGCACCTCATGCCGGCGATGCTCGACCGGGGGTGGGGCCGGGTCGTGTTCGTGAGCAGCGAATCGGGCGTCAACATTCCCGCCGACATGATTCACTACGGCACGTCCAAGACGGCGATGCTCGCAGTGGGCAACGGCCTGGCGAAGCTGACGAAGGGCACCGCGGTGACCGTCAACTCGGTGCTGGGCGGGCCCACCTATTCCACAGGCGTCGCCGAAACGGTCAGGTCGCTGGCCGATGCCCAATCCCTCCTCGAAGACGACCTGAAAGTGGCGATCATCGGGGCCAACCAGACCTCCCTCCTGGGACGCTTCATCGAACCGAGTGAGATCGCGAACGCCGTGACCTTCCTCGCCAGTCCCGCCGCGTCCGCGATCAACGGATCGGCGGTACGCGTCGATGGAGGTGTGCTGACAACGATTCTGTGAGTCCGTGGCGGCGAAGCAGCTTCCGTCCAGCAGGCCCCGGGCTGCGGTCCTGACCGCGATGCCGGGCATCGGGGTCAGGACCGCGCATCCTGACGCCCCGGCACAGCCACGCACCATCGTCCCGGACCGAAGCAGCCGGCCAGTCAGCGGGCGAGGCCGACCAGCGTCGCCAGTCGCGCCACGCCGGCCGGCGCCGGCTGCGCGCGGGCAACCTCGGCGATCACGGTACGCGCCAGCGGCCGGCACCGAACCTCAGCCGGCGCGACACTGTCCGCGTCCACCAGGGCGCGGGCAGCCCCGCGCAGATCACCCACCTGGAGGTACGCCCGCGCGACATCCACCAGGTACGCGCCCCGATACTCGGCCGGCAACCGCCGCCACGCCTCCCGCCGCACCACCGTCGAATGCCCGCGCAGCGCCCCGCCTGCGTCACCCCGGTGCGCCGCCACCACCACCCGAGCCAACTCGACAACAACCGGCCCGAAGCTGGTGCGGTGCGTGTCGTCGTACCCCCGAAGGTGCGCGGCAACGCCCGCGGCCCGGTCGGTCAACTCCCCGGCGCGGTGGTGGTCGCCGCTGCCAGCGGCGGCAAGAGCGGCCTGCACCAACAACGTCCCACCCACCGCCCACTCCCCCGCCGACCGCTGCGGCCGAACACGGTTCGCGGCAGCGAGGGAGGCGGCCAGGGCCAGGCGGTCGCGGCCGGCGGCGCGGAGCGCCTGGCTGACCGAGATGGCCGCCGTCGCCGCGAGCGCCGGGTCGTCGGCGGCGGTGGCCATCGCCCGGTCGGCCGCCAGCCAGGCCAGGTCGGCCTCGCCGAGCTTGACCAGCAGTGACGAGGTGATCCGGTACGCCGGCACCAGCACCTCCGCCGACCGCACGCCCTGGACCGCGTCGAGCAGACCCGGCAACACCCGCACCAACTGCCCGTAGTGCGCGTGCTGGTAGGACAACCAGGCGTACCCGATCTGCCTCCGCAACTCGTCCGGCGTCTGGGCCGGGGCCTGCGGGATGTCGTAGCGGGCGAGCGCGGCCCGGATGTCGTCCACCCCGTCCGGCGTGCCCGCCGGGGTGCTCGGCTGCTGACCGAGCAGCACCTCCGGATCGACCCGCAGGACGTGGGCCAGTTCCTGGATCACCGAGTACCGGTCCAGGGCGCGCACGCCCCGCTCCACCTTGTCCACCCAGCTCTTCGACCTACGCAGCCGGTCGGCGAGCATCTGCTGCGTCATCGACCGCCGCACCCGCCAGCGGGCGACGCGGCGGCCGATCGGGAGGTCATCGCTTGTCACGCCGCCACCGCCGGTCCGGGACCGCGCGGGTCGTATCATCGATGGGTACGCGCTCCGCCTCGGCCTGGGCTAGGAGGCGCTGCTTGGCAGCCTCCCGCTCGGCCGCCTCACCCGTGTTGTCCGGAGCGTTGTCGTCCTGCCCGCCCAATCCCCGCCTCCTCCGTCATAGTTCCGGGAGGGTCGCCGCCCTCCCAGGTCAGGACGTGATCGCGTCCCAAACCGGACACTAGGGCGGGTTGGTGATGCGGTGATTACTGCCAGTTATGCGGCCAGGTTGATGCCGATGCGGCCGGCGAGCAGCCGCAGGTCGTCGGGGATGGCTCGGCGCTGGGCGCGCTGGGCAAGGGTCACCACGGCGTCGCGGGCGAGCGGGTTGATGGCGAACGGAATCGGCGCGGCCTGTTCGGCCCGGATGAACGCTGCAAGGGCCTCGGAGTCCCGACGACCGCCGTCCGCGAGCGCTCGCCCAATGTCGAGCCAGTACGACAGTTGGCGATTGGATGCCTTGAGTACCTGCGGTCGGATCGTGCGGGACAGCTCGATTATCTTGCCGTACTCGCCCTGCTCAGCCGCGATGGACATCCTCCAGAGCCCCACATTGGTTGGCCCGAAGCAGCAGCCGTTGAAGCCGCCGCCGTCGTCCGGATCTCCCAGAGTCGCCGCCTCCCTGGTGGCCTCCGCGAGGTGGTCGCGGGCAACGTCCGGGCGAGCGTCCACGGTCGAGGCCAGCGCTGCCATGAGGTGAAGCTGGCCGAGCATCTGCCGGACTCGGACATCGGATGCGTTGCCCTGAAGCTCCACCAGCGAGCGGTTACTGACTCTGGCCGCCAAGCGCGCGGATTCGATCGGCAGGCTCTGCGCATAGATGAACCGAGATGCGCCGATCCACGCTCGATCTTCGACGTCCTCGGCAGCCGATACGGATATTCGGGAGGCGTTGAGGGCCAGGTGGCGGTAGCCGAGGTGCCGGAGACAGGTGGAGGCCAGGTAGGCGACCTGAGCGAGCGCGGTGCCGCCCACGGCGGCGGCTTCGAGCAGCAGAGTTGGGAGCATGCGGGCCATGGCCGGGTAGTTGCACGAATTGCGGAGCTGATCGGCGCGAGCGATCTCGGCCGCCAGTTGATCCGCGGTGTAGGTCGACGGGCGGCGCTCGCCGTCCTCAATCTCGATCAGGGCCGACCAGACGGCCGGCACGCACTCGGCGGCGCTCTCGCGGGCCGGATCGCCGGACTCGGTGCCCTGGCCGAGCAGGTCGGCCACGGTGACTTGGAGTGCGGCAGCGAGAGCAACCAGGGTGGACCGGCGATCGATGGTCTTTCGGCCGGACTCGACCTGCGAAACATAGGACTGGGTGACGCCGGCGAGCCCAGCGAGGACGGCCTGAGTCATCCCGCCACGACGCATCCGCCAGTACCGGATCCTGGCACCGATGGTGTCCGGCTTCGTCACCATGCCTACGCCTACCCCTAGTTAGAGGATCGAATTGGCATTGAACCCGCTACCCCCGCCCGGTTGGACGCTACACCCGCAGAGCACCGCATCGGTGACGCTGAGCGCCATGGCGTGCCTCTGCCCTCAGCCATCCTCGGGTGATACCAAAGGCCGCACCGCATCAGACCTCATCAGCCGGCGCGCAGCTCCCAATCGGGATGCAGGGCTGAACGGCCGAGCGTGTGCCAACTTCCCGTTATGCGGCCAGGTTGATGCCGATGCGGCCGGCGAGCAAGCGCAGCTCGTCGGGGATGGCTCGACGCTGGGCGCGCTGGGCCAGGGTCACCACGGCATCGCGGGCGAGGGGGTTGATAGCGAACGGCACCGGTGCTGCCCGCTCGGCCTGCACGAACGCAGCGAGGGCCTCGACGTCTCGGCGACCGCCATCCCCCAGCGCGCGGCCGAGGTCGAGCCAGTAGGACTGCTGGCGGATCGACGCTGCGAGCACTTGTGGTCGGACAGTCCGAGACAGCTCAATGACCCGGCCGGACTCGCCCTGCTCGGCGGCGATAGACATTTTCCACAGCCCGACGTTGGTTGGTCCGAACCCACAGCCGTTGAATCCCGCGCCGTCGACCGGATCCCCGAGCGTTGCCGCCTCGCGAGTTGCCTCGGCCAGGTGATCGCGAGCTACGTCCAATCGGCCGCTGACCGTCGACGTCAACGCGGCCGAGAGGTGGAGTTGGCCGAGCATCTGTCGCACCCGCTCGTCGGTGGCGTCAGCTTGCAGTTCGGTCAGTGACCGGTCGGCGGCACGGGCCGCGACTGATGCGGACTCGATTGGCAGGCTTTGTGCATAGGCGAAGCGGGACGCTGCGATCCATGCCGGGTCCTCGGTGTCTTCGGCGACCGCCCCGGCGAGCCGGGCGGCGTTGAGGGCCAGGTGGCGGTAGCCGAGGTTCCGCAGGCAGGTGGCCGCTTGGTAGGCGACCTGAACGAGCACGGTGCCCCCCACGGCGGCGGCTTCGAGCAGGAGGTTGGGCAGCAGACGAGCCATCGCCGGGTAGTTGCACGAGGTGCGAAGCTGCTCGGCGCGGGCAATCTCAGTCGTCAGGCGTTCCGTCGTGTAGGTCGACGGGCGGCGCTCGCCGTCCTCAATCTCGATCAGGGCCGACCAGATCGCTGGCACACACTCGGCGGCGCTCTCGCGGGCCGGATCGCCGGACTCGGTGCCCTGACCGAGCAGGTCAGCCACCGTGACCTGGAGCGCGGCAGCGAGAGCGACAAGAGTGGACCGGCGATCGATCGTCTTCCGACCCGACTCGACCTGCGACACGTATGACTGGGTGACGCCCGCTAGCCCGGCGAGGACGGCCTGAGTCATCCCGCCACGGCGCATCCGCCAGTACCGAATCCTGGCACCAATGCTGTTCGGCTTCCTGATCATGCCTTAGCCCATCCTGTGCGCAGGGCCAAGCAACGGCCACGAAGCACCGCCACCGCCACGTTTGAACGCTACACCAGTCGAGGGTCGAGGTGCTGGGGCTAAGTGCCGAGGGCCTTCCCCCTCGGCAATCATCCCCACGCATAACAAGCAACACGGCCCTCGGTCCGAAGAGCTTTGCGTCCGCGGCTGCCTAACAAAACCCGGGTGTTGGCCGTCAACCAATGCCCCGCCGGCGACCCAGCAAATCCCAGACACATAGTCACCATTTGAATTGCTCTAAACCACCTCGCCGTTGGCTGCAACAGCTCCGTCCCTATGTCTAAAATTCGTAGATGGGTTGGAGGGGGAGGCCAAGTGCCGGCTGCTTTTCACTTAACCCCTGCGGAGAAAGCGAAAGAAGGCGTTCGAGTTCATCAACAAGAACTGCAACCGCCTCACCCTCTAGCGTTCCAGCATCGAGCATCCGCTGCACAGCCTTCTGCCACTGAAAGTGGAGACGAGAAGACGCGGGTGACATCCGGGCAATCGCCGATACGACTTCCGCCGTGTCTGCGTCTCCCGACGAGATGAGCATCGACGTAAGTAGATCGAAGTCAGCAACACTCACCGGATAACGCACGACAAACAACTCTAGGCCCAACTCTTTTATCAAGGGATCGAAAGATTCGAACAATTCCCTATGCATTTCGGCAAACCTGCGGAAACGCGGGCGCGCGACTTGTTCGTGAGACGACTCTGCATGGACCATAAAGGCCGAGGCGTAGCACTCTAGGAGCTTCACCGCCCCCAAAGTGCAGTCGGCCTCAGAGTCACGCTTTAGAATGATCCGGAGAAGTCGCTCCACGGTCGGCGAGGAGAATAGGGGAACAAGCCAGTCAATGTTGAAGCGGCCGTTACGCTCAGATGACCCGAGGCACTTAAGCCCCGCCTCCAGCACCGAGTCAGAGACCTGCACGCCCGCGTTCAGGCACGCGGGGATAATCGACACGAGTGCTTCCTCGAAATCCGAGCGCTCCTTCGTCATCCCGTTCAGAAGTTGAAGCAAGACATTCCTATACTGCCCGGAGTGAGACCGATTAGCGCACAGAGCCCTGATAGCATTTGCGCGGGGAGACGTAAGAAGCCCCTCGGTGATCGCAACCGAGGCCATACGTGAATCCCTAACCGAAAACTCACCGCGATTCGGCCAATTCCGCGCGAGGTACTCGACAATCACGCCATCCGCGACTAAATCAAGCGCCAGAAATATCCCACGCCTGCTAGGTGTACGTCGATATACCGTACGAGAATTTCGGTCGTGCACTTCCACCGATTTCGCTTCGACTGCTTGATTAGCCTCATTCAACTTTTCCATCCAGGCCGTCAATCCTGAGTTTCCGGCAAACGCTAAGGCCACGGGAAGGAACTTGTCTACGCATCCGCCCTCCACTGAGGAAACGAGGAGATCGAGTGCCGGCGTGAGGTTGAATCTAGCCTTTGACCTCGCAGCTTCCCTAACCAATATACTGGATCGCGCGGCCCTATAGAAATCCGTGAAATTCCTCGCGGTCTCCTCAGTTACCTCGCCGAACCATATATGAAGGACCCATTGACTCAGAGTAAGTGCGGCCTCAGTCGCGTCTCGGGGAGCCTTAGGAAGTTCGCCACAGCGAATGTGGCCTGGCAACGTAGGGCCCACACGCGAGATAACCGAGAAGAATTGACTCCCGCGCCATACGGCCGGACCATTTTGATACTGGAGATCGCTCACATAGCGAGTTATGCCAAAGGCTACTAGGGCCTGCCTTACTTCTCCGTCAGGCCAGGGCGCCCGCTGCCACGGAAATTCTTCGGGCTCCGATCCCACGAAGTGCGGTCTTGGTCCGTAGTGACGGCTAATCATCTGCCCAGCGAGCCAACGAAGGCGACTGGCGTCAAATCCCCCACCATCAAGAACCTCTATGCATTCCACGGCATGAGACCACGTAGCACCTACAAGCTTCTCTGCCACCGATTCGTTTTGCATACGACCAAGGGTTCCTCTTACACTGAGGAATTCGTCCATTTCGCGTGGCCCCAATGACAACACAATCTCCAGTGATGCCGACAACGCATCCTCATCCACTGCTGACGAAAGTCGCCTACAAGCGGCTTGAAAAGCAGCTTTTGCCTCTACGGCGTGCGCCGCGAAGGCGAAATTCTTAAGGCGCGAAGGGTCGAGCGCTTTTATCTCATGGTCCAAGATAGGCACAACGTGATCCCTGATGTCCTCACGCGGCAAACGCTGCAATATGTCGCAGACTTCACTACGCCGTTGGGCCGTAAGGTTGCTCCCGAGGGCGAGCATCCCTTGCTCTAGGAGACTGCGTTGACCTCGGCGATTAGGGCCAAAAGCTCGATCTGCTGCGAGCTCAAGTGCGAGTCTGCTGCCTCTGCGGACGAACCGATCAGGGCTATCCCTGTCCACATCGCGCAAGACTTCAAGAAAGTTAGCCGTCTCACCAGGATAATTGCGGCCGACACGACCGGCGAAAAACAGTGCAACGTTTCGCCAATGGACGGAGCGCGAGATTGCTTCAAACCGCAAATATCGCTGCTCCGTCGTCAATGACGTGTCGGCAAGGTGGCATGCCGCGAAGAACTCCTGGATCGACCGCAGCTCGAATCCGAATTCCCCCGACACTGGTTCGACGATCAAGACAAGCCTCTCGCCGGCCTCAGTCGTAATCGCCTTCAGCTCCGCAGCCCGGTGTTTCGCGGGTGAGTACGGGTCGTGGTACCTCAAAAACTTCGCCACGTGACTTCGATATTCTGTGGCATTCAGATTCGCGCTCAACGATGATGCTCGGGTAGCGTCTTCGTGCAACACATAGCCCACATACTTGTGCAGCCCGATTAGAAGCTCTTTCTCAGATTGGATTATATGCTTCCCTTTTGCGGTTTCACGCTTATAGATAACTTCGAGATATTCATTGAACAGCGCTTCTCTCTGTCTAGGTGGAGTTCCACCTGAGGAGATGATAAGAGCCAAGATGGACACTTGCAGAGGAGTTGTCGCTAGAAGACTTATCTGCGCATCGGCAAGGCATTCATAAACGCTATCCAGGATACGCTTCGACTTGATCTCGTCGAAGTTCTTAGCTTCACACCAGCGTTTAACGTAATCAGCGACTTGCGTTGGTTGCAATTTCAACAGCCGAAGGTGCAAATACTTTCGTGGGTCAAATTGGTCGCTATAACCAGTTGGTCTAGTAGTAGCGAGCACCTGGAGGTCGGCTCCGAGAACCTTCTCGCATCTGTCCGTGAACTCAGTAATCTTCTCAAGAAGGTTCTTTTTTAGTGCCGTATCAGTAACCTCGTCGAGCCCATCCAGTACCAGCAAAATCGGATTTTGTCCCGCCACCTCATGGAGCTCAGCAGGCGAGATTTTTCGACTTGTCGCCGATTCGATGTGATCGCATATATATTTATCAAGCGCGCCCTGGCTCGGGTCCATGCTTGGCCTTTGAGCAATCCACTGCCCGTAATCTTTCAAGATAACGCGAAACGGGATGCGGGGCAAAGCGGGAATATACCCTTCGTTCAGGGCGATCTCAGAAACTGAACGTAGAAGGGTCGCCCGGTGCAGTTGGGCCAGGTATTGCCCGAGCGTCGACTTCCCCTCCCCCGGCCCTCCAACCAGCACCATGCGGCCGCAATCCTCCGACAACATGAAATGAACAACGTTTACCGCAGTCTCAGTCGCATACGATTTATTCGCCGCCTTCGATCGCATCAGGTCAGACGACCCGAGAGGGGAGTGATATTCGCCAGGTCTAGCTGCGAGATCAAAGAAGACCTGTTGTAGTTTTACTGGGTGGTCCGAAACGTCACCTGCTTGATCGAGCTGGGCGTACTGCTCCCGTGTGAATATCGCTTGCAAGTATGCCTGGATCGTCCGCTCGACCTCGCCTTGTTCTGCCTGATGTTTGCGTAGAAGGCTCGCGATTAAATCGCCAGGAACGATGAAGTCAAGGAATGAATTTCGAACTCCATCATATATTTCGAGGAATGCGTTAAGATCGTCTGCGCCCCAGATTGCAACGTTTCGAATCTTGCTTCTATATCGGGGTAGAATATCATTCTTTATCTTGTCCATAGTGCCCGTTTTGAAAGCAGGCGTCAACGGCACGTTCGTAATCAGGATGAAGTTGTCGCACGGAATCTTGTACTTCTCAATAATCTTATCCAGTTCGACGTTCAAATCCGCGAGGACTTGCCGTCGAGCCTTGTCCATCCCCAGCAGATCCGTGTCGTGGAATTTCGCCTGAAAAACCCACTCTCCGGACCAACGGTTCGTTTTAGAGGGATAAGGCGCACTTCCGGTAAATGTTGCTTCTCGCGCCCCATCCCTACCCGCCCCGAACGTCACGGTACCGTTGCCGATAACTCCCTTGAGCAAAGCCTGAGCCAAGCGCTCGAACTCAATAGATCCCAAGGCGTTTAGGTTGTACCTCGGCATTGGCCCCCCTCGCACATCCAGGTCGTTTGCCATCGGATACATCATCCGCAAGCAGCGGCATGCAGGCAAGGACCGGCCCTCCAAGTCGTCATCGGATTCCGCAGATTCGCGAGACTTGGTCTTTTCTGGCAGCCCACATCCCGAGAGGCGGAGCAGGTCGGGTGGGCAAGATGGGTGCGCCCGCCGGCCGAACCCCCATGACGGCTGTCAACCGTTCGGCCGATGAGAACTTCCCGCCAACTGGGAAGCTTGCGGTGTCTAAATGACCGATTTGGCTAACGTTCACCGAGCCAAACCACTTGATCCGCCTCTTCGAAGGCTCACAGCCGCTGCAGCAGTGCTGCGATGGGGACCGTTGCTTGGCAAGGCGCGGAGCTTGGTCATGGTAGGAGGTCTGGCTAGGGTATTGCCTCAGCCAACTGAGGTAGCGATGAGCCGTGTTGCCGCATCTGCAGAGGTGTTATCGATCAGCAGTCGTGGCCTCTGCAGCGACGTTGGGCTACGAATCGTTGTGCGGGGAGAGCGGCTGTCGCAGTGTTGAGGCAAGTAGGCAGGGAACTTTGAGCTGTAGCCGATCCCCTACTCGGCTCTCGCTCTATAGCGACGCGAGGCGTTATGGGGCTGCAACGACCTTGTTGTAAGTCTTTCCAGACCCTACCAACTCTTCCGCATCAAAGGGCCACGATCGCCGCAGTCTCCGCCGGCAACTGGATCCGGTCCCGCATGACGGTGACCCCCTCCCCCGTAGCCAGCAACACCCGCCGAGCCACCCCAGGCAGCGACACCCCCTGCCCCCGCCCAGCCAGGTTCGCCACGACAAGCGTGTCCCCCCGCCGCATCACCAAGAATTGGTCCCCGTGCTGCACAGAGACCGCGTGCAGCCGAGGATCCGACAGGTCAGGGCGAGACCGCCGCAGCCCAATCAACCGCTGGTAAAAGGCCAGCATCGAAGCATGCTCAGGCTTGTCCAGCTCCGCCCAGTCCAACCGCGACCGTACGAACGTCTCCGGGTCCTGCGGGTCCGGCACGTCCCCCTCCGGCCACCCGTGCGACGCGAACTCCCGCCGCCGCCCGGTCCGCACCGCAGACGCCAGCTCCGGCTCCGGATGCGAGGTGAAGAACTGCCACGGCGTGGAAGCAGCCCACTCCTCCCCCATGAACAGCATGGGAGTGAACGGCGCGGTCAGCAGCAACGTGGCCCCGACCCGCAGCAGCGAGGGAGACAAGGAGGCAGAGATCCGATCCCCGGTAGCCCGGTTCCCGATCTGATCATGGTTCTGCAGGTACGCCACGAACCGGTGCCCAGGCACCCGAGGATCAACAGGCCGCCCGTGGTGACGGTTGCGGAAGCTGGAGAAGGTGCCAGCGTGGAAGAACCCACCCGTCAACACGTCAGACAGCGTCTCCAGGGAACCGAAGTCCCCGTAGTACCCCTGCCGCTCCCCCGTCAGCAACGTGTGCAGGGCGTGGTGCGCGTCGTCGTTCCACTGCGCGTGCAGCCCGAACCCGCCGGCCTCGCGAGGGCTGATGAGCCGCGGGTCGTTGAGGTCGGACTCGGCGATCAACGACAACGGCCGCCCCAGGTGCGTCGACAGGGACTCGACGGCAACAGCCAGCTCTTCCAAGATCGGGATAGCCCGCGAGTCGGGCAGCGCGTGCACAGCATCCAAACGCAGCCCGTCGACGTGATAATCGCGCAGCCACATGAGCACGCTGTCGATGATGTAGCGGCGTACCTCGTCGGAGTGCGGGCCGTCCAGGTTGATCGACCGGCCCCAACTGTTGCTCTGCTCGGCCAGGTAGGGCCCGAACTGCGGCGCGTAGGCCCCGGAGGGCCCGAAATGGTTGTAGACGACGTCGAGGATCACCCCCAACCCCTTGGCGTGGGCGGCGTCGACGAACCGTTTCAGGCCGTCGGGGCCGCCGTAGGGCTGGTGGGGGGCGTACCAGCAGACGCCGTCGTACCCCCAGTTGTGTTCGCCGTTGAAGGCGTTGACCGGGAGCAGTTCGATCAGGTCGACGCCCAGTGACACCAGATGGTCGAGGCGGCCGATGGCCGCGTCGAAGGTGCCTTCCGGGGTGAAGGTGCCGATGTGCAGCTCGTAGAGGATGCTGCCGGGCAGTTGCCGGCCGGTCCACGAGGTGTCGGACCACGCGAAGGCCGAGTGGTCGTAGCGGCGGCTGGGCCCGTGCACACCAGCAGGCTGCCACGGTGACCGGGGGTCGGGCAGCGGGGTTTCGTCGTCGTTCAGCAGAAAGGAGTAGTCGAGGCCGGCGTCGGGCACGTCGACGCGCCACCAGCCGTCGGCGGCGGCGCGCATCTCGTGGTCGGCGTCGCCGGTCAGGCGCAGTCGCACGCGGGTGGCGTCCGGTGCCCACACGGAGAATTCGGTCATGACGCAGCCTCCACGGCAGCGGTGGAAGGAGCCAGCAGTGCGACGGGATAGTCGGACAGAAGGTCGTCCAGAGGGGTCTCCCCGCCACTGTAGACCCGACCGGTGAACAGGTCCTTAACCTCGTTAACGGGAAGCGACAGTGCGGTGTCGCACCAGCCGCCGGCACGGGCCAGGCCCAGCGGCAGCCGGGTCGCGACGGTGATCGCGCCGCCCCGGTCGAAGGCCACCACGTGCCGGCCCTGCGGCCCGTGCGCCGGCACCGGCCGGTAGCCGGTGAACACCTCCGGGTGCGCCCGCCGCAACCGCAGGGTCCGCGACACGACGAGCAGCTTCGCCGCTCCGTCGGTGTCGATCGGGGGACGCCAGCCGCCGTCGAGGCGTGCCAGCAGTTCTCGGCGTACGTCGAAGTCGACTGGGCGGCGATTGTCCGGGTCGACGAGGGAGTTGTCCCACAGCTCGGTGCCCTGGTAGGTGTCCGGCACACCGGGCATGGTGAGTTGCACGAGCTTCTGCCCGAGGGAGTTGCACCAGCCGGCCGGGGTGATGGCGGCGGCGAGTTCGGTCAGCTCGTCGTGCAGGCTCGGGTCGTCGTACATCCGGTCGATGACCGCGTGCATGGCCTGTTCGAAGGCCGGGTCCGGGTCCGCCCAGGTGGTCGAGGCCGCGGCCTCCCGGGCGGCCTTCTCGGCGTACGCGTGCAGCCGTTCCCGTTCGATCGGCCACGCGCCGACGGCGGTCTGCCAGAGCAGGTGGGCGAACGCCGGGTCGGGCAGCGGCGCGTACTCCATCCAGGTGTGGACCTGCTCGGCCCAGCGGCCCGGCAGCTCGCTGAGCACGGCGAGGCGGGCGCGGACGTCCTCGCCGCGTTTGGTGTCGTGGGTGGAGACGGTGGTCATGCTGGCGGGCCAGCGGACCTGCTGGGCGGCGGCGAAGCGGTGGAACTCCGCTGGCGGCACCCCGAAGTGGGCGGGGCTGCCGCCGACCTCGTTGAGTGCCACGAAGCGGGTCCAGCGGTAGAAGGCGGTGTCCTCCACGCCCTTGGCCATCACCGCGCCGGTGAGCTGCGGGAAGCGCTTCGCCAGCTCGTCGGCGGGGTCGCGCAGCCGGCGGGTGACCGCGTCCAGGGCGCCGGCCAGGTCGGGGCGACGGCGGCCGGCCTCGGAGCGGGCGGCGGCGAGGTGCCGGCCACCGTGCGGCGGGTAGCCGCGGTAGACCGGGAACGCGGCGGCCAGCTCGGCGAGCGCCGCGCGGGCCTGCGCGGTGGGCACCTCGGGGGCGAGCGCGGCGAGCCGGGTCAGCTCGGCGGCGAGGAGCTGAGTGGCGGCGGCGAGCTTGGTGGTGTGGGTGAGGTTTTCCCACGTGGTGCGCCGCCCGGTCAGTCGGGTGTCCAGCACCGTGAAGTCGCCCTCGGCGTCGGTGTCGACGAAGAGGCCGTTCACCGCGGCCAGGGCCTCGTAACCGGTGGTGCCGTCCACCGGCCAGTCCGGCAGCTCCTCGCCGTACTCCAGGATCTTCTCCACCACGAGCCAGGCGTCCGGTGCGGCGGCGCGCAACCGGGTCAGGTAGCCGCCCGGGTCGCGCAGGCCGTCCGGGTGGTCGACGCGGATGCCGTCGACCTCGCCGGCGGCGGCCCAGCGCAGGATCAGCTCGTGGGTGGCGGCGAACACCGCCGGGTCCTCCACGCGCAGGCCGGCGAGGCCCGCGATGGCGAAGAACCGGCGGTACGTCAGCTCGGTGTCACCGCGACGCCAGGAGACCAGCTCGTAGTGCTGCCGGTCGTGCACCTCCCGCGCGGTGCCGTCGCCGGTGCCGTCGGCGATCGGGAAGCGGTGCTCGTGGTAGCGCAGCTCGTCGTCGACCACCTTGAGGTCGTCCAGGGCGGCCGGGTCGTCGGCGAGCACCGGCAGCAGCAGCCGGCCCCGGTCCCAGTCGATGTCGAACCAGTCGACGTACGACGAGTCGCGCCCCCGGCGCAGCACGTCCCACCAGGCCGGGTTGGCCGGTGGCACGGCGACCCCCGCGTGGTTGGGCACGATGTCGACGACCAGGCCGAGCTGCTGGGCCCGCAGCGCGCCCAGCAGGCGCTGCCGGGCGGCCTCACCGCCCAGCTCCGGGTTGACCGCCCGGTGGTCGACAACGTCGTAGCCGTGCTGCGAACCGGGGGTGGCGGCCAGCAGCGGGGCGGTGTAGAGGTGGCTGACGCCGAGGTCGGCGAGGTAGTCGACGATCGCGGCGGTGGCGTCCAGGTCGAAGCCGGGGCGGACCTGGACGCGGTAGGTGGCCTTGGGAGGGGTGGCCGGCATGTCAGATCGTCCTCTCCAGCACCACGAGGGACCGGTCCGGCACCCGGATGGTGCCGCCCGCGCTGATCACTGTGGGGTCGCCCGGTTCGGGTTCGGCAGTGCTGATCACCCGTTCCCACTTCTGGCCGTATTCGGAGCCGGGCATGGTGAAGTCCAGTGGCGCGTCGTGGGCGTTGAAGCAGAGCAGGAACGAGGCGTCGTGGTGTTTCTGGCCGTACTGGCCGCGTTCGCGGATGCCCTCGCCGTTGACGAACAGCGCCACCGAGCGGCCGAAGTCGTTGCCCCAGTCCTCGCCGGTCATCTCCCGCCCGTCCGGGGTGTGCCAGGCCAGGTCGGGCAGCGGCTCGTCGATGCCGCGCCCGTTCACCGGCAGGCCGGTGAAGAAGCGGCGACGGCGGAACACCTGGTGTCGTTTGCGGAACGCGGTGAGCGTCTGGACGAACTCCAGCAGTTGCTCGTCGACGTTGTCCCAGTCGACCCAGGCCAGCTCGCTGTCCTGGCAGTAGACGTTGTTGTTGCCGCGCTGGGTGCGGCCCAGCTCGTCGCCGTGGCCGATCATCGGGACGCCCTGCGACAGCATCAGCGTGGCCAGGAAGTTGCGCCGCTGCTTGGCCCGCAGGGCGAGCACCGCCTCGTCGTCGGTGTCGCCCTCGACCCCGCAGTTCCACGAGCGGTTGTGGCTCTCGCCGTCGCGATTGTCCTCGCCGTTGGCCTCGTTGTGCTTGTCGTTGTACGACACCAGGTCGTTGAGCGTGAACCCGTCGTGCACGGTGACGAAGTTGATGCTGTGGAAGGGGCGGCGGCCGTCGTCCTGGTAGAGGTCGGCGGAGCCGGAGATCCGTGACGCGAACTCGGCGAGGGTGGCGGGCTCGCCGCGCCAGAAGTCTCGTACCGTGTCGCGGTATTTTCCGTTCCACTCCGTCCACAGGGGCGGGAAGTTGCCCACCTGGTAGCCGCCGGGGCCGACGTCCCACGGCTCGGCGATCAGCTTGACCTGGCTGACCACCGGGTCCTGCTGGACCACCTCGAAGAAGGTGGACAGCCGGTCCACCTCGTAGAACTCGCGGGCCAGGGTGGCCGCCAGGTCGAAGCGGAAACCGTCGACGTGCATCTCGGTCACCCAGTAGCGCAGCGAATCCATGATCAGTTGCAGGGAGTGCGGGCTGCGCACGTTGAGGCTGTTGCCGGTGCCGGTGTAGTCGACGAAGTAGCGGGGGTCCTCCTCGCTGAGCCGGTAGTAGCTGGGCGCGTCGACGCCCTTGAAGCTCAGCGACGGGCCGAGGTGGTTGCCCTCGGCGGTGTGGTTGTAGACCACGTCGAGGATGACCTCGATGCCGGCCGCGTGCAGCGCCTTGACCATGCCCCGGAACTCCTGCACCTGCTGGCCGGTGCGGCCCAGCGCCGAGTAGCCGTGGTGCGGGGCGAAGAACCCGATGGTGTTGTAACCCCAGTAGTTACGCAGCCCCAGGTCGACGAGGCGGTTGTCGTGGATGAACTGGTGCACCGGCATCAGCTCGATCGCTGTCACCCCGAGCTGGGTCAGATAGTCGATCATCGGCGGGGAGGCGATGGCCGCGTACGTGCCGCGCAGCTCCTCCGGGATGTCCGGGTGGCGCATGGTCAGCCCGCGCACGTGCGCCTCGTAGATCACCGAGTGGTGGTAAGGGGTGCGCGGCGGCTTGTCGTTGCCCCAGTCGAAGTACGGGTTGACCACCACCGACTTCGGCATGAACGGCGCCGAGTCGGTCTCCGACATCTTCTCCGGCTCGGCCAGGTCGTAGTCGTAGACCGCCGGGTCCCACTGCACGTCACCGTCGATGGCCTTCGCGTACGGGTCGAGCAGCAGCTTGTGCGGGTTGCAGCGCAGCCCGTTGGCCTGGTCGTACGGGCCGTGCACCCGGTAGCCGTAGCGCTGCCCCGGCTCGATGCCCGGCAGGTACGCGTGCCACACGTAGGCGTCCACCTCACGCAGCTCGACGCGGCGCTCCGCGCCGGTGTCCCACTCGTCGAAGAGGCACAGCTCGATCCTGTCGGCCACCTCGGAGAAGATGGCGAAGTTGGTGCCCATCCCGTCGTAGGTGGCGCCCAGGGGATACCGCTCGCCCGGCCAGACCTGCATGTTGCTCCTTAGACCATGGTTGTGCCCGCACCGGCCGACGCATGCCCGCGCGCACGCAGCTATTGCCCCCCGCCCGGCAGTGCCAATCCATCCTTTCAGGCGGTGAGCGAAATCCACCCGTGTGCTGCGGGCAACACCCTCAGGTGTCCTCCGTCACGATGACCCTTTTCGAGGTGCGTTCTCGGGCCCGATGCACTTTCCTTGACCGGGGACAAACGTTCGCGCGTGTTCCGCCAGGCCTTCCGCCACCCCTTACACCTCACTCCGCCGCCACTGACGTCGGCGTATCACCATGCATGGACGGAGATTGATGTGACACTGTGGGTCGACGAGCAGCACGCACCCACCAAGGACCGGGCCCACCGGCCCACCCTGACCTCCCGGTCCCCGCTCCCGACCCAGCCCGGTGCGGTCGTGCCGCCTCTTGTCGCGCCCGCTGGTGGCGTGCCGGCGCAGCCCGGTCCCGGGGTGCCGCCGCAGACCCAGCGCATCCTGATGCTGTCCTGGGAGTACCCGCCGGTGCTCGTCGGCGGCCTCGGCCGCCACGTGCACGCCCTCTCCGTCGCCCTCGCCGCCGCCGGCCACGAGGTCACCGTCGTCACCCGCCACACCGACGGCGCACCCATGGAGGAGTACGCCGACGGCGTCCGCATCCTGCGCGCCCCCGAAGACCCGGTCGCCTTCCCCCTCGCCACCAGCTCCCTGCTGGCCTGGACCATGGCCTTCAACCACACCCTCACCCGCACCGCCCTGCGCGCCACCCAGGCCGGCGCCTACGACGTCATCCACGCCCACGACTGGCTCGTCGCCCACACCGCGATGACGTTGCGCGACCACCTGGACATCCCGCTGGTCAGCACGATCCACGCCACCGAGGCCGGGCGGCACCAGGGCTGGCTGCCGGAGGAGATGAACCGGACCATCCACGGCGTCGAGCAGTGGCTCACCAGTGAGTCCAACCGGGTGATCGTCTGCTCCGGCTACATGCGCGACGAGGTCAACGCCCTGTTCGGCGTACCGGGCGCCCGGGTCGACGTGGTCGCCAACGGCGTCGAGCCGCACCGCTGGCGGGTGCCCGCCCGCGCGGTGGCCGCCGCCCGCGCCCGGTTCGCCGGCAACGGCCCGCTTGTCACCTTCGCCGGCCGCCTCGTGTACGAGAAGGGCGTCCAGCACCTGATCGCCGCGCTGCCCCGACTGCGCGAGCGGCACCCCGGCCTGCGTGCGGTGATCGCCGGCGACGGCCCGTACCGCGCCGAACTGGAGGCCGAGGTGCACCGCCGCGGTCTCGGCGGCATGGTCACCATGCCCGGCTTCCTCGGCGGCACCGACCTGCCGGCGCTGATGGCCGCGTCCGACTGCTTCGCCGTGCCGAGCATCTACGAGCCGTTCGGCATGGTCGCCCTGGAGGGCGCGGCGGCCGGCGCGCCCCTGGCCGTCGCCGCCACCGGTGGCCTCGGCGAGATCGTCGAGCCGGGCGTGACCGGGATGACCTTCCGCCCACACGACCCCGACGGGCTGGCCGACGCCGTCGACGCGCTGCTGTCCGACCCCGACCGCTCCCGCGTGCTGGCCCGCCGTGCCCGCCGGATGGTCCACGACCAGTACGGCTGGACGGCGATCGCCCAGCGCACCGCCGCCAGCTACGCCGCCGCCATCGCCACCGACGCCGCGTTCACCGCCCAACGCGCCGAGCAGCGCATGTCCCAGGGCCGTGCCCTCCCGGCGCTACCCGAGGGCAACCTGCTCGCCGCCGCCGGCCTGCGCTAACGGCCCGGCCTCCACTGACGGCCCGGCCTCCACTGACGGCCCGGCCTCCACTGACGGCCCGGCCTCCACTGACGGCCCGGCCTCCACTGACGGTCCGGCCTCCACTGACGGTGCTGGCCCAGCCCGCGTGCGGTTGATCGACTCGGCTTTCTGAAAGTCGGGGTGTCCCGGTGCCGGGGACCCCGCGACTTGCAGAAAGCCGAGTCGATCTTGCTTTAGCGGGCCCGTTGGGCGGCTCGGCGTCGGGTCGGCGGCCGGGGCACGCGCAGCCCGACGCTGGTCGGCCAGGGCTGGCAGAATGTGCGGATGTCTCGTTCTGTCGACGCCCTGGATTCCGCCTTTCCGGTTGCCGCCTCGATCGCTCTGAAGCTGATCCGACGCCCGGAAGTGACCGAGCAGTGGTCACGCCCGAGCGCGCTGCCGCACCTGTCCGTCGGGGGCCTGGCGTGTCACCTGGGGCGTCAGGCGGTACGGACGGCGGAGCTGCTGCCGATGCCGACGGACCTGCCCGCCCTGGAGTCGGCGGACAACCACTACGAGCGGGCGGCCTGGGTCACCGAGGGTCCTCCGGACGCGGTGTCGGTTGCCTCCGGGTCGGACGAGGCCGAAGCGGCGCAGGGGCCGGCGGAGCTGCACGCCCGCTCAGCTGACGCGTTGGCGGAGATCGGCGACCTGCTCTCGCGCGGTGCCGCCCGGGACGTCGTGCCGATCCCGTGGCAGGGCTGGGCCCTGCGGCGCAGCGAGTTCCTGCTCACCCGCCAGTTGGAGATCGTGGTCCACTCCGACGACCTGGCGGTGAGCGTCGGCGTACCCACGCCGGAGTTCCCCGCGGAGGTCTTCGACCCGGTGCGTGACCTGCTGGTGCGGCTGGCTGTGCGCCGCCGTGGTCAGTCCGCGCTGATCAGCGCCCTGAGCCGCAGCGAGCGAGCCCAGGACATCTCCGCCTTCTGACGCCCCCGCGATCCTCGCCGCCTGCCCGAGCCCGCCAACCGCCGCCTGCCCGAGCCCGCCAACCACCGTGCCGAGTGTGATCGACTCGGCTTTCAGGAAGTCGGGCCATCCACCGCACCCGGAGACCCCGACTTTCTGAAAACCGAGTCGATCAAGCGCTAGACCGCGCGGAAAAGCCGCAGGCCGCCGACCCGGAGGGGGTCGACGGCCTGCGGTGGTGCTGCGGACGGACGGGTCAGCGCTCGGCGAAGGGGACGTAGTCCCGCTCGGGGGCGCCGACGTAGACCTGCCGCGGACGGCCGATCTTCGTCTCCGGGTCGCCGATCATCTCGCGCCACTGGGCGATCCAGCCGGGGAGCCGGCCGAGCGCGAAGAGCACCGTGAACATCTTCGTCGGGAAGCCCATGGCCTTGTAGATCAGGCCGGTGTAGAAGTCCACGTTCGGGTAGAGGCGACGGGAGACGAAGAAGTCGTCGGCGAGGGCGATCTCCTCCAGCTCCATGGCGATGTCGAGCAGCGGGTCGGGCTTGGCCATCCGGCCCAGCACGTCCTGCGCGGCCTTCTTGACGATCGCCGCCCGCGGGTCGTAGTTCTTGTAGACCCGGTGGCCGAAGCCCATCAGCTTGACGCCGTCCTCCTTGTTCTTGACCTTGCGGACGAAGGAGCGGACGTCGTCGTCGCCGGCGTGGATCTGCTGGAGCATCTCCAGCACCGCCTGGTTGGCGCCGCCGTGCAGCGGGCCGAACAGCGCGTTCACGCCGGCGGAGACCGAGGCGAACAGGTTGGCGTTGCTGGAGCCGACCAGGCGGACGGTCGACGTGGAGCAGTTCTGCTCGTGGTCGGCGTGCAGGACGAACAGCATGTCCAGCACCTTCGACATCACCGGGTCGACCTCGTACGGCTCCGCCGGCACGCCGAACGTCATCCGCAGCAGGTTGTCCACGTACCCCAGGGAGTTGTCCGGGTAGAGCAGCGGCTGCCCGATGGACTTCTTGTAGGCGTACGAGGCGATGGTCGGCACCTTCGCCATCAGCCGGACCGTGGAGATCTCCACGTGCTCGGAGTCGAACGGGTCCAGGCTGTCCTGGTAGAAGGTGGACAGGGCGCTCACCGCTGACGACAGCACCGCCATCGGGTGGGCGTCCCGGGGGAAGCCGTCGAAGAAGCGACGCATCTCCTCGTGCAGCAGCGAGTGCCGCCGAATCCACTCGGTGAACTCGGCCAGCTGCTGCTCGGTCGGCAGCTCACCGTAGATGAGCAGGTAGGAGACCTCCAGGAAGGAGGACTTCTCGGCCAGCTGCTCGATCGGGTATCCCCGGTAACGCAGGATCCCCGCGTCGCCGTCGATGTAGGTGATCGCCGATGAGGCGGCGGCGGTGTTGACGAAACCGGGGTCGTACGTCGTCATCCCGGTTTCCTTGAGCAGCTTGCTCACCCCGATCCCGGCGGGGCCCTCGACCGCTGGGTGCACCGGCATCGACAGCTGCCCACCGGGGTGATCGAGCTTGACTTCCGTCATGTGGTTCCTCGCTTCGCCGGCAGATCTACGTTGAATTGCCTTCGCTTCTACCGTAATTGCGGCTCTGGGGACAACGCCCGCCGTGGTTCGGCGGTGAGGTATGCGTCACCCGATTCCCGACCGGGCCGCCGGGAAACCCCGCTTCCCAGTACCCGAGACCGACTCAGGACAGCGCGAGGCGCCGCAGCGTACCGTCCGTCGTGACCTGGAAGACGTCGAGCTGGTTGTTGCCGGCGCGGAACAGGTTGTCGTCGGTGAGCAGCGCGGCGAACCGGCGTCCGCCGGGGTCGGCCGGCACCGCCGGTACGACGGCGCCGATCCGGCCGTTGACGGCCACCGCCAGCAGTGTGCCGTCCGGGATCCGGTCCGGGACGTCCCCCCAGACCAGTGCCGGGAGGGTGCCGGTGTCCGGGTCGGTGGCCGTGAACGCGGCAAGGTCGGCCACCCGGGCGTTGCCCCGGGCCGGGCCGGCGCGCACCTCCGTGCCGACCAGGGGGTGCGGCGTCGGCGGTGGTGGTGCGGCGGGCACCCCACCGGGGAAGGTGACGGGTTCGCCGGGGCGGTCGTAAAAGTGTTTCGTGCCGTCGGTGCGGGGGGCCTGCCGGGCGGAACGGCCGTCGACCCGCCAGGGCAGCCGGATGTTGGCCTCGTCGGCCACTGTGGGCAGCAGGTCGACGTGTTCCCAGTTGCGGTCGTCCACCCGGCCGCTCTGCTGCCGGGGCTCCTTGACGAACATCGGCACCCAGGCGACCTCACCGGCGGCGGCCTTGATCGCGTCCAGGCCCCGGCCCTGCGCGCCGGGACGGAAGCTGACCCCGTGGTCGGCGGTGACCACGACGAGCGCCTGGTCGTAGAGGCCGCTGGCGCGCAGGGTGCGCAGGGTCTCGCCGATCAGCCGGTCGGTGTAGCCGAGTTGGGCGAGGTGGCGTTGCCGGGCCAGGTCGATCCACCCGGCGCCGTCGTTGGGCAGGTCCTCGGGGGCGTCGTAGCGGGCCCCGGAGGGCAGGTACGTCCACGGCGAGTGCGGCATCAGCAGGTGCAGGAAGTGCAGGGTGGGCCGGGTCGTGGGCCGCAGCCCGGCGAGGAAGCGGGTGAACCGGGCCGGTTGGTTGTCGTCCAGGCTGTCCCAGCGGAACTTCGGGTCGGCCGGCACCGGCTCGGCGGCGTCCAGCCCGGCCTCGGCCCGGGTCTGCTCCCGGTAGGAGTCCTCCGGGTCGACAGCGCTCTCCGTCGGCCCGGCGACCCGGCCGAGCAGCTTGCCGGTCTCCCGGACCAGCACGCCGAGCCCCTGCTCGGGGGCGACAGGTTGTTCGCAGCGGCTGGGCGGGCAGAGCCGGGTGATGGTCTCCTCGGCGCGGATGTCGTAGAGGCCGCCGAAGGCGGTGAAGAGGTTGTCCGGGTACTGCGAGTAGTGCGGGGCGACCTGCCGCGCCGGGTAGCGGCCGGTGAGCATCGCGGGCAGCGCGTTGGGTGTCCAGCCGCTGACGCCGGTGGCGTCGCGGTACCAGGTGGAGGCCCCGGCCAGCTCGGCGAAGTGCGGGTATCTTGTCGCGTCGATCCGCCCGTCGGCACCGAGCAGGCTGACCAGCGGCAGCTCGTCGAGGATGAGCATGACCACCGGCGGGTGCACGCCGGCACCCTGCGCGGTGCCGGCCGCGCCGCCGTCGCCGCGCGGCAGCACCACCGCCGAGGTGGGTGAGACGAGCAGGAACAGCGCCACGAACGCCACCGGCCCGGCGGCGGCCAGTCGCAGCGCCCGGCGCGGCGCCCGCCAGCGCCGGTGTGCGACCGCGCCGCCGGCACCGACCACCAGGGCCACCACCAGCAGGGGTACGCCCCGAAGCGGCGTCACGTGTCGGCCCACCTGCACGGCGAGGGCGGCGAGCAGCAGCCCGACCAGCCCGGTGTGGGTGTGGGCGCGGGCGGTCCGGCCGGCCAGTCGACTCAGCGCGCCAAGCACTGCCACCACGGTCGTGGGCAGCACCGCCACCAGGGCGGCCAGCAGCAGGATCTGGGCCGGGTCGGCGCGGTGGAAGAGGAAGAAGTCGGGGCTGCGACCGAGCACGTCCAGCAGTGGCTGGGTGACGACGAGCCCGACCAGCGCGACGATTTCCAGCAACCGGCCCAGCTCGCCCCGCCAGCCCCGGTCTGACCGCCCGCCAACCGGGCCCGGCCCGTCGACCGGGGGCCGGTCAGCCACCCATCACCGTCCGGTACAGCGTGCGGGTGCCCGAGGGCAGTTCCAGTCGGTCGGTGATCCGGCCCCTAGCGGCCAGCAGCGCCTCGAAGGTGTCGCGCCGGTAGTCCGGGAAGAGGCCGGTGGGCTTGTTGGCCAGCAGCCGGTCCGCCATCGGGTCCTCCGGTGCGACGAACTCCACCACCAGCGCCCCGCCGGGCGCGGTCAGCCCGGCCAGCCAGTCGACGACCTCCGGCAGTGGCACGTTGCGCCCGATCGCCAGGTGGTGCACCACGGCCAGGGCGAGCACCACGTCGGCGCAGGCCCGCTCGGCGAAGCCGGCACGCTCGACGCCCCGCCAGCCTCCGCCGGGCGACGGGTCGGCCAGGTCCAGCACCAGGGGCAGGATTCGGCGCTGCCCCTCGGCGCGCAGTTTTCGGTACAGCTCGTCGACCACTGCCGGGTCCTGCTCGACGGCGATCACGTAGTCGGCGTGCCCGACGGCCAGGCGGGAGTACCGGCCGTCGTTGGCACCGAGGTCGAGCACCAGGCGGGGGCGGGTGCCGGCGGCCACCGCGGCGGCGACGAACTGCTCCTTCGCCACCCGGTCCCGCACCGAGTAGCCGCAGGTGCGCTGGTAGTCCGACCAGTGGCTCTCGGCCGGGCGGTGCTCCAGCTTGCGGACCAGTTTCCGCATGCCGCGTACGGTGGCCAGCAGCAGGTCCCGGGAGAAGCCGGCGGCCCGCAGTTGGTCGCGGACGTCGGTGGTGCTGGCGGCGGCGTTGCGTTGCTGCATGGCGGCGTGCAGGTGCAGGTGGGTCAGCACGCCGGGACGCAGTCGGCGGACCCCGCCGAACAGGGGCCGGAGTTCGTCGGCCTCGATGCCGTCGATCCGGGCGCGCAGCCACGGTTGGAAGTCGACGCCCAGGTGGGCGGTGAGCATCAGCGGATAGAGCACGGTCTGGCAGAACTGCCGGTAGCCGGCCCACGGTTCGCCGTCGCGGGCCGGTTCGAAGGAGCCGATGTCGATGAAGACCGGCTCGGCGCCACGCCACTGGAGGTTGTACGCCGAGCCGTCCTTGGTGGTGAAGCCGTCGGTGAGCGCGGCGTGCAGGATCTCCAGGTGCAGCAGGGCGGCGTCGCGCAGCATGCTGAACGACCACTCGTACGGGTGGGAGACGAACGGGATGCGTTCGTGGCGCAGTACGGCGGCCCATCCGGCTCCGGTCGTGGCGGGCACCAGTGTCGACGGGGCGTCCTCGGTGGCGCAGACCTTGCGCGCGGCGACCAGGGCCGGGAAGAACGTGCTGCCGGCCAGGGCACGCCAGTGCTCGGCGGCCCGGGTGTCCAGCCCGCGCAGCACCTCGTCGCCGACGTGGAAGACGCGGTTGGCCGGGTCGCGGAAGGAGGCCGGTTCGGGTCGTACCCCGGTGGGTGTGATCGCCATCGTCGGGACCGGCCCGCTCACCGCTGGTCTGTCGGTTGCCGGCGGAACCTGTCGACAAGGCGTCGCCAGTAGAGCTTCGCGGCGACCGCGGCGCCGGCCACCCCGCCGACGACCGCCTGCACGATCAGGCTGCCGGATCCCGCGTCCAGGTAGGCCAGATGTCTCACCGATCGCTCCTTGCCCTCGCCCGTCCCGACCCGGCCCCAGGCGTACACCGATGAGGCTTTTGACCTAGATAGCCGGACTTGTCCCTCACCGTACGCTGGTCGCCATCCGCGTCGCGGGCACATTCGTGGACTCCCAGCCTCGCCACAGAATGCGGCGGGGAGACCGGCCCCGCCGGTACGCTGCGGACGTGCGCTGGGTGGTGGTGGACGCGCCGTTGGACTCCTCCGGAGCCGGGCGCGGCGAGCAACGGGCGCCCGACGCGCTGCGCCGGGCGGGCCTTTTGGACGCGCTCGCCGCCGACGACGGTGGTCGGGTCGACGAGGCGTGGTTGCGCGACAGGGTCCGCGATCCGGCGAGCGGGGTGATCGGTGCCGCCGGCCTGCGCCGGGCGGGCGCGGCCATCACCGCACGGGTCGCCGCGGTGCTCGCCGACGGCCGCCGGCCGCTGGTGCTCGGCGGGGACTGCGCGATCCTGCCCGGCATCTGCCCGGCACTGCCTCCGGCGAGCGTGCTGTGGTTCGTCGACGCGCATCCGGACTTCCTCGACGGCGTGACCTCACCGACCGGCGAGGCCGCCGACATGGACCTGGCGGTGGTCACCGGGCACGGCCCCGCCGCCATCTCCTCCGGCGGCGCGTTGCTCGACCCCAGCCGCGTACACCTGCTCGGGCACCGCCCGCCCACCGACGAGAGCAGCACCGTCGAGGCGGCCCGGATCGACCCGGCGATCCACCAGGTGCCCGCCCCGGAGCTGCTGCGCCGGGGCGCGGGGGCGGTCGGGGCGGGCCTGGCCGCCGACGGGGACGCCCCGGCGTGGCTGCACCTCGACCTCGACGTGGTCGACCCACGTGACCTGCCGGCGGTGACCTACCCGGAGCCGGACGGGCCACGCTGGGCGGACCTGATCGCGCTCGTCACCCCACTGGCCCGTGCCGACCGGCTGCTCGGGATGAGCGTGACCGACCTGAACACCGACGAGGACCCCGACGGACGCCACACCCGGCGCGTCGTCGAGGTCCTCGCCGAGGTGCTGCGCGGCTGACCCTCCGGCGGGGTCCGCCTAGGCGTCGGCGGTGGGCTGGGGCAGCCGGACGGTGAACACGGTCCGCCCGGGGCGGCTGTCCACCTCGACGGTGCCGTGGTGGGCCTCCACCACCGCCGCGACGATCGCCAGGCCCAGGCCGGTGCTGCCGTGCTCCCGGGACCGGGAGCTGTCGCCGCGGGCGAACCGTTCGAACACCTCAGGTCGCAGCTGGGCCGGCACCCCGGGCCCGTCGTCGGCGACGGTGAGCACGGCGCTGTCGGCGTCGACGGTCAGCGTGGTGACGACAGTGCTGCCGGGCGGGGTGTGCACCCGGGCGTTGCCCAGCAGGTTCGCCACCACCTGGTGCAGTCGCGGGGCGTCGCCGGGCACCCGGATCGCCACCTCGGGCAGAGCGAGCCGCCAGTGGTGGTCGGGGCCGGCGACGTGCGCGTCACTGACCGCGTCCACCAGCAGGGCGGTCAGGTCGACCGGGTCGACCGTGAGCGGCCGGCCGGTGTCGAGACGGGCCAGCAGCAGCAGGTCGTCGACGAGGCTTGTCATCCGGGTACTCTCCGACTCCACCCGCCGCAGCGCGTGCGCCACGTCGGGGGGCACCTCGTCGCGGCCACGGCGGGCCAGCTCCGCGTAGCCGCGGATCGCCGCGAGGGGCGTGCGCAGCTCGTGGCTGGCGTCGGCGACGAACTGGCGTACCCGCGTCTCGCTGGCCTGCCGCGCGGACAGCGCGTCGGCGACGTGCCCCAGCATCCGGTTGAGCGCGGCGCCGACCTGGCCGACCTCGGTGCGCGGATCGGTGTCCACGGCCGGGACCCGCACGGCGAGCGCCACCTCGCCGCGGTCCAGGGGCAACTCGGTGACCCGGGTGGCGGTGGCGGCCACCCGGTGGAGCGGGCGCAGCGTGGCCCGCACGATCAGCGCGCCGGCGGCGCCCGCGATCAGCAGCCCGACGGCGGCCACCCCGGCCTGGGCGGCGAGTTGTCGCCGGACGGTCTCCCGCACGCCAGCGAGGGGGACGGCGACGACGCGTAC
Source organism: Micromonospora sp. NPDC049230 (assembly GCF_040647875.1). Taxonomy (NCBI): domain Bacteria; kingdom Bacillati; phylum Actinomycetota; class Actinomycetes; order Micromonosporales; family Micromonosporaceae; genus Micromonospora; species Micromonospora sp. NPDC049230. The sequence continues at coordinate 37,111 of NZ_JBEZCZ010000038.1, forward strand.
CCTGCCGTCCCAGTACTGCCGGGCCACGGCCCGGTAGTCGCCACGGGCGCCGAGGTCGACGGTGCGCGGTTCGACGCCGATCGGCAGGTCCGCGAGGGTGGCGACCTCCCCTGCCTGGACGGTCTGCTCGTCGGGGAACGGGTCGTCGCTGGACGGGCTCTTGGTCAGGGTCCGTGCGCTGGTCACCCGACCGTCGACGATCTCGGCGACCACGGTGCCGGACGGCGACCCGGGTGGGATGGCCGGTCCACTGCCCGGGAAGGCCGGCCGCCCGGGACGCTCACCCCGCATGACGGTGGCGGGCGCCAACTCCGCGTCGAGCCTGTCGATCAGGACGTGCCGCAGCGCCACTGTGGTGAGGCCACCGATGGCGACGCTGACCACCGCCAGCAGCGCGACCAGGGCAAACACCAGTCGGGTACGCAGGGAGCGGCCGGCCAGCCACCGGCGGGCGGCGCGCAGCGGGCGGCGGTTACTCGGCGGGTTTGAGGACATAGCCCGCACCGCGCAGCGTGTGGATCATCGGCGTCCGGCCGGCGTCGATCTTCTTGCGCAGGTACGAGATGTACAGCTCCACCACGTTGGCCTGGCCGCCGAAGTCGTAGTGCCACACCCGGTCGAGGATCTGCGCCTTGCTGAGCACCCGGCGGGGGTTGCGCATCAGGTAGCGCAGCAGCTCGAACTCGGTGGCGGTGAGGGTGACCAGGTGGCCGTCGCGGCGCACCTCGTGGCTGTCCTCGTCGAGGCTGAGGTCACCGACGGTGAGGACGGCGTCCTCCCGGGCGGCGACGGCGAAGCCGGAGCGGCGCAGCAGCGCGCGCAGCCGGGCAATCACCTCCTCCAGGCTGAACGGCTTCGTCACGTAGTCGTCGCCGCCGACGGTCAGGCCGGCGATGCGTTCCTCGACGGCGTCGCGGGCGGTCAGGAAGAGCACCGGCACGGTCGGGGCGTGTTCGCGCAGCCGGCGCAACACCTGGAAGCCGTCCAGGTCGGGCAGCATCACGTCGAGGACCACGGCGTCCGGCTGGAACTGTCGGGCGGTGCTCAACGCCGCCATGCCGTTGCCGGCGCTGCGCACCTGCCAACCCTCGTAGCGCAGCGCCATCGACAGCAGGTCGGTGAGCGTCGCCTCGTCGTCGACGACCAGCACCCGGACGGGTTCGCCGTCGGGGCGACGCAACTCGATCCGGCTCGGCGCGACCTGCCCGTTGGTGACCATGGCCCCCATCGTGGCCGCGATGTCTGTGCCACGCCCCTGTGGGAGCTGTGTGCCAGCTGTGCGGCCGGACCGACCCGACGCCGGTGTCGCCACCGGTCAGCCCCGCCTCGTGGTCACTCGGACACCCCGGACGCGTCGGTGCGCACGAACCGCATGCTCCAACCGCCCGCGTCGTCGGGCCTGTCGCGTTCGTAGAGGTGGTCGGGGCCGGGCTGCACAGGTCCGGTGCCGTCCGGGTGCCGCATGATCCACCGCTGTGGTGGGGCGCCGTCCGACCCGGCCGGCAGCAGCCGGACCAGGCCGTCCGCGGGCCCGCCGACGAAGCGTACGGTGACCTCGCTCATCGCGGCTCCCTCGGGTGAGCGTGCCGGCACAGTCGGTGACACCGGCTCCGGCTCGCAAGTTACCGCACCCGCCGTCGTCGGCGCAGCGTGCTGCGCGCGGGGTCCACCCCGAACACCGCTGCGGTTTGCCCAGCTTGGCGGCCGGGTACCGCGATCGGAACACCCGCCGTCGGCGGAGTGAGGGTGAGGAGTGGTCGATGCGCACACTGGACGGGCGGTACCAGCTCGAGCAGCGCATCGGCGTGGGTGGGATGTCCGAGGTGTGGCGGGCGCACGACCAGGTGCTGGACCGGCCGGTCGCGGTGAAGCTCATCCTGCCCGGTCAGGACAGCCAGGACGGCCGGCACAGCCAGGGCGGCCCGGTGGACCGGATCCGCGCGGAGGCCCGGTCGGCCGCCCGCCTGGTGCACCCGAACGTGGCGAGCGTGCACGACTTCGGCACCGCCTCGACCTGGCCGGGTCGGGCGGTGCCCTACATCGTGATGGAGCTGGCCGAGGGCGAGACGCTCGCCGCGCACCTGCGGGCCGGGCCACTGGACTGGCGGATCTCGGTGCGGGTCTGCGCGGAGGTCGCCGCGGCGCTGGCCGCCGCGCACGCCGAGGGCATCGTGCACCGCGACGTCAAACCCGCGAACGTCATGCTCACCCCGTCGGGCGTGAAGGTGCTCGACTTCGGCATCGCCGTCCCCGCCGGCGCACCCGATCCGACCCCGACCGGCATGGTGCTGGGCACCCCGGCCTACCTGGCGCCCGAGCAGTTGCAGCGAGCGCCGGCCACCCCCGCCGCCGACATGTACGCCCTCGGCGTGCTGCTCTACTACTGCCTCACCGCCCGCCTGCCGTACCACGCGGCCACCACCACCGAACTGCTCGGCGTACGCCGTGAGCAGCCGCCGAGCCCGCTGCCCGAGATCGAGGGACTCCCGCCGGAGGTGGCCGAGTTGTGCCACTCCTGCCTGGCCGACGATCCCGACCAGCGCCCGACAAGCATGGTCGCGGCACTGTTGCTGGCCGAGGCCGTGGACGCCCGGGTGTACGTCCCGATGACGATCCCGACGCCCCGCCGGCCGACCTCGACGTCGCCGTGGACCGAACGGGCCGCCGCCGAGGTGACCGAGGCGGTGGCCATGATCGACGAGCCGAACGGGGCCTCCGGGCGCTGACCGGGGGCTCAACGGCGTTTCGGCGGGCGGCGGCCGGGTAGCCGAGCCGGTGAGCGACGGGAGAACGCGATGCCGGATCAGAGTTCCTGGCTGCGTGAGGCCACAGCGACCGCCGAGGGCGGTCACGTACGCACCGACGACGGAGGGCTCTCCACCCCGCTGGCCTCGCCACTGGCGGCGCACTGCACGGGGCTGAGACCGGAGCAGTTGCTGGCCGCCGCCTTCGCGTCCTGCCTGCACCACGCGGCGGTGGAGGCGGCCGGGGAGATCACCGACGAGGCGCACACCGTGCAGGTGCGGGCGGAGGCGAAGCTGGGGCGCGACGACGACGGCCTGTACCGGGCCGACGTGCACGCCTCGATCTCCTCGGCCGGCCTGAGCCGAGACCAACTGGCCGACCTTGTCGAGTACGCGGACCGGCTCTGGCCGTTCTCCAGCGGCGACGCCAGCCGGCATCGACTGACTGTCACGCCGGCGGAGAACGGTCGACACTGAGCTCGGTCGCGCTCGCCGCGCCGGCCTTCCTCGGCAGCTCCGCGTCATGATCGTGCGCGATCCTGGTTGACGTGGCATCGTTCGTCGTCGAGGCCCCTCTTTCCGGGACAACGCCGTTGCGTGAGGTGGAACGCCTGTTCGTCAACAGCACTGCCTCGCCGATCATGGAGTTGTGGTGGGTAACAGAACGCCCGTAAAACCCCAAAGTCGGCACCACAACTCCATGATCGCCAAGCCGGGCCCCGGGCGGGCATGGGTTGACTCGCCGCCTACAGCCCTAACGCAACTGGGTTGTTTTCCGGGATCGCGCACGGTCATGCGACTGCGGGAGGCGGCGCTGACCGTTCGGCGGAGTCGACATCGGGCAATCGGGTTCCCCTCGGGCGAGGCTGGATTCTCGACGGCGGGCGCGAACGCCCGACCGTAACTGACCGGCGAATCGGGAATAACCGTCTGGTCCGATCAGCGATGGTTGTGGGTGCTGCTCCGCTTTTGTGGCTGGAAGTCACCACGATCAGGGCAAATTGTGGCGCATGCCACCGGAGGGGCCGATGGCATCGGGCGGCCGCTTCTCTAGCCTCGTCAGGTGCATCCCGACGACCCCGCCGACCAGAAGCTGACCGACGCGCGCCCGACCACCCCTTCCGGCGACGCCGCATCAACCGAACGGACGATTGGCCGTCACCGCGTCCCCGAACCGCCCCGGCGTTCGCTGCTGGGCTCGACCCCGGTCCGGGTGGCCCTGGCCACCGGTGTCACCTGCTGCCTCAGCCTCGTCGCGGTCGCCACCGCCCGGGGCAACGACGACGACACGCCCCGTACCGTGGAGCCGCTCGCCGAGGCGGTGGCCGACCGGGCCGCCATCGCCGACGAACGCGCCTCCCGCTCGCTGGACCGTGACCTCGCCCCCGCGCGGATCCTCCCCAGCCCGACGGTGACGCCCACCCCCGCGCCGACAGTCGCCCGCAAGGTGCCGAAGAAGCCGGTCAAGCCCCGCCGACCCCGACCGGTCGCCGGCCTCGACCAGGCACAGATGGACAACGCGAAGATCATCGTGGACGTCGGGCTGGGCATGAAGATGCCGCGCCGCGCCCTGGTGGTGGCACTGGCCACCGCCATGCAGGAGAGCAACCTCTACAACCTGGCCAGCGACGTCCTCCCCGAGTCGGCCGACTATCCCAACCAGGGCAGCGGCTCCGACCACGACTCGCTCGGGTTGTTCCAGCAGCGGCCCAGCAGCGGCTGGGGCACGGTGGCCGAGCTGATGCGCCCGTCGTACGCCGCGCGGGCCTTCTACAGCGCCCTCAGCGAGATCCCGGGCTGGCAGGACATGAGCCTCACCGCCGCCGCCCAGGCCGTACAGATCTCCGCCTACCCCGACGCGTACGCCCAACACGAGGAGCGGGCGGCCACCGTCGCGGCGGCGCTCATCTGACGGTCTCTCAGCGACGGCCGGACGGCGGCTCCACGCCCGGATCCAGCCCGCCGGCCAACACCCGACTCCCCGGTACGCCGGCAGCGGCGGTCGGGGTGTCGGCGGGCACCTGATCCGGCGTCACCTGGGCGAGGATCTCGTCCACCCGGGCCTCCCGCCGCCGCCGGAGGTACAGCGCCGCCTCGAAGTCCCGCCGGGCCTGCACGGCCTCCTCGTACGCCCGCTCCCGCACCAGTCTTGCCTCCGCGCGGGCCTCCTCCAGCTCGGCACGGGCCTGGGCCAGGATCTCGGCGGCCTCGCGCCGCACGGCGTCAGCGGGGTATCGGGGGACCGCGGTGTCGCCGAGGTCGAGCCGCTGGAGGAGCCCGCTGAGCCAGGCCGCCTCCTGCCGGATCTCGTCCCACTCACCGGAAATTTCGGCGGCGCCCTCGGCACGCGCCGCGAGCCGGGACAGCCGGATCCCCAACTCGTCCAGGCACGAATCCACCTGCCGCTTGTCGTAACCGGTCTCAACGACGGAGAACCTCATACTGTCGCCCCCCAGGCAGCCGCTGTTACTTCCCCACCTGGATCCTCGGCCGCGACCGCGACGGCCGAGGGGGTTCGGGAAAAATGTTCAGCATGAGCGCGGGGGCGCTCGCGTCAGGCGCGCTTGGGCAACACGACCACCCGGCCGAAGAACTCGTCGATGCGGCGGACCACGTCGTTGAAGTCGTCCAGGTCGATCGGCTTGGTGACGTACGCGTTGGCCTGCAACGTGTAGCTGCCGACGATGTCGGTGTCGGCGTTGGAGGTGGTCAGCACCACGATCGGGATGGTGCGCAGGTCCTCGTCCTGCTTGACCGCGCCGAGCACCTGCCGGCCGTCCATCCGCGGCATGTTCAGGTCCAGCAGGATCACGTCGGGCCGGCGGGCGTGCTCGTGGCGGCCCTCGGCGCGCAGGAACTCCATCGCCTCCTCGCCGTCGCTGACCACGTCGATGATCTTTTCGACGTCGGAATCGGCCAACGCCTCCTCGATCATCAGGACGTCGCCCGGGTCGTCGTCGACCACCAGGATGCGTACCGGCTGCGGGCTGTCTGCGCCCATCACTACCTGCCTCGGAGTCGGCGGGGACGGGACCTGACGGTCACCGCGTTGGCGGGGAAATCTAGCCCATCAGGGGGCGCTGTGGGACGCGGGGTCGACCGATTCCGGTTCGTAGCGCAACACCTCGGCCAGGCCGGTCACCCGCAACACCCGCTCGACGCGACCGTTGGCACCGACGAGCCGAAGCCAGCCACCGTCGGCCGCGGCCTGGTTGTCTCCCCGGACGAACACCGCCATCCCTGTGGAATCGCAGAACGTGAGGTCGGTGAGGTCGAGCAGCACCCGGGACTCGCCGTCGGCCGTGAGACTGTCGATCGCGGCGGTCAGCTGGGGGGCCGTGCTCATGTCCAGCTCGCCCGCCAGACGCAGGCAGGCGCCACCGCCGTCGCTCTCGACGTAGCTGACGCTGAACGTCACCGTTCTCCCCCTCGCTCCCACCCGCGGGTGGGACGTTTGCGGTGCGGCAAGTATACGCAGGGTCGCCCCGCGAACCGCAGGGCGCGGTGATCGACACCGGCGACGAGGGGCGGACGCTCAGCGGCCGGCGTCGGACAGGGCGGCACGCCCCGCGGCCAGCACCCGCCCCGCCCGGGGAAAGTCCCGGAGCGCGACGGCGTAGTGCTCCAGAGGGCGGGCCACGGCCGCCGCGGGGACGCCCCTACTGCGCAGAATCTCCGACAGCCACTCGACGAACTCGGTGAACAACGAGGCGTCGTCGACGTAGACCGCCGCGGCCAGGAAATCCACGACGTGACCCAGGTCGCTGATCGTGGAGTCGAGCTGGCTGGCGGTGTACGTGCGCGCCACCGGCACCCGCTCCCGCAGGTCGGCCAACGCGCTGTCGATCAGCTCGGCGCGACGCCGCACCAGGCTGGCGTACTCGTCGTCGGCCAGATGGGCCAACCGCGCCGGCGGCACCGCCCGCAACGCCCGCTCGTCGGCGACCAGCTCGGCCGCCGAGGGCGCGTCCGGCGCCCAGGCCACGCCGAGCCGACGCGCCCACCGGCCGTCCGTGCCGAAGCCGCGCCCACCCACCACCACCGGTACGTCCGAGCGGCGGCAGGCCTCGATCATGCGGTGGGCGTACGGCAGGCGCATCGGCAGCGCGCACGCCAACGCGACGGCGTGCGCGTCGTAACGGTGCAGGTACGACACGAGGTGCGCCGCGGGCACGCTGGCACCCAGGAACGTCACCTGCCAGCCGCGCAACCGCAGCACCTCGGCGACCAGCCGGGGCGGCAGCGCGTGCCACTCGCCGTCCATGCACGCGACCACGACCCGTCCGCCGGTCGGACGCGGGTCGACGTGCCCGGAAACCGCCGCCACCACCCGTTCGCTGATGTGGGTGGCCGCGTGCTCCTGCGCGACGCTCCACTCGTTGCGCGCCCACCGCTCGCCCACCTCGGCCTGGGCGGGCGCGACCAGGTCGAGCAGCACCCGCTCCGGCGGCACCCCCGCGTCGAGCAGGCCGATCGCCAGGTCGATCGCGGCGTCCTCGTCGGCGTCGGCGAGGTGGTCGAGGTAGCCGGCGTACGCGTCGCTCGGGTCGATGGCGACCGGGGCGGTGGTCGCGTCGACCCCGCCGCGCCTGTCGCCGCGGGCCGGGGCGGCGGTCACGCGTCGACCTCCCCGCACTGGTCGCCGCGGGCCGGGGCGGCGGTCACGCGTCGACCTCCCCGCACTGGTCGGGGCCGGCCGGGGCGGGCACCGAGTGCAGGTGCCGCGAGGTGCGCCCACCCGGGCCGGTCGCGCGCAGCGCCAGCACCGCGATGTCGTCGTGGTCGCCCTGCGCCAACCAGTCGCAGGTGACCTGCTCGACCCGCTCGGCCAGGGCTGGGGCCGGCATCCGTTGGCAGTCGGTCACCGCGGCGACCAGCCGTTCGGTGCCGAACTGCTCGTCGCCGCGCCGGCCGCCGCGGGCCTCGGTCACCCCGTCGCTGTAGAGCAGGCAGGTCTCCCCCGGTGCCAGCCGTACCGTCACCTCGCCGACGCGCGGGTCCGGTACGACGCCGATCAGCATGCCGCGCAGCGGCACCGACTCCACAGCGCCGGAGGCGCGCAGCACCAGCGGTGGCAGATGCCCGCCGCCGGCCATGGTGAGGGTGAGGCCGCCGTCGCGTTGTGGACGGGCCACGCCGAGCACGATGGTGGCGAAGCGGCCCTGGCCGTGCGCCTGGGTCGTCTCCAGCAACGCGTCGTTGAGCAGCCGCAGCAACCGCCCGGGGTGCGACTCCAGCCGGTGCAGCGCCTGTAGGCACTGGCGCAACTGCCCGGTGAGGACGGCCGCCTCGACCCCCTTGCCCGAGACGTCGCCGAGGAAGAACACCGAGCCACCGTCGGCGAGCCGGTGCGAGCCGTAGAAGTCACCCCCGATGCGCAGTCCCGCCTGCGCGGGCCGGTACGCGGTGCCCCACTGCACGCCCGCGGCTTCGGCCGGCTCGACCGGCAACAGGCTGGCCTGGAGGGTGTCGGCCACCTCGGTCTGGTCGCGGTAGAGCAGAGCTGTCGTCAGCGCCGCGCCGGCACGGGCCGCGAACGCGCGGATCAGCTCCACGTCTGCCGCGTCGTACGAGCCGGGGGCGCGGCGGGCGACAAGCAGCACACCGACCGGTGCGTCCCGTCCCGGCAGCGGGACGACCCGTGCGGCGGTGCCGATCTCGGCGGACTCGGGCAGCCAGCCGGCGTCGACCGCCTGCTCGACCAGCCAGTCCACCGCGTGCGGCTCGATCCCGGTCAGCCCGTCGGCGACGGCGCCGGGCAGGTCGCCGCCGGGCAGCACCCCGTGGTCCAGCGACGGTGCCTCGTCGTCGGTGCGGGTGGCCCGCCACCAGCGGGCCCGACCGGCACGCGGTGCGAGGACCAGCACGGCCAGCTCGGCCAGTGCCGGCACGGCGAGTCGGACGACAGCCGCGGCGGCCCGGTCGGGGTGCAGCGGGTTACCCAGCTTGTCACCGACCACGGCCAGGAACGTCGAGCGGGCCCGCTCGGCGAGCAGCGCGTCGGCGCGGCCGACGCTGTCGGTGACGTCCTCGACGTACCAGCAGCAGCGCCCGTCGGAGAGCGCCACCGGGCGGGCGGTCAGTCGCCGCCCACGATGGGTGAAGCCGCCGGGGTCGCCCGCGCTCAGGCCGGGCACGCCTGCCGCGCTGAGCAGCTCACCGGGCCGTACGCCGGGCAGCAGCCGCTCGGCCACCGGGCTGACGTGCCGCACGACGCCGTCGGCGTCACAGACCACCAGACCCTCACGGAGGTGCTCGACGACCTCGAACCAGTCGGGCACGGCCACGTCGCGCGCGAGGTCCATCGGCGGCGGCGCCGCACCGGAGCGAGGCGGCTGCGCCGCGCCGGAGCGAGGTGGCTGCGCCGCGCCGGAACAAGGTGGCTGCGCCGCGCCGGAGCGAGGCGGCGGGGCAGCGCCGGGGTGGGTCGAGCGGTCGGCGGGCCACGCCGGCGACCGGGGTGTGCTCGGCGTGGAGAGCCGTCCGTCGCCCGGGTCCCAGTCCCTGACGTCGGAAGCAGTCACCAGCTGAGCCTCACTCCTTGTCATCCACCCGAACCCGTACCGGAACCGGCGTCTGTGGTCAAAACCTGCCTCCCAGCCTACGCCGGTAGACGCAAAGCGGCATCCCAGCGCGGCTGACGAGGCACCGTCACCAGCACCTGAGCGGTTGCCGGCGGAGGCGTCGTCGACCCCCGACTTGCGTTCGTCCGCCCGGCTGGGACCATGGTGGGATGTCCGACCAGCTGTTGACCATCGAGGCAACCCGGCTCGACGCCGGGCACGTCCGACTGCGGCTGACCGGCGAGCTCGACTACGCCTCCGCGCCCGAGCTGATCGCCGTGGCCGCCGACCTGCGCGACGACCAGCAGGTGCTGATCGACCTGACCGGCGTCAGCCTCTGCGACTCCTCCGGGCTCAGCGCGCTGCTGGTGGTGCGCCGCGCCGCCGGGGCGATCCGGCTGATCGGGGCCGGCCCGCACCTGCAACGGATGCTGGACCGCACCGGCCTGACCGAGCTGCTGACCATGAAGCACGCCGCCGACGACCTGCGCGCCGTGGAGCACGCCACCGACGACCTGCGCGCCGTGGAGCACGCCGCCGACGACCTGCGCGCCATCGGCTGATCCGCGCCACCTCCGAGCTGCGACAGGCGGCCGGGCCTTCGACGGCGTCGTCCGGAGCCCGGCCGGCCGGGGTGGCCCCCGACCCTGGGACCTGGGGTCGGGGGCCGGAGGAATGTCTAGGGTGTCGTCATCGGCTGGAGGCGGGGCCCGTCCTCGCGCAGCTCGCCGGTCGGGGCCGGATCGACGTCCTCGGGCTCCCCCGAATCGGGCGTCTGATACAGGTAGCGGACGAACTGCCCACCCGCCTCGTTGTCGTCCGCGCCGGGCCACTGGCCGATGCAGTCCATCCCGATGACCTCACGGCCGGTCCCGTCGGCCTCCTCCAGCAGCGCCCACAGGCTCACCGGGTAACACCTGGTGACTTCCGGTGTGAGCTGCCAGCGGGCGTACCAGCCGCGTCGGGCGGGGACGATCTCGACGATCTGCTTCATGACGACCTTCCTTCCGCGTACCTCGGAAGAACTTCGGTCCTGACCTGAGCATGCGGGTCGGGTGGGTGAGCGCCCCTCACCCCCGCCGGATGAAGCGTGGCGGACACGGGGCCGACCCGGCCCGGCGGCGCCCGTTTCGGCTCCCGGGACGACGGGAAGGCGACTGGCACAGCCACGATCCCCAGCGGAAGGGGTGTCACCATGCGCAAGCAGATGGAGGGCGACAACCAGCGGCGTCGGGCGCTGGCCCGGCAGGCCCGCGAACAGAATCGCCAGCCCAGCGAGATCGGTGCCAGCCTGAGCGCCTCCAAGCAGCTCACGAGCCTCGACCAGGGCAAGCGGGCCGGCCCACCGTCGGCCGGGCCGCACAAGCCGGACAGCACCCGCGGCGGGCCGGCACCGCCGCAGGTCGGCAGCGCCGACAATCCGAGGCCGCAACCGTCCCCGCCGAGCGGATCGGCCGGGGTACGCAACATGGGTTACCACGACCTGGTCGACGAGGTACGGCGTCGGGCCGGTGTCGACTTCAAGACGGCCAAGGTCGGCACCGAGGCGACAGTGCTGGTTCTGGCCTTCGCCCTGGAGGCCGCCGAGCGACAGCGCCTGCTCGCCGCGGTCCCGAACTCGCTGCACGACGTGCTGCCCGTCGACGGCATCGAGCGGCACAGTGACCTGCCCGGCTTCCTGGCCGAGGTGGGCCGGATCAGTGGCAACACCCCCGAGCAGGCCCGATACCAGGCGGAGGCGACGCTCGCCGCGCTCGCCGCGCAGGATGGCGACCTGGTCGAGTCGTTGCACGTACCCGACGGGTTGCGGGACCTGCTCGACCCGCCGGAGGCCGGCGGTGGCCTGGTGGGCGCCTCCACCACCACACCCACCCTGGGCCCGGACGCGATCGAGGCGGCGCTCGACGACCTGCCCTACTGGACCGGCGATGGTCAGGGCCTCTACCGGGTGGTCGCGCTGCCTCCGGACAACCTGGACCGGGTGCTCGACCGGCTCGACCGGATGCGCCAGGACACCGGACGCGGCCCGAGCATCGGACGTCCGGGGGACACCGCCGCCGTGTTGACCGTCCGGACCAGTCAGGCCGACGGGGTGACAGCACTCGACGTGGACCTCGCCCACCGGATCGACGACGCGATCGACGAGGTGGGAGCCGGGATGGCCGGCGGCTGACCGCTCGCGGTGGCAGCGACGGGCCGGTGGACGCGGACAGTTCCGCTCCGCCGGCCCGTCGGCGGTGCCGGGCCGCCCGCCGGCCGGCGGGTGGGCCTGGGCTAGCGTGCCGGGCATGAACCGCGCCGCCGACCGGCTGGAGCTGGTCACCGATCCGGTCCGGCGGACCGGGCGGACGCTGCTGTCCGCCGGCGTCGAGCAGTCGTACGTGGATGTCGAGGATCCCCGGCACCTGCACTTCGAGTACGTCCGGCGGATCGCCTCGGCGGTGGAGGTGGCCGCACCGGCGGGCGTGCCGCTGAGCGTTCTGCACCTTGGTGGTGGGGCGTTGACGCTGCCCCGCTGGCTGGCCGCCACCCGGCCCGGCTCCCCGCAACGGGTCGTCGAGCGGGACCCGGCGGTGGTCGAGCTGGTCGCCCGGGAGTTGCCGCAACCGCCGCCGCAGGTGCGGGTGGAGATCGCCGACGCCCGGGACGCGCTCGCCGCCACCCCTGCCGCCTCCTGCGACCTGGTGATCGCCGACATCTACCGGGCGGCCCTGATGCCCCGGCACGTGCGCACCGTCGAGTTCGCCGCCGAGGTGGCCCGTACCCTGCGCCCGGACGGGATGTTCCTGGTCAACGTCACGGACCTGCCTCCCCTGGTCGCCACCCGGGTGCAGGTGGCCACGGTGCGGGCGGTCTTCGCCGACGTGTGCGTGCTCGGCGACCGGCGGATGCTGCGCGGTCGGCGTTACGGCAACCTGGTGTTGGCCGCGACGTCCCGACCCGGTGGGCTCCCGGTCGGCCGGCTGGCGGTGGCCGCGCTGCGCGACCCGGTGCCGGGCGGGCTGCTGCACGCCGCGGCACTCGACACGTTCGTGGCCGGCGCCCACCCGGTCACCGACGCCGACGACGCCCGCCGCTGAGCGTCCGGCCGGCGCGAACCCGCACACCCGCAGAGCGCGCGACGCCTCGCGTCGGCCGCTCCTCAGCCGGCCCGGCGCGCAGAGCGCGCGACACGACGTTGGCCGTTCCTCAACCGGCCCGGCGCGCGGAGCCCGCGACACGACGTCGGCAGTTCCTCGGCCGGCCGGCGCGTCGGGAGAGCGGCCGTCGCGTCCGCAATGCCGGGTTTTCGACGACGAGTGCGGGGAAGGCGCGGCGGATGAGCAACGCCGACGACCGGGTGACCGCCCGCCGCACCCTGATCGTGATCGGTCTGGTGCTGGCCACCGCGTTCGCGCTGGCCTTCGTGTACGCAACCCGCAGGGTGCTGGTCTGGGCGGTGGTCGCCGCGTTCTTCGCCGTCGCGCTCAAGCCCCTCGTCGACCTGTCGCAACGTCGCCTCGTGCGGCGGCGGTCGCTGGCCACGCTGCTGGTGTTCCTCGTCGTGTTCGTGCTGCTGGCGATCCTGGCCGCGCTCATCCTGGTGCCGCTGTTCGGGGAGTTGGGCCGGTTCGCCGACCGGGCGCCGGGGTTGTTGCACGACGCCCGCGCCGGCCGGGGCCCGCTGGGGCAACTGCTGGAGCGCGCCGGCGCGCGCCGCTACGTCAGCGAGCACTCCGAGCAGCTCCGTGACCTGGGCACCCGACTGCGGCAACCCGCGGTGGGCGTGCTGCGCGGTGTCGTCGAGACGGTCGCCGGGCTGGTCACGGTCGTCGTGTTGGCGTACCTCATGGTCCTGGAGGCACCGCGGATAAACAGTGGCCTGCTCGCGGTGGCCGGGGACGGTCAGGGTGAGCGGCTGCGCCGGGTGGGCCGGGAGGTGTCGCGCACCGTCACCGGCTACCTCACCGGCAACCTGGTGATCAGCGTGCTCTGCGGGGTGTTGACCTTCGTGGTGCTCGTCGTCACCGGTGTGCCGTTCGCGGCCGTGATCGCCCTGTTGGTGGCGGTGGCCGACCTGATACCGCTCGTCGGTGCGACACTCGGCGCGGTGATCGCGGCCGGGGCCGGCTTCCTGCACTCCCCCACCGCCGGCGTGGTGGTCCTCGTCTTCTTCGTGATCTACCAGCAGGTGGAGAACCACCTGCTCCAGCCACTCATCCTGTCCCGGGCGGTCCGACTCAACCCGCTGACCGTGCTGGTCAGTGTGCTGCTCGCGGCGGAGCTGGCCGGCCTGCTCGGCGCGCTGCTGGCCATTCCCGCCGCCGGCATCGTGCAGACAGTGCTGCGCGAGTACGGTCCGCGTCGGTTGCGGCCCGCCCCGCCGGCCGGCCCGGATGCCCGGTCGGCCGGTCCCGCGCACCAGCAGGGATGAGGCGCTGTCGTTTCAGCGGCCCCGGGTCGCCACCTCGGGTGTGGTGCTCTCCAACGGCACCGCGTTCGCCGGGACCAGCCCCAGTTGGACCGCCGAGCGGGTCAGCGCGGCGTCCAGCACCCAGTCGGCGCTGACCCGCGTGCGGTTGCCCGGCATCGCCATCAGGTGGTACGCCCGGGTGACAGTCTTGGCCGGCAACCCGGCCAGGTTGACCTGCAACGGGTTCGCCGCCGCGTCCTTGCCACCCAGGTCGACGACCCAGCCCAGGTCGTGGTGCTTGTACGGCTTGCGCTTGCCGAAGCCGTACGACGCGGCGATGTTGTGCGCCGCGCGCTTGCCCTGCCGCTGCGCGTGCTGGGCCGTCATCCCGCAGATCTTGCCCGGGTTCACCAGGTCGGGCACCGCTGCGGCGTCGCCGCAGGCGAACACCTCCGGGTAGCCGGGGACGTTGAGGAACTCGTCGACCACCAGCCGCCCCCGGTCGGTGCGCAGACCCAGCTCGTTGACGAACGGGTCGGGGCGCACGCCGACACACCACACCAGGGTGCAGGTCGGCACGTACTCGCCGTCGGTGAGCTTCACCCCGTCACAGGTCGCCTCCGCCACTGACGTGCCCAGCCGCACGTCCACGCCACGGCGGTTGAGCACCCGGTGCGACGTCTGCGACATCCGCTCGTCCATCTCGGGCAGCACCCGCGGTGCCACGTCCAGCAGCATCCACCGCGGCCGGACCGGGAGCCGGGGCCGCTGGGCGTGCAGCGCGTCGGTGAACAACTGCCCGTGCGCGGCGACCTCGGTGCCGGTGTAGCCCGCCCCGACCACCACGAACGTGGAGCGCGCCCGCTGCTCGGCCGGGTCCTCGGCCTGCTCGGCCAGTTCGAGCTGCCGGACGATGTGATCATGCAGGTAGACGGCCTCGGGCAGGCCGCGGAAGCCGTGCGCGTACTCGGTCACCCCCGGGATGGGCAGCAGCTTGTTGACGCTGCCCACGGCGAGGATCAACCTGTCGTACGCCAGCCGGTTCTTCTCCCCCTCCGCCTGGGTGAAGCCGACCCAACGGTTCTGTAGGTCGACGTGGTCCGCCTCGCCGATCACCACCCGTACGCCCTTGAGCGTCCCGGTCAGCGGCACCGCGATCCGTTTCGGCTCGACCACCCCGGCCGCCACCTCGGGCAGCAGCGGGAGGTAGAGGAAGTAGTCGGTGGAGTTCAGTACCACGATCTCGGCCCGGTCCCGGGCGATCCGGCTCAACGTCTTCGCCGCGTGGTAACCGGCGAACCCGGCCCCCACGATCACCACACGAGGTTTCGTCATTGCGGGCCGTTTCCCGTCGAAGCCCCGAACAAACGTCCGCTGCCAGTCGCGGTCAGCTTGGCTGAAGCCGGACGTGGCCGCTCTGGCCCACCGCCTCCAACTCCCACTGTTGGCCGAACGCCCGGACCCGCTCGGCGGTGATCCGGCCCAGCTCCGGTGGGACGTCCGGGTCGAGCACCAGCCGTCCCTCGATCGGGTTGATGCCGAGCATGGCGCGGATCAGGGCCAGCGGCGTGCCGGCGGCCCACGCCTGCGGACTGCACGCGGTCGGGTACGGGATGGCGAAGAGCAGCCGTTCCCGGTCGAACCCGCTGAGCGCCTCCGGCAGCCGGTGGCCGAACTGTTCGGCCGCCTCGAACATCGCCAGACTGATCCGGTTCGACTCGGCCCGGTAGCCGTAGCGGGCCAGGCCGAGCGCGGCGATGGAGTTGTCGTGCGGCCAGACCGTGCCCAGGTGGTAGCCGAGGGCGTTGTAGAGCGGCTCCTCCCGGGACAGCGTGCGGATGCCCCACCCGGAGAACATGTCCGGTGACATGAGTTGTCGCACCACCGCGTCGGCCCGCTCCGGTGGCACGATCCCGCTCCACAGCAGGTGACCCATGTTCGACGTCTTGGAGTCGACGCGGTTCTTGTCGCCGTCCAGGGCGACCGCGTAGTAGCCGCCCCGTTCCTCGATCCAGAAGTCCTGGTTGAATCGCTCGTACAGGGTGTTGGCCTGGTCGCGCAGCCGGCACGCCACGGAGGGGTCGTCCAACGGCCCGTCGAACAGCTCGGCCAGTCGTAGTTTGGCGTCGTAGGTGTAGCCCTGTAGGTCGCAGGTGGCCAGCGGGAGCACCGGGATTCGGCCGTCGGCGAAGACGACGCCATCCGGGGAGTCCCGCCAGCACTGGTTGCCCAGCCCTTCGGGCGAGCGGGTGGCGTACTCGACGTAGCCGTCACCGTCCCGGTCGCCGTACTCGTCGATCCAGCGCATCGCGGCCACCGCGTTGTCCCGCAGGTGCCGGACGGTCTCGTCGTCGCCGGTCCAGCGCCAGTACTCGGAGAGCAGGATCAGCCAGAGTTGGGTCGCGTCAGCGGTGCCGTAGTACGGCCCGAACGGTTTCTCGCCGCTGCGGGTCAGCTCGCCGCTGCGTACCTCGTGCAGGATCTTGCCGGGCTCCTCGTCGGTGAAGTCGTCGCACGTCTCACCCTGCAACCGGGCCAGAGCGAGCAGGGTGCCCTTCGCCAGCGCGGGTCCGGCGACGAGAGTCTGGTAGGCGGTGATCAGAGTGTCCCGACCGAAGACGGCGAGAAACCAGGGCAGTCCGGCACCCGGCAGCAGAATCCGCTGCCCCTTGACCTCCAGGTCGAGCCGCAGTGCCGCCAGGTCGTTGCGGGACTGCCGCACGGTGTGCTCCAACGCCGCGCTGTCGCTGTGCAGCACCGCCCGGTCCTCGAGCCACCGGCGCAGCGGGTCGTCGGCCCGGCCGTGGATGACATCGGCGATGTCGCCCCGGACCGGCTCGACCACCCCCATTCCGGGCGGCAGCGGCACGTGCAGGTCGACCTGCCACTCCTCGCGGGGGCCCAGGTCCAGATCCCACACCAGGTCGTCGCCCTCGATCCGGTCGGCCGGCTTCGCGCAGCACACCCGGGTCTGCGCGGAGAAGTCGCCGCGCTGGTAGGAGAAGCACAGCTCGGACCCGTCGGCGGCGTGGTGACGACTGATCTCGGCGGAGCGGTCCCGGACCCTCGACTTGACCTCGAACAGGTCAGCGAAGTCGGCGGCGACGGCCAGCCGCAGCTCCACCCGCACCGGCTCCAGCCGGAAGGAGACCAGTTCCACACGCTCGTGGAACCCGTCGCCGACGTAGCGCAGCCGCCGCACACCCAGCGAGTTCGGCGGCAGCCCGGGCAACTCCGGGTTGGTGAGCACGTACTGCGCGGAGTAGTGGTCGATCGTCTCGGCGCGCAGCACCAACAACTCGCCGCCGTTGACGGTCAGACTCCACCCACTGATCAGGCGGGTATCCAGGTGCACGAGCCCACCGATGCTGCCCGTCGGCACATCCCCGCACGCGTTGGCGTACAGGAACGTCGGCCCACTGAGCACGGCAAGGGAGTCGGGACCCAACTCGGGCGGGATGGCCCGCTGATCGGCGCTGTCCGCATCCGCGACGGCCAGGCCGGGGAAGGGGTTGGCAGGGGTCGCGCGGACGGCAGCCATGACACCCACGGTATGAAGAAGAGCACTGAGCGTCATCACCCGGTCCGGGTGAAAGTTTCCGACCGGCCTACGGGGTCGGCGGCCGCTGCCAGCGCACCGTCACGGTGAGCTGACCCTGAACACCGGTCCGGGCGATCACCGCACCGGCCTCCGCGGTCAACTGGACCCCGAAGCTGATCTCGATCTCGTCCGGACGGTGGGCCATCGACTGGAACTGGCCGAGCGCGGCGGAGGCGGCGTCGCGGACCTCCGACAGCGCCCGATCGAACGTCGCCCGCGCCTCACGAACCACCTTGCCGGCGTTGCCGGCCGGCGTCACGCCGGCCCGACCGTCGACCTCGACCACCACCGAGCCGCCACCGTCGAGGTCGAATCTGCGCAGTTCCGTCATCGCTCACTTCCTCTCTCATCGGGCGGCACACAGGTCAGATCCAACCACTCGGCCTTCGGCACCACTTTGTCCCTGAGTTTTTCGAGTTCGCCCAGCAAGCTGCCCAGGCGCTCCGGTGCTTCCAGGTAGACGAGGATCGCCCGCTCGAACGCCGTGGCCATCGCCGCCGGCATCAGGTCCGACGCGTCCCAGCACAGGGTGCCGGTGCGCAGTCGTTCGGCGACCGCCGCGAGGACCCTGTCCTGGGGTGCGGGTGCGTCGCCGCGCCGGCTGAAGGCCACGCCGCTGGTGGCCTCACGCCAGGCCGTCTGGGCCTGCGTGGAGGCGAGATAGCTCATCAGCTCCCTGGCGCGCTCGGTGTCGTTGCTGTCCTTGGCGTCCCGGCTGGTCCTGCTGTGCCGGAACATGACCGCGACGTCGTCGGAGACCTCGTGCAGCGACTGCGTGGCCTTCGGCCCGATCGGCGGTGTGGAGAAGAAGGTGAACGGCGGATCGGCGTCCGTCTGGCTGGACGGCTTGGGCTGCGGGTACTTCCGGACCACGAAGGAACCCTGGTGGTTCAGGTGACAGCGTGGGGGAATCACCACCTCTTTCACCTTACCGGGGAACAGCCCGTTGGCAGCCGTCTGGAACGTGGTGTAGAGGCTGGCTCGGGCCGTCTGCTCCGACGAGACCCCCAGCAGGGCGCCCCAGGTTTCCCAGGCACCCTTGACCTGCGGAGAATCCCAGTGGAGGTCACCGCGCGTCCATTGCTCGTAGGAGTCCTCACCGGACTGGTGCAACAGGATGTCCTCGATCCAGTCGGTGCCTGGCCAACCGGAGACCGGCTGGGCACTCATGCCGAGGCACCAGCGCACCTGCTTATCACCGATCCTGCGCTGGGTCAGGGCGACCAGCTCGCCCCAGGTGCTCGGTGGAGACTGGCCGAACTTGTCCAACTCGGTCGGGGCGTACCAGACCACGCTCTTCAGATGGGTGGTGATCGCGACCGCGTAGGGGAGCGTGTCGCCGGCCTGCCCAGCCTTGGGCGCGAGCTTGACCAGCTGCGGATCAGCACCCGGGTCGGTCGTGATCGGGCCCTCCAGCGGCACCAGCTGGCCGGCGTTGACGTACCGTTGCAGGTCGTTGACGCGGGGCAGGACCGCGACGTCGGGCGGGCGATCGCGCTCGATCGCCACCTGGAGCACCTGGCTGACGTCCCGGTGCCCCTGGTAACGGGCGTGGATGCCGGAACTCTTCCTGAATTTCTCCAACACCGCCCGGAACGCGACCTCCTCCTCATCGGTCCACGGGCCGAGGACCGTCAGCTCATCGGTGGGCGCGGCGGCCTGCCCGTTCACCGCGACACCGGCGAACAGCACCGTGACCACCGCCAATGCCGTCCGAGCCACCCGTCCGTTGCGCTTCATGGTCACCGCTTCTCATATTCCGCCAGGCGGGGGTAGAGGCCCAGGAGGACCAGCCCCGCGATGACGAGCGCGAGAACGCACAGCACGATCTCACCGAAGCGGCTGTTGGCCGCCTCGTCGGCATCGTTCGTGATGTCACGATCGGCCCTGACCTCGGCGTCGTCAGTGCTGGCTGTCTCGGCCGCGCCGGCCCCCAGCGTCGGGGGCGGGGACGGGAACGGGTTGCGCAGCTCCTCGGTGGTGTCGACGCAGGCCTCGGCACACTGAGTCTCCACCTGCTTCGCGAGGCCGTAAGCGGCACGGGCGCCGACCTCCATGAGCTGCCGCTTCCTGCTGTCGTCGACACCGTGGACTCCCGCACGGGTCTGGTCCAACCTGTCCGCCGACCAGAGGCTCAGCCCGGTGAGGGCCACCATCCCCACCACCGCGACCGTGGCCAGCAACAGGGGGACGTTCACCATCCGGCGGAAGCGGCGGGTCAGGTGCGCCTGTGTCCGCACCAACAGCACGCCGAGCGCGAGCAGCGGCAGCAACCAGACGGCCGCGGTCAGCGTGTTCGTCCAGCCGTTGTCCACCTGGTCGTCAAGGGCGATCAGTTGCTTGCCCCGCAGATCCTCCAGCCGGACCAGGATGTCGGTCAACAGGCTCGCCGCGTCCCGGAGCGCGGCCACCCCGAGCGCCGTCAGGCTGGTGTCCCGGAAGCGCGCGTCGGCCTGGCCGATCAGCCCGGTGTACGTGACCAGCAGCGCCTCGATCGTCTGGATGTCCTGGGTGCCCTCGTCGCCGGCCGCGTTGTTCTCCGCCACCAGAGTGAGGTATTGGCCGGCGGCCGCGATCTGGCGCTGGTAATCCACACCGGGGCCACCGAGGACGGCACCACCCTCGGCGAGATTGTTCACCGCCGAGAGGTGCGCGTTGCGCAGCGCCTCCTGCGCGTCGTAGCTGGCGAGGATCGCCGGTACGGACCGTTCCTTGGCCATGTCGGCGTTGCCGGCGACACCGAGGAAGACCGCGAGGCTGGTCGCCAGCGCCACCGCCGTGAGCGCGAGCAGCCACCGCCGCAGGAGCACGAGGGTTTGCCGGGTGGTGCTGACCCCGGGTGGCGTGCGTGCGTCCGCCGTCATCGCCGCACCGTCACCTTCGGATCGTCGTCGAACGAGTTGCCGCAGTTCTCGCACCAGTCCGAGCCGGGCGGCGAACTCTCCAGACAGACACCGCAGATGATGTCCGCGACGGCGGGCCCGCGCGGCACCGGCGGGTGCAGCGGGTTCTGCACCGAGTCGACGATGCTGACCTTGATGTCGGTCTGGCTGAGACTGTCCTTGAGCCGGACGAGGCCGCCGGGCTCGATGTCCACCAGGTGCCGCAGCTGCTCCAGGGCGGTCTCGTCGCGCGTCGCGGTTGCCAGCGCCACCGCTCGGGCCCACTGCTCGCGTGCCTGGTCCCAGTCGCGGCGGTCGTACGCGTCGCAGCCGGCGTTGATGGCCTGCCGGACGTCCACCTGCCCGGTCACCTGGGAGACGCTGAGATCGACTCGGGCCGACT
This sequence comes from Micromonospora sp. NPDC049230, assembly GCF_040647875.1. Taxonomy (NCBI): domain Bacteria; kingdom Bacillati; phylum Actinomycetota; class Actinomycetes; order Micromonosporales; family Micromonosporaceae; genus Micromonospora; species Micromonospora sp. NPDC049230. Next base: position 57,697 of record NZ_JBEZCZ010000038.1, read on the forward strand.
TGGCCATGTCGACGGTCCAGTTCACCAGGACGGCCGCGGGGTCGGCCCGCAACTCCCCGTCGACCACCAGGTCCACCCGGGCAGCCGACCGGTCCTGTTCCAGGATGTCGTCGGGTGCCTCGACCCGCAGGCAGAGATGGTATTCCCTGCGCTCCGCACCCCACGAGCCCGTGGCGAACTCCCACGTCCGCTCGTCGACCCGCTCGGCGTACTCGGTGAGGTCCTGGATGGTGGGACTTGTCTGTTTGAAGAAGACCAGCTGCGCGTACGGCATGGTCCGCACCCGGATCCGAACGTCGGGCAGGAGCTTGGACAGCGCGGCGAGAACCGACTCCCGGAAGCTGGCGGCGAGGTCCGCCGGCCGGCGTACCGCCTCGGCGGTGCCGTGCAGCGCGGCGGCGATCCGCAGCAGCTCCGCGGGGTGCCAGCCCTCGCCGATGCCTCGGGGATCGCAGACGAACAGACCGGCGCAGCCGCGCAGGACGCGCTCCAGGTGCTCCTGCTCCTCGTGCTCGTTGATGCCGTCGGTGAGCAGCAGCACGTGGTTGATCGTCGACGACGGCGGAACCAGGTCACGTGCCGCCGCGAGCCAACTGCCCATCGCCGTCCCGTCGCTGGCGTCGAGGCGGGCCACGGCGGCCCTGGCCTGTTTCCGGGTGGCCGACGAGGCGGTCGCGAGCGTCCGGGTCGACGGGTAGACCACCTTGGCCTCGTGGGTCCCCTGGATCACGGCGAACCGGACACCGTCCGGCAACACGTCGATCGCCGCGGCGGCGGCCTGCTGCGCCGCGGCCATCTTGGTCGGTGGGTCCGCCATCGACCCGGAACAGTCGATCACCAGCACCTCGACCAGCTGGGAGGGATCGGCACGGACTGGCGTGTCGCCCTCGGCCGCCGGTCCGCGTCCGGTCACCGAGAGGATCGCGTGCATCTCCCGACCACCCACACGCAGGAACTTGTTCTGGTTGACCTCCAGGTCGAACTGGATCAGGGCATCCACCGGTTCACGCTCCGTTCCAGGTCGGCTTCGTCACCATCGGGTGCGGGGTCGGACGGCGTTGGCCCGGTCGACGAGCAGGTCGTGAGCCGCGCGCCGGGCGGCGTCGAGAGGGGGACCAGCCCGCCGGGTCCGGCCCAGGCGCGCGATGACCGGGGCCGGGAGATCGGCGTGCTGCGCCTGTTGGCCCAGGGCCCGGTAGGACATCTCCAGCAACTCACGGATGGCGCGTTGGGTCGGCGGCGCACCCAACACCGGGCCGCCGGTCAGCTTGGCGGCGTCGCCGGAACGGGCCAGGTCGAGTGCCATCTCCCGGATCGCCGTGGTCAGCCGGTCGCGCGCCTCACCGTCGAGAGTCAGCGCGGCCAGCCGGTGCACGGCCTGGTTGAGCTCGACCGCGGTGGGTGGACCGCCGGGCAACCGGGAGGACAGCACCCGCACCGCGGCGACCCGGGCGGCGTCGTGGTGCCGGGACAGCGCCGGCACCTCGTCGAGTACGGCCACAGCCCCAGTCCGGTCGGTCGCCGCCAGGTGGAGCCGGGCCAACCCGAACGCGGCGCTGGCCTGGAAGGGATCGCGCTGCCAGACGGCCGCGTAGTAGCGGGCCGCGCGTACGTGGTCGCCGGCTCGCTCGGCGCAGTAGCCGAGCGCGAGTTTCGGGGCGACCTCTCCCGGGATGTCGCTGTAGACCTCGTCGAACCGCTGCCCCGCCTCGTCGACGCGATCGGCGGCGAGCGCGAGCAGCCCGCGGTGCCAGGCGATCCGCCAGTCGACGTCGGGCTGGATGTCGGGCACCGTCTCGGCGGCGGTCAACGCCGCCGCGGCCAGGCCGGGATCCGCCAGCGCGAGGTGCGCCCGGCACCTGCTCAGCTCGATCTCCACCGACGTCTGCTCGACCATGGCGAGTTCCCGCAGCAACGCCTGCGGGTCCGACGCGTCGACGGTGCGGAGCACGTCGACAGCCGGGTCGCTCGGGTCGGGGCGGGGAACCGCCAGACCGAGGGCCACGTCGACGGAGGCCGGCAGGCCGTCGTCCAACGCGATGCTGTCACCGCCGTCGATCCAGGTGCGCAGGGGCACGGCCAGCCCGAGCCCCGCGTCGAGCAGTCGGGCGGAGGGCTGGAAGAGCGAGATCGGCTCGGGTTGACGCCGATCCGGTTGGCCCGCCAGGATTTCCCGCAACACCCCGAGGAGCTGCTCGGACATCTCGGTGGCGGAGGCGAACCGCCGGTCCCAGTCCGAGCGGACCGCGCGGGCGACGAGCCGGCGGAACGACTCGATGCCGAGGGCGTCCGGGCCCGCGCCGGGAGTGTCCGGGCCGGGTGTGCGGTACCGGTACAACTCCTCCAGGGTGCGACCGACGGCGAACAGGTCGGAGCGCACGGTCGGGCCCAGGGTCTGGAATTCGGTGTCGCCGACCGAGAAGTCGTCGGAGTGCACGACCCTCTTGCGCCCACTGTCGGCCTTACGGACCCCGCCGAGGTCGATCACCTTGATCCGGTCGGCGGTGCGCATCACGTTGTCGGGCTTCATGTCGGTGTAGAGCAACCCGCGCCGGTGCAGGTAGTGGAGTGCGGCGAGGATCTCGTGACCGTAGGCGAGGATGTGGTCGATCGGCAGCGAGACATCTGGCTGTCGCGGGTCCTTCGCGGCACCCTGCAACCTGCGCAGCGACATGCCGTCGAGGTATTCCATCACGATGTAGCTCGTGGGGCCGGCGTCCGGGTCGTCGACGGTGGCGAAGTCGGTGCTCCGCACGATGTTCGGGTGGTCCAACGCGTTGAGGAACTTGCGTTCCTTGACGGCGACATCGAGGGATGCCTCGTCGGCAGCGTGCAACACACCCTTCAACGCGACGTTGACCTGATCCTTGTGGGTGTCCTGGGCGAGGTAGAGCAGGCCCTGACCGCCATGGGTCACACAGCGGACCACCCGGTAGCGGTCGGCGACGAGGTCGCCGGGCCGCAGGCTGACCGCGAAGTTGAACGGCGTCCGGGTCGGGCAGTAGGGGCAGAACCCCTTGTCCCGGCCGGGTCGAGCGCCCCGGCTCCGACCGACCTGGTGCCCGTTGGGGCAGAAGCGGAACTCCTCTGGCACCCGGCGCAGGTGCGTGGTCACCGTGTCGGACGGGAAGGTCAGCACCGGCAGTGAGACGAGGCCGGCCACCGTCCAGGTGTCCCGAGCGGCCGGCCGGCTCGGGGCGGCAGCTGGCGCGTCGGTGTCGCTGGCGGTATCGGTGGGCAGGGGCGCCAGACCGCAGACGTCACAGAACCCGGTCTCGTCGACGGTGCCGGTGCAGCCCGGTCGGTCGCACTGGGGTGTCACGACGCGTCCCCTGCGCGTTGGCCGCCAACTCGGCGGGAAACCACTTCGGCGTATTCGCGCGCCGCCGCCTCGGCGGCCATCAACTCGCACGGCACGGCCAGGAGCAGGTCGTGCGCACGCCGGTACGAGGTGCCGAGCGCGGGATCCTCGGCGAACCCGTGCTGCACGGCCATCGCGCGGTAGGCGCCCAACCGGCCGTCCAACTCGGACCAGAGGCCCTCGCGCGCCGCGATCTCCCGCCGGACCGACTCCGCACTGGCCAGCGCCCGGTCGGCGGCCCGCTCGGTCGAGGCGAGACGAGCGGTCACCGGGTCGCCGCCAGCGGCACGCAGCTTCGTCAGCTGGATGCGCAGGTCGGTGGCCAAGGGCCGGAGCCGGGGCACGTCGGCGACCAGGGCGGCTGCCGCGCGATATGCCCGGCGGACGGTCTCCTCGGCGGCCTGGAGGCTGGCGACGCGACGAGCCAGCAGGGTGGTGCGCAGCGGGATCGACTCGCCGCTGAAGGTCAGCAGCATCCGCAGATCCTGGCTGGGTGCCTGGTCGACAAGGGGGAGAATCACCTCGGACAGCAGCGTCTCGGGGTCGGCGGCCCCGTCGATGTTGTTGATGATCATCGAGTGCGGTGTCGTCTCGGCGGCCCGGTCGCCGTCCGGCGCCGCGATCGTGGCGTCGGACCCGGCCCAGTCGGCGATCCGCTGGGACACCTCTCGCGCACTTCTGCCCGTCACGTCCACCGCGAGGTCGATGCTGCCGATCGGCGGAGCGGTGGGGTCCTGGTCCGGGTCGATCCGTGGCCGAAGCTCCCGGCTGGAGAGTACGGCAGCTCGACGCACCGCCGCGGCGACGTCGGAGCCACGATGGCCGATGACGAGGACGAGGACGTTGCCGGGCGAGCGGCGACCGAAGAAGGCCGTGATCCGGTCGGTGGCCTCCCGGTTCGCCGACGTGTCACCGGCCGACCGGAAGCTCGGGTCGACAGCGGGCTTTCCGGGCACCTGGCCGCTGATGGACGGGAGGCGGTTGAGGATCGTCTCGACCGGGATCATCCAGGACACCCCGCCCTGATCGGCCCCGCCGATCGCGTGCTGGTTGCGGTCGCCGTCCAGGTATGTGCTGACCACCATTCCGAAGACGTCCCCGGTCTCCACATCGACGACCGCCGCGCCGCTGAAGCCGGGCCGGACCCGGGGCTGGGTCGCGCCCGAGTTCATCTGGAACCGTTCCCAGCCCGCCCCGGACCGGCCCATGAGGGTGGCTTGGACGTACAGACCGTATTCGACTCCAGCCGGGAAGCCATACATCATGACGACACGGTCCACTGTCACGGTGCGGCGCAGCGGTGCGAACGGGCCCTGCGACATCGGCTCCGCAAGCTCGAGCAACGCGATGTCGTCCCGTTGGTCGCCGGTGGGTGGCCACCAGCAGCCGGGCACGACCCGGGCCGGCACCGTCTTGCTGCCCGGTTGGCCGAGCAGGTCGACAAGGACCTCCCAGGACGGCTCGGTGGCGGGTGACTCGGTGTCGCCGCCCGCGCTGACGACGTGGGCACAGGTCAGGATGCGGCGATCACTCAACGCCAACCCGGCGCCCAGAACCACGCCATCCGTACTTCGGACGCGAACCAGCCATGGCTCATTGCCACGGCTGTTCACCACCTCGCTGAGGGTAACGGAGTCGGATCATATCCGTTGACCCCCGCCATCGCGGTCACTCCGGTTTGGTGGGATTGCGGGCGATTATTCGCTCCCCCTCGCGGGCCACCCGGCAGCCGTCAGGACACGTTCGGCGCGGTGATCGCCCAGCGCTCGTGGTCACGCCAGGCGCCGTCGATGAACAGATAGTCCGGGGAGAAGCCCTCCAACCGGAAACCGAGCTTGCGCGCGAGCCGGCGGGATGGCTCGTTGCCCGGCTGGATGTTGGCCTCAAGCCGGTGCAACCCGACAGTGTGGAACGCGTGGTCGAGCACCAGCGCGACGCCCGCCGAGGCGTGCCCGGTCCCGCTGTACGGCTGGAACGCCGCATAACCCAGGAAACCGCCGCGCAGCGCACCCAGCACGATCCCGCTGATGTTCACGTAGCCGGCGATCGCACCGCTGACCCGGTCACAGATCAGGTAACCGGCACTGTCCCGGCGACGGATCCGCCGCAGGTAGCTGTCGTACTCCTCCGGTGTGGAGGGCGCGACCAGCCACGGGTGGTGCAGGTCCCGACTGCGCCGCGTGGCGGCGACGAACTCGCCGGAGTCGGTGGGCCGGGGCCTCCGGATCGCGGCCGGACCACCGGTACGCAGGTATCTCACGGCCGACCACTCTGACCGATCGGTGCCGCTTTTGTCCACTCCTCCCGAGCCCTGAGCAGGGCGGGGAGATGATCCCTGCTCCAGGCTCGCGCCGCCTCGATGAGCGTCAACAGGGTGCGTCCCAGCTCGGTGAGCTCGTACTCGACGCGGGGCGGATTCTCCGGGTACGCGGTGCGCACCACCAGCCCGTCGCGCTCCATCGCCCGCAGGGTCTGCGTCAGCACCTTCGGGGTGACGGCGCGAAGGGGCACCCGGATCTCGGTGAAACGACGCGGACCGTCCTGGAGACAGAGCACCACCATTCCGGTCCACTTGTCACCGATCTGGAATGGCATGGCGCCGGACGGGCACATCGGATCGAACATCTCGGGATCCAGATCTTTCACCATATGCCCCAAGCTATCCCAGTTTCTTTGCAGTAACCAGTATCTCGTGGATACCGTCCCTGGGGTCCACACCGACAATCACACAAGGGACGGATTCATGAGTGGCATTGCCATCTTCGGGGCGGGCGGCAGAGCGGGACGGGCCGTCACCGCCGAGGCGCGCGCCCGTGGACATCGGGTCACCGCTGTCGTCCGGAATCCGGCGACGACAGGCGACATCGGTACGGACGGCGTCACTGTGGTGCGGGGCGACGTCACGGACCCGCGCTCCACGTCCACCATCTCCCGGGGCCACGACGCCGTGGTCAGCACGGTCAGCCCCGCGTCCGGACCCGAGGCCCTGGCCGCCCTCGGCCGCCTCGACGACCAGTTCTACGTCAAGACCGTCGACGCGCTCCTGCACGGACTGACCGAGGCCGGAGTGGGTCGTCTCGTCCTCATCGGACTCTTCGCCAACCTTCGCGACGAGCACGGCCGTCTGATCCTGGACGACCCCGCGGCGTTCCCGAGCCACCTGCGCCCGTTCGCCCTGTCGCACACCGCCGGCCTGGACCGCCTCCGCGCGGCGGACACCGCTGTCGACTGGCTCATGCTCACGCCACCCGCGATGTTGGACGCGGCGGGCCCCCGACTGGGCAGGTACCAACTCGGCGGGGACTCGGTCCCCCCGTCGGGCAGATCCACGACCCTGTCGTACGCCGACCTCGCGGTCGCGGTGATCGACGAGATCGAAACCCCCCGACACCATCGCACCCGCGTCTCGGTCTTCGACTGACGCGCGCCGTCCGCGCCGGACACGGGTGGCGGCCCGGGGACGGCGCCGACGGGTTTCCGGCCCGCTAGCGGGGCGTCAGGAGCCAGAACTCCCCGTCGTCCGGGTCGGCCATCAGCACCCGGCCGCCGGCAGCGCTCGGGTCGGCGTCGACGACCGTCGCTCCGAGCGAGACCAGACGGTCGATCTCCGTCCGCCGGTCGACGTCGGCGGCCGGGGCGATGTCGAGTCGCACCCGGTCCCGGCCCCCGTTCGGCATGTACGGCGGACCGCCCCACGAGATCTTCGTACCGCCGTTCGGTGACTGGATCGCGGTCTCCTCGTCCTGGTCCCAGACCAGCGGCCACCCCAGCGCCGCACTCCAGAAGTAACCGACCTTCGGCGAGCCGTCGCAGGCGAGTGCGCCGATCGGCCCGCAGCCGGCGAGGAACCTGTTGCCCGGCCCGATCACGTCGAACTCGTTGCCCTCGGGGTCGGCGAGCACCACGTGGTCGTCCGCCGGGTCCTGGCCGATGTCGATGTGTCGCCCACCCAGTTCCAGTGCCCGGGCCACCGACCGCCGCTGATCCTCCAGCGAACTGCTCGTCAGGTCGAAGTGCATCCGGTTCTGGACGACCTTGGGCTGCTCGTTCGGGGCGAAGCGGATCCGGAACTCGGTGTCGGTGGTGGGCAGGACCAGGACGCCGTCGTGTGGGTCGTCGACCATCTGCCGACCGAGGAGCCCCGACCAGAACCCCGCGAGTCGCAGGGGCTGGCGCGCGTCGAACGTGATCGCGAACAGGTGTGCCGTCATCGCTACGTCGTCTCCCCTTCGGACCGGACGCCGTGCCAGCCATTGGAGCGGAAGCCTAGGGATGAGCCGGGCCACCCGCACCCGAGTTTCCGGCGCGGCGGCAAGCCCCTGCCGGGGGACGCCGAGCGAGCTGGTCAGCGGACGGGATACGCCGCGGCGGTGAAGGCGTGCAGGGCGATCTCGGCCGACTGCTCCAGGTGGGCGCGCGGCGCACCGGCCGCCGCGTGCACGGCCTGCCCCTCGGTGACGACGCTGAGGAAGCGGGCCAGGGCGGTGGGGTCGACCTCCGGTGCGAGGTCACCCTCGTCGACGGCGCGGTCGAAGCGGGCGGCCAGGGCGTTCTCGCCGGTCAGCCGGCTGGCCGCCAGGAAGTCGGCGATGGCCGCGTTGTCGGTGCCGCAGGCGGTGCCGCCCTGGATGGAGAGGCAACCGGCGGGACGGTCGGGTCGGGTCAGCGCCACCGCGTTCTCCCGCAGCAGCGCCGCCGCCACGTCCCGGGCGGTGGGCTGGTCCAGCGCGTCGCGCGCGTACGCCATCTCGACGTCGGCGTAGCGGGCCACCACCCTGCGGAACAGGCCCTCCTTGTTGCCGAACGCCGCGTAGAGGCTGGGCTTGTTGATGCCCATGGCAGCGGTGAGCTCGGTCAGCGAGGCGCCCTCGTAGCCGTGCCGCCAGAACACCTCCATCGCCCGGTCCAGGGCGTCGTCGGTGTCGAAACCACGCGGTCGTCCGGTTTGGGTCATGCCATCCGCCCCCTCACCGCACCCACTCTACCGCCCGGCCGAACCGATCGGTACAGAAGTTTGGGGAATGGCGGTGGACCCTGCTAGGTTTCGTTTCATACCGAGCGGTACAGAACAGGTGCGGGGAGTCGGCAGGACACCACGAGGCGGGCCCCGGCCCGAGGTCCGCGACGGCGCCGACCGGCCCCGGCGGCAGTGGCGGGAACCCGCCCCGCCGCTCTCCCGGTTCACCCCGCACACCAACCCCAAGGAGTACGCGTCATGGCTCAGCTCAATGGCAAGACCGCCCTGGTCACCGGTGGCACCACCGGCATCGGCCTGGCCACGGCCCGCCGCTTCGCGGCCGAGGGAGCGCACGTCTTCGTCACCGGCCGCCGCCAGCAACAGCTGGACGAGGCTGTGCGGGCCATCGGCCCGAACGCCACGGGAATCCGCAGCGACGTGAGCGACCTCGACGACCTCGACCGCGTCTTCGCGGCGATCACCGCCCACGGCGCCGGCCTGGACGTGCTCTTCGCCAACGCCGGCGGAGGGGAGTTCGCCGCCCTGGGCGCCATCACCGTCGAGCACTACGCCGATGCCTTCGACCGCAACGTGCGCGGCACCATGTTCACCGTCCAGAAGGCCCTGCCGGTGCTCAACGACGGCGCGTCGGTCATCCTGACCGGCTCGACCGCGGCGACGAAGGGCACCCCCGCCTTCGGGGTCTACGCCGCCTCCAAGGCCGCCATCCGCTCGTTCGGTCGCACCTGGGCCGCCGAGCTGACCGACCGCCGGATCCGGGTCAACACCCTCATCCCGGGCCCGACCGAGACTCCGGGCATCACCGGGCTGGCCGCCAGCCCGCAGGAGGCCACAGCGCTGGTGCAGATGCTCGCCTCCGGCGTGCCGATGGGCCGGATGGGCCAGCCGGAGGAGATCGCGAACGCCGCGCTGTTCCTGGCCTCCGACCAGAGCAGCTTCATGACCGGCGGCGAGCTCTTCGTCGACGGCGGCGCGAACCAGATCTGACCGAAGCGCTGCCCGACCACGGTGCCGGCCGACGACGAGACGTCGGCCGGCGCCGTGCGCGGGCACCGTGCGCGCATGATCGACTCGGTTTCCCTGATATCGGGGTGACCGCGACGTCCGGACACCCCGGGATCAGTGAGACGGAGTGGATCACGGGCGATCCGGGTGGCCGGGTGGGACGAACCAGCGTGCCAGCCAGGGGGTGAGTGCGAGGAGGGTGACGGCGAGGGCGGTGATGACCGCCTGCCCGATCCGTCCCGCGGTGACGCCGACCGCCGGGTCCAGCACGTAGTTGGCGTACCAGTTGGCGGCAGCGTCTGTCGCCAACACCGCGCAGCCCAGCGCGAGCCCTTCCACCCGGCGAGCCGCCAGGAGCAACGCGGCCACGGGATCCCACAGCGTCAGCGACGTGAAGTAGACAGTGAGCCACCCCGGCAGGGCGAGCTGCGGCCGGAACTCCGGAACGAGCAACTGGGCCACGTGCACCACAGTGCCGTACCCGAAGACCAGCACGGCTACGGACACGACGAGCCGGACCGCGAGCGGCGTGCCCCGCCATCGACCGATGCTCATCGGGCGAGGGCGTCGGCGAGACGGGCGATGCCGAACTCGCATGTCTCGTCGACGTCGCCGCCAAGCGTGAAGGCGCCGGCCAGTTCCACGCTGACGAATCCGTTCGCCCACGCGGTGAGCGTGCGTGCGGCTTCCAGGGCGTGGCGTTCGCCGGCGAGGTTCGTGGTCACCCGCAGCACGGGTTCGACGGCGTGGGTGAGGGCCTCGATGCTGGGCCCGGCGCGGTCGGATCCCGGGGCGAAGATCAACTGGTAGCCCCTCGGTCGGTCGTGTGCGAACGCGGCAAGGTCGCCTCGGTTTCCCTGATGTCGGGGCAACCGGTACACCCGGACACCGCGAGTTCAATGAACCCGAGTTGATCATGCCGCAGGGGTCGGGCGCGGGCCGTCAGAGCGGGCCGTCAGAGCGGGCTGGGGAACGGCTGTTCCAGCGGCATCGGCACCTGGAGGAACGTGGTGCCGCGCAGGTCCAGCCAGGCCCGGTCCGGTCCGCGGACCAGCCGCAGCATCACCGCCTCGCAGGACGGGCAGCGGGCGACCAGGCCCGGGGCGTGCGAGTAGACGTGCAGGCTGGCCATCGACCCGGTCGTCCCGCAGTTTTCGCAGCGGCCCATCGCGGTGCTCAGGTCGACGGTGAACAGCTCACGCATCGGGCCGTCGAGCATGTTGCCGTCCAGGTACGACATCTCGGTCATCGGATCTCCTCGGCGGTACGGGAGCGGGCGGGCGGTCAGCCGGTGGGGCCGAAACGTTCGGTCTTGACCCGCCGCGACGGGTGACCCAGCCCCACCAGCAGGTCGGCAACGGTCTCCACGAACGCGGTCGGGCCGCAGACGTAGGTGAGCGGTTCCAGGTCGGGTGGCCAGCCGTGCGTGTTGACGTCGGCCAGCCCGATCCGGTGCGGCTCGCCGCGCCAGCCCTCGGGCGCCTCGCGGGTGTAGACGTACGCGATGTCCAGGCCGAAGTCGTCGCGGATCCGACGGCGCAGCTCGTCGGCGTAGATCACGTCACCCGGCGTCCGCACCGAGTAGATCAGCCGGAACGGCGCCTTGCTGCCGGTCGCCCGCCGGGCGCGGATCATCGCCATCAGCGGCACGATGCCGGAACCACCGGCGACAAGCTGCACCGGCGCGGTCTCCTCGGGCCGCCAGATGAACCAGCCACCGAGCGGTCCGCGGACCTCCACCGGGTCACCGTCGGCGAAGACATCGATGAGGTACGGGGACACCTCGCCGTCGGGCACCCGCTGCACTGTCACCTCGATGCGCGGCCCGCCCGGGCCGTCCACCACCGGCCCGGCGATCGAGTACGACCGGGCCGCCTGGTAGCCGTCCGGCGCGGTGAGCCGCACGTCGACGTGCTGCCCCGGCAGGTGCCCCGGCCAGTCCGGCACCTCCAGCACCAGGGTCTGCGCGGTCGGTGTCTCCACCCGGCGCTCCACCAACCGGCTGACGTGCCACTTGTTGGGTGCCCGGCTCGGCGTGCTCGTCGCCACGGCGCGCTCAGTCACCCTGGTACCGCTGCTCGCGCCACGGGTCGCCGTAGTCGTGGTAGCCGGCGGTCTCCCAGAAACCGGGCTCGTCCATCGTCTTGAGCCGGAGGCCACGGACCCACTTGGCGGACTTCCAGAAGTACAGGTGCGGCACCAGCAGCCGGGCCGGGCCACCGTGCTCGGCGGGCAGCGGCGCACCGTCGAAGGTGTGCGCCACCCAGGCCCGGCCGCCGCGCAGGTCGTCGAGCGGCAGGTTGGTGGTGTACCCCCCGTAGGAGTGCGCCAGCGCGAAGTGCGCTCCGGTGTCGACGCCGTCGAGCAGCGTGTCCAGCGAGACGCCCTGCCAGGTGGTGCCGAGCTTGGACCAGCGGGTGACACAGTGGATGTCCACCATCGGTGTCTCCTGCGGCAGGGCCATCAACTCCTGCCACGACCACCGGTGCTCGCTACCGTTCTCGGCGGAGATGACGAACTCCCAGGTGTCCAGGGAGACCCGGGGCGTCGGGCCGGCCGAGAGCACCGGGAAGTCCTCGGTCAGGTACTGACCGGGTGGCAGGGCCGGCTCCTGCGTTCGGGGCCGACCCTGAAAGCCCGGTGACACGATTCCCATGGCACAGTCGTACCACCCGCGCCGGCCCGACCGGGAGCTTTCCGCCGTACCTCCCGGTCGTCGCGGCGTGGCGCGGTCAGTGCCGCTCCGCGACGACCTTACGGTCCTCGGGCAGGTCGCCGCCCCGGGTGGCGCGCAGGCTGGTCAGCGTGACCACCACCAGCACACCGATGATCACGCCGAGTGAGGCCAGGGTGGGGATCTGCGGCACGCTGTCCCAGATGCCGTGCGCCCAGTGCAGACCCAGCTTGAGGCCGATGAACGCCAGGATGACGGCCAGACCGTAGCTGAGGTGCACCAGGCGGCTCAGGGCCGCGTGCAGGACGAAGTAGAGCGCCCGCAGGCCGAGCAGGGCGAACGCGTTGGTGGCGAAGACGAGGTACGGGTCCTCGGTGATGCCGTAGACGGCCGGCACCGAGTCGACGGCGAAGACGATGTCGGTGGCCAGCACCGCCACCACCACCAGGGCGAACGGGGTGAGTGCCCGCTTCGCGCCCTGCCGGACGGTCATCCTGGTGCCGTGGTACTCGTCGACCACCGGCATGACCCTGCGCAGCAGCCGCACCGAGCGCATCTTGTTGATGTCGACCTCCTGCTGGTGCCCGGACATCGCGTCGCGCAGCAGCTTCACCGCCGTGGCGATGAGGATGATCGCGAAGAGCAGGAACGCGAAGTCGAGGGTCTGCAACGCCGCCGCGCCGAGGGCGATGAAGACGGCCCGCAGCACCAGCGCGCCGGCGATGCCGTAGAGCAGCACCCGCTGGGCGAGCACCGCCGGCACCGCGAACGCGGCCAGCAGCAGCATGAAGACGAAGAGGTTGTCGACCGAGAGCGACTTCTCCACCAGGTAACCGGTCAGGTACTCCACACCCTGCTGGGAGCCGTAGCGGGACCAGAGCCAACCGCCGAACGCCAGCGGCAGGGCGATGTAGAACGCCGACCAGCCGATGGCCTCCCGCATGGACACCTCGTGCGGCCGACGGGTGACCAGGAAGTCCAGCACCAGCAGCAGGAGCACACCGACGATGGTCACCGCCCACAGCGTGGGCGTGCCCACCGACGCCAGGTCGCTGGCGGCGGACAGATATGACACGTCACTCATTGGGGTCTCCTCGAACACCGTCATGTTCGAGGTCTCCTTCACCCATCACCTGATGGGCAACCACCCGAGGCGCGCCGGGCGCGCCGTACTGACCGGAATGGTTCGTGGGAAGTACTCCCCTCGCACGACAAGGTTAGGCCCTGCCGAATCGCCGCGCCAAGCGGGACATCGATGGTTGCCCTGGTAAACCGCTGTGTGTGCCCCGGTCAGGCACGGCGCAGCGTCGCCCCCGGCGCCATCGCCGGCTCCACCAGGCCCCGATAGTCACGCGGCAGTTGCGTGGCCACGTCATCGAACTCACCACCGGTGATCGCCTCGCGCAACGTGGTGAAGACCGCCCGCGTCGCGTCCCGGGCGGCCGGCTCCGGCACGCGTGCGCGCAACGCCACCCGGGCCACGAACTCGGCCGCCCCGAACCGGTCCGCCTGCTCGGTGCTCGGGCTCGGCTTGAGCACCAGCTGCAACGGTTGGGGCAACTGGGCCGCGAGGTCCAGAACCTCACCGCCGGTCAGCCGCTCGGCGAACGTCTCCAACACGGCCCGGGTCAACTCGACCGCCCGCTCGGACGACGTCGCGGTGCGCTGGGAAACCTGGTCGATGAAGGTGTCGTAGTTCATCGCGTACTCCCTTGAGGCTCGCGTCGGCGCCTGCGGGTACCCGCGGCGGCCGCCGGGAAACGGCGCCGGCATTTCTCCCCGGGGTGGGCGTGACCGTCCGGCGGGCGGGTAACCGCCGCCGGTCGTGACCACATCGATGCCCCGAGGGAGCCCACGCCATGGCGAGCTACGCCGACGTCCTTCAGTACCTGTCGAGCCTGGACTACCCGGCCGAGAAGAGCGACGTGGTCCGCGAGGCCGAACGAGAGGGCGCCCCGCCGGACGTACTGAAGGCGTTGCGGGCCCTGCCACCCGTGGACTACGCCAACGGCACCGAGGTGGCCCGGTCGGCCGGCATCGAGGCCGCCCCCGAGGTGGGCCCCGCCCAGCGGGCCGAGCAGGCCAGGGACAAGACGCACAACCGGGTCTCGCAGCACCTACGCGGCATCTGACCCGACGGTGGCGGCCACGGCTGCGACACACGGAGTTCACCGATGACCCGGCCGCCCTCGCTCCCGCCCGACGTGCGTTTCCCGGCCGCCGTGCAGCTCGCCGTGGTGGCGGTGGTCGGCGTCATCGCCGGTCTCCTCTTCGCGCTGCTGTTGCCGCTGCCGCTCGCCGCGCTCGCCGGCTGGGACGTGGGCGCACTGAGCTGGCTCACGCTGGTCTGGCGCAAGCTCTGGCCGATGGACGCCGAGCGGACCGCCCGGCTGGCCGTACACGAGGACCCGAACCGGGCGATCCGGGACGCGCTGCTGCTCGTCGCCTGCCTGGCCAGCCTGCTGGCCGTGGGACTGGTGGTGGCCAGCGCCCAGAGCGCGCCACCCGGCCTCGGCCGGGAAGCACACGGCGGCCTGGGCGTGCTCAGCGTGGTGCTCTCCTGGTTCGTGGTACACACCGTGTTCGCCGCCCGGTACGCCCGGATCTACTACACGGGCCCGGACGGCGGGGTGAACTTCAACCAACCCGACCCGCCGTGCTACTCCGACTTCGCGTACGTCGCGTTCACCATCGGGACGACGTTCCAGATCTCCGACACCAACCTGACAAGCAACGAGATGCGTCGTACGGTGCTGCGGCACTCGATGGTGTCGTACCTGTTCGGCGCCTTCATCATCGCCGTGACCGTGAACCTGCTGGCCGGTCTGGCCCGCTGAGGGCTTGCTCGTCCCGGCCGGGTGCGCCAAGGCTGATCCGGGCGGGCGGGTGCGGAGTGTGCGCGTCAGGCAGAGGGATCGCGCTGGCCCCCGGGGACGACACGGGGCGCTGCTGCGGCGGCACGGGAGGAAGGGCCGGGACAGGCGGGCGCCCCTGGTCACGAACCGCGACTCAGGGCGCCACGCAAGCCTGCCCAGGCGGTGAACCACGTCCGAACCGGTCGCGGTCACCAGGCGGTGGATGCCCACTCGAACCGAGCGGCCAGCACTGCCGGGTCCAACCATACGACAGAACATCCTCCATTTGGTCAGAATCTGGCGAAGTGTGGGCCAGGGCACGTCATGGCCGACCGGTCACCTCCGCGTACCGGTGCTCCAGGTCGACCCGGGCCAGCGCCCCCACCAGCCAGGCCAGGGCGCTGGGCTTGGGTGGTTTTAGCCGTGCAGGGTGCCGCTGCGGTCGCGGGCCTTGAGGCGGGTGGTGGGCAGGGCGGGGGCCGGCAGCGGCGGCGCCGAATCGTCGGCGACCACACCGAAACGCCCGTCCCCCGCCATCCAGTCCTCCCGGGCGGCGGCGACCTCCTCGTGCGAGCGACCGACGAAGTTCCACCACATCACCAGCGGCTCCTCGAACGGCGTACCGCCCAGCAACAGCAACCGCGCCCCGGCCCCACCGCGCACGGTCAGCTCGCGGCGGCCCGCACCCAGGTAGAGCAGCGCCCCCGGCTCGAACCCGACCCCGGCGGCCTCGGCGGACCCGGACATCGCCAGCACGGCGTACTCGAAATCGGGCCGCAGCGTCAGCGTCGTCGGCGCCTCGCCGCGCAGCTCGACCTGCACGCCGACCAGCGGGGTGTGCACCACCGCCGGTGACCGCTGCCCGGCGAACTCGCCGACCAACAGGGTGAGGTCCAGATCGCCGTCGCGCCAGCGCGGCAGGTCGGCGTGGTGCGCGAAGTCGGCGGCCCCGGCCCGCGCCGGGTCCGGCAGCGCCACCCAGAGCTGCACGCCGTGCATCACCGGCGGATGGACGGCCGGTGACCGCTCGGAGTGGGCGATGCCGTTC
This sequence comes from Micromonospora sp. NPDC049230, assembly GCF_040647875.1. NCBI lineage: Bacteria > Bacillati > Actinomycetota > Actinomycetes > Micromonosporales > Micromonosporaceae > Micromonospora > Micromonospora sp. NPDC049230. The sequence continues at coordinate 73,618 of NZ_JBEZCZ010000038.1, forward strand.
CCCGAGGTCATCACGTTCAGTTGACCGGGCCGGATCGGCTGAACGTTGCCGAGGCTGTCACGGTGCAGGATTTCACCGTCGAGCAGCCAGGTCACCGTTTGCAGGCCGGTGTGCGGGTGCGGCGGCACCTCCATGCCGGGGCGCTGCGCCACATCGTCCGGGCCAAAATGGTCCACGAAACACCAGGCGCCGACCATCCGGCGGGCCCGCTGCGGCAGCAACCTCCGCACTGTGGTGTACCGACCCAACGGCACGTCGTGGCCGGGCAACAGCACACTGCCGGGATCCACGTCGGCCACGCCAGGTGGGCGGGTCTGCGCCAGCATTGATTCGGTACGCTCCACCGCCCGACTGTACGCGCACGCCCACCCGTCGCCGCAGCGCTTCCAGGTCAGGGGCCCGCACCGACCGCGGGGGCGGGACGTGCGGGGCGCGGGACGTGCCGCTGGCCGGCACCCCGGGTTGCGGGTGCCGGCCAACGGTCGGTCGGTGTGCGTGCCGTGGGTCAGCTGTTCCAGTACTGGCCGACCAGATCAGCGGCCTGCTGCTCCCACTGGGCGTAGGCGTCGGGGTA
>NZ_JBEZCZ010000039.1:0-71270 GCF_040647875.1 Micromonospora sp. NPDC049230
TACACCCCCAGCATCACCCTCGACGCCGGCCTCGCCGACACCGTCACCTGGTACCGCGACAACCGCACCTGGTGGGAACCCCTCAAGACCACACCAAACGCCTGAGCTGGCAACGCCGCGGGTGGTGGTGCCGACGTGTCGAGATCGTCGGCGCCACCACCCGCGGCATTGGTGTCGTCGGTCAGCGGCCTCCGGCGCGGAAGACCTCCGAGACGGTGCGGAGCACAACCTTGACGTCCAACCACAGCGACCAGTTCTCGATGTAGTAGTTGTCGAACCGGGCCCGGTCGGAGATCGGGGTGTCGCCCCGCAGGCCGCTGACCTGCGCGAGCCCGGTGAGCCCGACGGGAACCCGGTGGCGTGCCGCGTAGTCCGGGTATTCGGCCGAGAACTTCTCCACGAAGTACGGCCGTTCCGGCCGCGGCCCGACAACGCTCATGTCGCCGCGCAGGATGTTCCACAACTGGGGCAGCTCGTCCAGTGACGTGCGGCGCATGAACCGGCCGATCGGGCCGACCCGGTTGTCGTGCGCGATGGACCAGTTGGTCTGGGACTCCTGCTCGTTCACCGGACGCATCGAGCGGAACTTGATGACGTTGAACGGCTTGCCGTACCGGCCGATCCGCTCCTGGTAGAAGAAGATGCCCTTGCCACCGTCGATGAACGTGGCGAGGGCGCAGAGCAGCAGCACCGGGCTCAACAGCAGGAGCGCCACCCCGGCGAACAGCATGTCCGACGCGCGCTTGATGGCCCACCGCGGGCCGGTCAGCGTGATGTCGCCGATCTTGACGATCGGGAACGCGCCGATGTGGTCGGGGTAGCCGCTGTGCGAGCGTGAGCCCCACAGACGCGGCACGGCCCAGAGGTCGCAGCGGGAGCTGCGCGGCTGCAACAGGGTCTCCATCAGCGTGGTCTCGTCGCAGTCCGGATCGGCGATGATCAGGACCTCGCACTCCGTCAGCCGGACGAGGTGTTCGAGGTCCGACATCGACCCGCTCAGCGGCAACGCACCGTTACCCTGGCGCGACGCGACGTCGACGCAGCCGGCGTACCGCAGGCCGTACTGCGGGTAGCGGCGCAGCAGCCGGGCGATCTCGAGGCCGATCGGGCCGCCGCCGACGACGAGCGCGTTGTGCTCCGCCCATCGACGCTTGCGGGACAGGACGGTGAACGACCTGCTCGCCGCGCGCCCGAGGATCACGAGCAACGCCGACAGCGCGACGCCGCGCATGAACCCGCCGACGTACGCCACCGAGGCGTGGCGTTCGGCCGCGATGATGGCCACCACCGAGGCGGCGGCCAACAGTCGCCCGCAGAGGCTGGGCAGCTCGTCGAGGATGCTCACGTGCCGGCGCGGCCGGTAGAGGCCGCCGACCGCGAAGAGGGCCAGGGTCAGGGCCGCGTTGGCCATCGTCCCGCGCCAGTAGCTCTGGCTCAGCAGCAGCGGAGTGACGAGCGCGACGGCATCGACGGGCGCGATCATCATCCAGGCCCGCAGCCACCGGGTCCGCGACGAGGTGCGGGACCGCGCGTACGGCAGGACGGCGGTGGTGCCCAGGCCGGGCGTCTCCACCTTGGCCTGCGTCTCCACCTTGGCCTGCGCCCGAACCCCGGGCTCCCTGGTCTGGGGTACGGGTGGGGTGCCGCCGTAGAGGCGGGCCCCGTCGCCCGGCATGTCAATCCCCTCCTCGCCGACTGGCGGCGTGGAGGAATGGCTGGTCGCCGGCTGGCCTGGCACTTAGTGGACCTCCCCGTGAATGCCCTCGGTCGCGCATCCCGACCATAGGGCGACCGAACTCTACGATCGACCGGGTCGAGTCACCATAGCCGCCAAGTCAGTTCCTCCTCCTACTTTGCGGCGGAGAGGATTCCCGGAACGTTGTCGTTGCGGACCGCCTCGAAGACCTTGGCTGCCTTCTCCTTGTCGGCCAGCACCACGCTCTCGGTGCCCATCGTGCCGGTGCCCTTCACCGGGCAGGTGAGGAACGTCAGGTTGCCGCTGCGCAGGTCACGCATCTCGGAGGCGAGATCAATCAGGTTCAACTTCTTGTCCACGGCGACCGCGTCCGCCGTCGCCTTGACGAAGGAGTTGAGCTTGGCCGGGTTGGCGAGAGTCCCACCGGACGCCGCCTTGTCCAGGATTGCCTTGATCACCTGCTGCTGGTGCCTGATCCGGGCGAAGTCGCCGTCGGCGAAGGCGTGCCGTTCGCGTGCGTAGTCCAGCGCGGCGGCCCCGTCCATCTTCTGCCGTCCGGCGTTGAACGTCCGGCTGCCGTTGAGCGCGTACAGCGTGGTGAAGCCCTTCTCCACGTCCACGGTGATGCCGCCGAGCGCGTCCACGATCTCCTTGAAACCGCTGAAGTCGACGATCGTCACGTGGTCGATCCGCACGCCGGTGAACTTCTCCACGGTCTGCACCAGCAGCGGCACGCCGCCCCACGCGAACGATGCGTTGATCTTCGCGTCCCGACCGCCGCGGCCGGACGAGGACTTCGGCACGCTGACCCAGGTGTCCCGAGGGATCGAGATGAGCTGGGCGCTGGACCGGTCCTTCGGGAGGTGGGCCACGATGATGGTGTCGGTGCGGGAGCCGGACTCGTTGCCCGGATCGCGTGAGTCGCTGCCGAGAATCATGATGTTCATGGCGCCCTGGGCGTTCTCACCAACCTGCGGGCGGTCGGCCTCCGGCACACCGTCGAAGGCGTCGACGCGTTCGATGCCGGAGTTGATGGAACGGAAGTACAAACCGCCGGCGATCATGCCGCTACCGCCGAGCAACGCCAGGACCACGAAGGTGATCAAAGCGACCTTTTGCCACCGGGGACGCTTCCGCCGCACCTTCTTGGTCGGCTCCGATGGTTGCTGCGGCGCGATGAACTGAGTCTCGGGCTCCGCGTACTCTTGGCGATACTGCATGCCGCGATGCTACTGATTCCGGGTTACCGGCATGTACCCCCGTCCGGGTCATAGCGTTCCACGTCCCGACCGAAACTTTTCCGACGATCGTTGGCCGGAACCTGCTATGAAGCAGCCATGGACGCCACGCAACCGCGCCGAGTCGTCGCCCGCACACCGTTCGCCCCGGTCGCCGCCGACGAGATCGAGCCCGACCAGGCGTTGCGGCGACACGTCGCGCAGGCCACCGCCGCCCGCCGTGGCCTGACCGACCACCGGCATCCGGGCGGCGACAACGGCAGAGGGGCGGTAGTCAGGTGCGATTGACGTCGATCCACACGTACCCGGTCAAGGGCTGTCACCGGCTCGACCACGACGGCGCGTTCGTGCGGCCGTGGGGCCTGGCCGGCGACCGGCGCTGGATGGTCGTCGACGCCGACGGCGTCGGCGTCACCCAGCGGGACACCACCCGGCTGGTCGGCCTGCACGCCACAGTTCGCCCCGGCGGTCTGACGCTGCGCGCCGACGGGCGGCCCGACCTCGACGTGCCCGAGCCGACCGGTGGCGATCCGGTCGCGGTGCGCACCTTCGGCCACCGCACCATCCCGGTCCCGGCTCTGCCGGCCGGGCGAGCGGCCGACGACTGGCTCGGTGCGCTGCTCGGCCGACCGGTCCGGCTGGTCTGGCTGGCCCGGCCGACCCGCCACCTGGCCGCCGCGGACCGCGACCACGACACCGGCGACGAGGTCAGCTTCGCCGACGCCTACCCGCTGCTGCTGACGAACACCGCCTCCCTCGGCGTCCTCAACGAATGGCTGGCCGAGGCGGACGAGGAGCCGGTGCCGATGACCCGGTTCCGACCCAACCTGGTCGTCGACGGGGCGCCGGCCTGGGCCGAGGACGACTGGGTGGGTCGGTCGCTGCGCATCGGTGACCTGCGGTTTCGCGCCGCCGGGCCGTGCGGCCGCTGCGTCGTGACCACGACCGACCAGGAAACCGGGGTACGCACGCGGGAACCGCTGCGCACCCTCGGCCGCCACCGCAACGTCCAGCAGAAGATCCTCTTCGGACTGCACCTGGTGCCGCTTGACAGTGGACCACTGGCCGTGGGGGCCGCGCTCGTCCCCGCGCCCTGACCGGTCACCGCGACCCTCGACCGGAACCCGCCGATCACCGTCCGTCGACGCTGTCTTAGCTTTGGCTTAGCCGGCTTGTCGGCTCACGCCCGGTTCCGGCAGCATCGCCGTCGTGACGGATTCCGGCAGCATCGCCGTCGTGACGGACGCAAGCGTTGTCGACATCGACATCGACCTGGACCGGGCGCCCGAGGTCCGGCCGCGGTCGTCGTCGCGCTGGACGCCCTGGCTGGTCGCCACCGGCGTCACAGTCGTCGCGGCGGCACTGGGGCTCACCCTGACCCTGCGGTCGGGCTCCGCCCCGGCCTGCGCCGCCGGCCGGACGCTCGCCGCCGCACCGCCCACCGGCACCGCCACCCACAGCGGCAAGGCCACCTTCTACGACTCGAACGGCGCTGGCGGCAACTGCTCGAACCCCGCCGCCCCGGCCAACCGCCTCTACGTCGCGCTCGGCCCGACCGAATACGCCGCCGGCGCCGCCTGCGGTGGCTTCCTCGACGTGACAGGCCCGAAGGGCACCGTCCGAGTGCTGATCATGGACCAGTGCCCGGAGTGTGCGCCAGGGCATCTCGATCTGTCCCGCGAGGCGTTCACCCGGATCGCCGAGCCGGTCCAGGGGCTCGTCCCGGTCACCTACCGCGCGGTGGTCAATCCACCGCTGCCCGGTCCGCTCACCTTCCGGATGAAGGAGGGGGCGTCGCAGTTCTGGTTTGCCGTCCGGGTCGGAAACCACGGCAACCCGCTGCGGTCCGTCGAGGTCCGGCAAGGTGACAGCGATCCGTGGCGCCCAGCCGCCCGGCAGGACTACAACTACTGGCTGATTCCCTCCGGCGCCGGGGCCGGGCCGTTCACCATCCGCGTCAGCGACGTGTACGGAAACCGCGCCACCGTCGGCGGCATCCGGATGGCACCCGGCCAGGTGCAGAACAGCGCGGTCCGGATGTACGGGCCCGTCGGGGCGGCGGCCACCCCGCGCCCGTCCGCGTCGGCCCGGCCGTCCGGCAAACGACCCGCCGGTACGCCGACGCCGGCCCGCCGCCCGGCCGAGGTGGCGCAGGCGAGCGCACCCGTCACCGGCACGCCGAGCACCCAGCCGGTCGCGGCGAACGCCCGCTGGTGCGCGGGCTGACCGCTCAGTCTGGTGCGCGGGCTGACCGCTCGGTCTGGTGCGCGGGCTGACCGCTCAGTCGACGGGCGTCAGGTCGAGCCACATCAGGACCTCGTCCCGGTCGTCACCGGGCGCCACCCGCAACGCGCCCGGCAGCCGGCCGATCTCCCGGTAGCCGAGGCGAGCGTAGAACCTGTCCAACCCCAACCCGTCGCGCACCGTCACGTGCAGCGCCTCGTGGCCGAACCGCCTGCCCAGCCGGGCGGCCTCGGCCATCAGCGCCGAGCCGTAGCCGGTGCCCTGGGCGTCCGGGTGGACCATCACCCGCTTCAACACACACCAGTGCGCCTTGAGCGGGAAACGGTTGTCACTGAAGACCAGCAGGGCCACCAGCCGCTCGCCGGAGTAACCGACGAGCAGGCGGTCCGGTCCGTCGGTGATGCCGGCGAAGGTCGGGTCGGCGAGCACGTGGACGTCGGCGACGGTCACCGGCGGGACGAAGCCGACCGCCCCGCCAGCGTTGCTCGCGTCCGCCCAGAGCGCGACGATCTCGGCGCGCAGCTGCGGGGTCAGGTCGGGGTCGAGGACGAAGCGCAGACTCACGCTCGCCATCCTGACCCGCCGACCAGGCCCGCGACCCTCGACAGTGACGCGCCCGACAGGCGTCGTCGGGGCCTGTGGTGCTCGTTGACCTGTGCGGGAGAGGGGATTCGAACCCCTACGCCCTTTCGGACAATAGGACCTAAACCTATCGCGGCTGCCGTTACGCCACTCCCGCCAACCCGCTGAGTCTAGAACGTCTGGCTTCGGCGGTGTCGAGCCCGGCCTCCCGGCGGCCGGTCGGGGCCGTGCCGGGGCGCTCCGCCTCAGTCCAGGCCGAGGTCGCGGCGGAGCTTCGCGACGTGCCCGGTGGCCTTCACGTTGTAGAGCGCTCGCTCGATCTTGCCGTCGGCGTCGATCACGAACGTCGAGCGGATCACGCCGGTCACGGTCTTGCCGTACAACTGCTTCTCGCCGTACGCGCCGTAGGTGGTCAACACCGCCCGGTCCGGGTCGGACACCAGCGGGAACGTGATCGCGTCGCGCTCGCGGAACTTCGCCAACTTCTCCGGCTTGTCCGGGGAGATACCGACGACCTCGTACCCGGCGGCCTGGAGCGAGGCGAGCGAGTCGCGAAAGTCGCAGGCCTGCTTGGTGCAACCGGGGGTCATCGCGGCCGGGTAGGCGTACAGGACCACCCGGCGACCGCGCAGGTCGGCGAGAGACAGCTGGTCACCGGTGTCGGTGGCGAGGGTGAACTCGGGCGCGGGGTCACCGGGGGAGAGGCGGTCGGGCGTGGTCATGGCCCGACGATACCGCCGCCCGGCTGGGCACCCGGTCCGGCGTCGGCCCAGCCCGGCCCGGTCTGGCGTCGGCCCGAGGTTGGCTGGTGATCGACTCGTCTTTCAGGAAACCGGGGCATCCAGTGGCCGTGGACCCCCCGACATCAGGAAGGTCGAGTCGGTCACGAAGCGGACACCACGGATTTCAGGATGGCGAGTCGATCACCTGGGCAGCGGGACCGCCGCACGGGACCGCAGCAGAGGTTGGCTGGCCGTAAAGGTGATCAACACCTCGCGTTGTTGCCAGAGCCTGGCAACAACGAGTGTTGGGAAATAGGCTGACGCACGCTGGCCCGGTCGGGCCCGCTGACGTGTGGGAGGTCGCGTGGAAACACTGGCGATGCACATCTCGAACGGGATCATCGACGGTCCGGTGGCAGCGATCTTCGCTGCGCTCGCTCTTGCCGCGCTCACGTTCTGCGTCCTGCGCGGCCGGCGTGACCTGGACGACCGGCTGGCCCCGATGGCGGGCCTGGTGGCCGCGTTCATCTTCGCCGTCCAGATGCTCAACTTCCCGATCTTCACGGCCGGGGTGAGTGGCCACCTGCTCGGCGGCGCGCTCGCCGCCATGCTTGTCGGCCCGTGGGTCGGCGCGCTCTGCGTGTCAGTGGTGCTTGTCGTGCAGGCACTGATCTTCGGTGACGGCGGCGTGGCGATGCTCGGCCTCAACATCACGAACATGGCGCTGCTCGGCACCGCCGCGGCGTACCTGCTGATCGCGCTGTTGCTGCGGGTACTGCCCCGTACGCCGGCCGGTCTGGCCGTGACCGCGTTCGTCGCCGCGACGCTCAGCGTGGTGGTCGCGTCGCAGGGCTTCGTCCTGGAGTACTGGCTGGGCGGCACCACCGACCTGGGGAGCAACCTGACCGGCCTGGCCGGCACGATGGCCGGCGTCCACCTGCTGATCGGGCTCGGCGAGGGCCTGATCACCGCGACCACCGTGCTCACCGTCGCGAAGGTGCGACCCGACCTGGTGTACGCGCTGCGCTCGCTGCGCGCCCCCGCCGCCCCCGCTGTCCCGGTCGCCGGAGGTGTCCGATGAAGAACCGCTCCTGGGCCTTCCTGGCCGGTGGCCTGCTGGTCGCCCTGCTGCTCGCCGGAGTGGTGAGCAACTACGCCTCGTCCCACCCGGACGGGCTGGACTCGTCCCTGCTCAAGGGCTGCACTGTCGACGCGGACGACAACATCGTCGGCGGCAGTTGCCCGGCTCAGCAGGCCCGGGACCACGAGTTCGCCGACAGCCCGCTCGCCGACTACGGCGTGCGCGGCGTGCAGAACAGCTTCGTCTCCACCGGCCTCTCCGGAGTGCTCGGCGTGCTCGTCACGTTCGCGATCGGCGCCGGCGGTTTCTGGCTGCTGCGCCGCCGGGGCGCCACGCCGACCGGCAGCGCCGCCTCGACGCCCGGCACCACGCCGGCCGGTGGCGACGCCACGACGCCCGCCGGGGACGACGCGGCGCCGTCCCGCGTCAGCTGAGCAGGGAGTACGCGGAATGGGCGCCGGTCACGGGCACGTGCTGTACCGCGAGGCGGACTCGCCGGTGCACCGGCTCCCACCCGAGGTCAAGATCGTGGCGATGGTGGTCTTCACCCTCGCCGTGGTGGCCACCCCACGCGAGGCGTTCTGGGCCTTCGGCGCGTACGCCGTGCTGGTGGCGGCAGTGGCGGCGCTGGCCCGGGTGGGGCCGCGGTGGCTGCTCAGCCGGGCGCTGATCGAGCTGCCATTCGTGCTGTTCGCCGTGGCGTTGCCGTTCCTCGGCGCCGGCGACCGGGTCGAGGTGCTGGGCCTGCGCCTGTCCGAGGACGGGCTGCACGGCGCGTGGAACATCCTGGCCAAGGGCACCCTGGGTGTGCTCGCCTCGCTGCTGCTCGCCGCGACCACCACCACCCGGGACCTGATCGTGGGGTTGGACCGGCTGCACTGCCCGCAGGTGCTCACCCAGATCGCCACATTCATGCTGCGCTACCTCGACGTGCTGGTGGGTGAGGCGCGGCGGATGCGGGTGGCCCGGATCTCCCGGGGTGACGATCCGCGCTTCCTGTGGCAGCTACGGGGCTTCGCCGCTGGGATCGGGGCCTTGTTCCTGCGTGCCTTCGAGCGCGGCGAGCGGGTCTACCTGGCGATGCTGTCGCGGGGCTACACCGGGCGGATGCCCGCCGTGTGGCAGGGCGACGGTGCCGCGAGCGCCGGTCAGTGGCTGGTCGCGGCGACTGTGCCGGTGTTGGCGGCCTCCATCGCCGCCACCGCCGTCGTGCTGTCATGATCGGTGTCGTGCAGACCGCTCTCTCGCTGGACGTTCGGGGCGTTCGCTACGCCTACCCGGACGGGCATGTCGCCCTGCACGGGGTGGACCTGACCGTGCCGCGTGGCGACCGGGTGGCGTTGCTCGGGCCCAACGGCGCCGGCAAGACCACTCTGGTGCTGCACCTCAACGGCATCCTCACCCCGACCGAGGGCACAGTGAGCGTCGGCGGGCTGACCGTGACCCCGGATCGGGCCACCCTGGCCGAGGTGCGCCGCCGGGTGGGCATCGTCTTCCAGGACCCGGACGACCAGCTGTTCCTGCCCACTGTGGCGGAGGACGTGGCGTTCGGGCCGGCGAACCTGGGTCTGCGCGGGGCCGAGTTGGCCGCCCGGGTGGACGAGGCGCTCGACGCGGTGGGAATGGGTGCGCACCGCGACCGGGCCCCGCAGCACCTCTCCTTCGGGCAGCGCCGCCGGGTGGCGGTGGCCACAGTGTTGGCCATGCACCCGGAGATCCTGGTGCTCGACGAGCCGTCCTCGAACCTGGACCCGGCCGCCCGCCGCGAGCTGGCCGAGATCCTGCGCGGCCTGCCGGTGACGCTGCTGATGGTCACGCACGACCTGCCGTACGCGGCGGAGTTGTGCGAACGATCGGTGATTCTCGACGGCGGCCGGATCGCCGCCGACGCCCCCACGAACATCCTGCTGAACAACGCCCCCCTGCTAACGCGACACCGCCTGGAACTCCCCCAAGGCTTCACCCCACCCCGGTGAACCCCCACCCCCACACCCTCCGCGATCTTGCACTTTGGGTCGCCGCATTGCCGCGAAAGCCACATAACAGCGACCCAAAGTGCAAGGCCGACGCGGGAGGCGGGGGTGGGCGCGGGGTGGGGTGGGCTTGGGTTTGGGGTGGTTGGTTAGGGGTGGGTTGGGGCTGGGGTTGGGGTTTTGGCGGCGGCGTGTAGGCGGAGGACGCCGGCCAGCGTCGCGCCGGCTCCCGTCACCAGGGTCACCGCGACCATCACCCGGGCCATCCCCGGCGACCAGGGGACCGGAGCGATGGAGCGGGCGAACACTGCCGCGTTGCCCACCCCGGCGAAGAGCGCCAGACAGGCCCCGGCCAGCGCCACCGCGAAGTCGGCGGCCGGCCGGCGGCTCAGCGCGTACCAGCCGGCGGCGATCGCGCCGCAACCGGTGAGCAGCGACCAGATCTGCCCGGACAGCAGCCCGACCAGCACCCCGCCCACACCGTGGGCGCCCGCGTCCAGCTCCCGCCCCACCGGGTATCCGACGGCCAACGCGCCGCCGACGACAAGCAGGGAACCCAGCGCGGACAGCGCGCGACCGCCGGCGGGGGCGGCCGCGGCGACAAGGCCGAGCGCGCCCACCGCGAGCAGCCCCACGGTGGTCACCGCCCACCAGGTGTACGCGTCCGGCGGCGGCACCCAGTCCAGTGTCCCGCCGATCGTCAGCGGGTCGGTGCCGTCGCGAAGTGGGATCGTCCACTCCCGGACCCGGTGTTCCCGGTCCGGTGCGGCGCGTACCTGCGCGGGTGGTGCCGACTCCTGCCACAGCGCGCGCTGGTCGTGCCAGCGGACCGCGCTCCCGTCGGCGATCCGCCGCCAGGCCGGCGGGGCGGCCGGGTCGGCCTCGGCCGGGAGCGCGGCGTCCCCGGTGATGGTGCGGTTCAGGTACGTGGCCGGGGAGCGGCTGTTCTCGAAGACCCCGTCCGGGCCGACCCGCAGGTACGGCTCGCCGGAGTAGCCGATGACCTCGATGGCGCGGCCGGTGTCGTTGGTCAGCTCCAGTCGGGCGCCCGCCTCGACGACGCGTACCTCAAGCCCTGGCCGCTGCGGTGTGACCCCGGTGGCCCGGGTGCGGTAGTCGGTGCCGTCCGGCGCGTCCGCGCCGTGCGCGGCGGCGGGCGCCGCGGTGAGCACTGTCGCGGCGAATGCCGCGGTGGCGATCAGGCCGGCGCGAGCCAGCAGGGTACGGATCACTTGGCCGCCGCCACCGCCGCGTTGAGAGCGTCCGGTGTGGGGTTCTCCAGGGGCTGGCCGTTGACCATGATGGTCGGCGTGCTGGTGATCTTGCTCCGGCTGGCCTCGTCGGTGACGTGGTCGGTCCACGTCCGGTACGTGCCGTCCTTGACGCAGCCGCCGAACGAACCCCGGTCGAGCCCCACGCCCGCGCCGATGTCGATCAGTTCGTCGTTGCTGAGCCCGGCGCTGCCCTCCGGCGGCTGCTTCGCGAACAGCGCCTTGGCGTACTCCCGGAACTTGCCGCCGGCCGCCGCGCAGCCGGAGGCGGCCGAGGAGCGGGTGGAGTAGTCGGTGGTGGAGAAGCGGTTGAGGTACGCGACCGGGTGGTAGACCACCTTCGCCTTGTTGTCGGCCACCAGCTGCTCCAGGGCCGCCCCGCTGGTCTGCTCGAACCGGTGGCAGGCCGGGCAGATGAAATCCTCGTAGACGTCGACGGTGACCGGCCCGCCGCCGCTGACGATGCCGGTGCCGGCCGCGTTGGCGCCGGGCGGGGTGGTGAACGTGTCGGAGCGCTGGTTGGACCAGACGACCCAGCCGACGACACCGGCGACGACCAGGACGACGACCGCCGCGGCGGAGACCCAGATCGTGCGGCGACGCCGCCGCTCACTGGCGAGTTGCTCGCGGACCACCCGGGCGGCGTCCCGCTTCCCCTTGCGACTACTCATCCTCGTCCTCCCCAGCGGGTTCGCCGGACAACCACCCGTCCACCGATACCGGCGTACGTGGCCAGACCAGCAGAAATCCGGCCAATACCAAGAATCCCAGGTCCCGGAGGATCTCCGGGAGGTAACTGGGTGCCTGCCCCTCGGCCAACTGCCCGCCGCTGCCGAAGCAGCCGCAGTCGATGGCCAGCCCTCGTGCCCAGGCCGAGGCGATCCCCGCGACGAAGACCACCAGCAGTGCGGCCGACACCCCGGCGACGAGCCGGGTGGCCAGCCCGAGCAGCAACAGCGCGCCCAGCGCCAACTCGACGAAGGGCAGGGCCGCGCCGAGCACCGTCGCCACGTCGTACGGAAACACCTGGTACGCGTTGACGGCTCGCCCGGAGGCGGCGAGATCGCCGACCTTCGACGCGCCGGCGACGAGCCAGACGGCGGCGAGGCCGAGCCGTGCGGCAGTGCCGAGCCAGGGCCGGACGACAGGCCAACGACCGGCCCCGTTGGGAGGTGCAGTCACGCTCATTTGTCGTCCCGTCTCCGCCGGAAGTTCCCCGCTCAGCCGGCCAGGGCGTCGCCGACCGCCTCGACCAGCTCGTCGCGGGCCCGAGCGACCCGGGACCGGATGGTGCCCACCGGCACCCCAACGACTTCGGCCGCCTCGGCGTACGACAGGCCGAGCAGTTGGGTGAGCACGAACGCGGCGCGCCGCTCGGCGCTGAGCCGGCGGACCAGGTCGGCGGCGCCGAACTGGCCGGCCGGGTCCGGGTGCGGGTGGTCGGTGTACGCGTTCGCGGCCAGCCGCTCGTCGAGCCGGCGGCGGCGGATCACCGTGCGCAGGTGGTCGGCGCAGGCCCGCCGGGCGATGCCGAGCAGCCAGGTGCGGGCGCTGGAGCGACCCTCGAACGCGGGCAGGGCCCGAAACGCCCGCAGGTAGGTCTCCTGGGTGAGGTCGTCTGCGCTGTCCGGGTCGACAAGGGCGGCGGCGAACCGCCAGACCTCGCTCTGGGTCAGCCGGACGAACGCCGCCTGGGCCCTCGGATCACCGTCGCGCGCGCTCAACGCCCACTCGGTCGCCGGGTCCCGGACAGCCGCACCGACCGGCTCTGCCGGGCCGGCGTTACCGGTGTCACGCGGGACGGGGATCACGACAGACCACGTTACGCGGCACCCGACGGAGCGTCACTGTCCTTCGGCTCCCGGATGTTCTGCACCACGCCGGGAACTTTTTCCCCACGCGAGCCGACTACCCTCGCATGACACGCGATCCCTCTCGCACGGCACTGGCGGCTGAGCAGAGTTGAGCCCTTTGCCCGACTCGGGTCGCCGATATCCACACCTGTCGGCGACCATGGCTGGCATGATTGTCGCCCCCCGCCGCTGGATCGCCCGGCTGGCTGCCGCCGCCGGCCTTCTGGTCACCGTCGTCGCCCTGTTGATCGCGCCAGCCACCCCGGCCAGCGCCCATGCGGTGCTGGAGAGCAGCAGTCCGGCTGCCGCGGCGGTGGTGTCGAGCGCGCCGTCCGAGGTGACCCTCCGGTTCAGTGAGTCGGTCCGCAAGGTTCCCGGCAAGATCAGGGTCATCGCACCGGACGGCTCCCGCGCCGACCGGGGTGAGCCGTCCTTCGACGGCGGGGCCGTGAGCATCCCGGTGGACCCGGCCGGTGGGCGCGGCACCTACCTGGTCAGTTTCCGGGTGATCTCCGCCGACAGCCACCCGGTGTCCGGGGCGTTCACCTACTCGGTCGGCGCGCCCTCGACGCCACCCGTCGATTCCGGCACGGACAGCCGCGCCAACCCGGTGGTGGGCACGGCGGTGAAGGTGGCTCGCTTCCTCGGCTACACCGGCCTGGTGCTGCTGGTCGGGCCCGCGCTGGTGCTCGCCGCGCTGTGGCCGCGACGGCTCCCTCGCCGGGGCCCGGCCCGGCTGGCCTGGCTCGGCCTCGGCCTGGTGGCCCTGGCCACCCTCGCCGACCTGTGGTTGCAGGTGCCCTACACGGCCGGCGGCGGTCTCTTCGAGGTGACCGGCGAGGGGTTCGGCAGCGTTTTCGGCAGCGCCTTCGGTGCCGCCCACCTGGTCCGACTCGGCCTGTTGGCGGCCTCCGCCTTCCTGCTCCGGCCGCTGCTGGCCCGGCCGGCCGGCCGGGCCGACGCGATCATCCTGGCCGTGCTCGGTGGCGTTGGCCTGCTGACCTGGCCGCTGGCCGGGCACCCGGCGGCCTCGCCGGCACCGGCGGTCTCCGTGGTGGTCGACGCGGTCCACCTGGGCAGCATGGCGGTCTGGCTGGGTGGCCTGCTGATGCTCGCCGGGTTCCTGCTGCGCCAGGCCGACGAACGGGAGTTGGGCGCGATCCTGCCCATCTGGTCGCGCTGGGCGGCGCTCGCCGTCTCGGCGCTGCTGCTGGCCGGCACCGTCCAGGCACTGATCGAGGTGGCCACCCCGCGGGCGCTGTTCGACACCACGTACGGGCGGTTGCTGCTGGCCAAGATCGGGCTGTTCGCGCTGGTGATCGCCGTGGCCGCGTACTCCCGGCAGTTGGTGCGTCGGCGCATCGCCGCGCAGCGCCCGGCGCCGGTTCGCCGGGCGGTCTGGGTGGAGTTGGCCGTCACAGTGGTGGTGCTGGGCCTGTCCGCCACGCTCGTGCAGACCACGCCCGCCCGCACCGCGGCGGCCGGGCCGTCCAGCACCGAGGCCGGCTTCTTCAGCACCAGGCTGTCCAGCCCGCTCTTCTCCATGGAGGTCGAGGTGAGCCCGGCCGAGCGGGGCAACAACTCGGTGCACCTGTACGCGTACGGCAAGGACGACCAGCCGCTGCCGGTGGTGGAGTGGAAGGCGACCGCCGCGCTGCCCTCGGCCGGGATCGAACCGATCGATGTCCCGTTGCTGCCGTTGACGGACAGCCACGCCTACGGCGACATCAGCCTGCCGGCTGCCGGCGACTGGCAAATCAAGATCACCGCTCGAACGACAGACATCGACCAGGCCACGGTGACCGCCACCGTGCCCATCCGTTAGAGAGGTTCGCAAAACCCATGATCCGATTCCGGCGTACCGCAGGCGCCGCTGCCGCCTTGGCGTTCACCGCCGCCGCCACCGCTGTGCTCGGCTTCGCCGGCCCGGCGTCCGCGCACGTCACGGTCAACCCGAAGGAAGCAGCCCAGGGCGGGTACGCCCGGGTGGCGTTCCGGGTGCCCAACGAGAGCGACAGCGCCTCGACCACCAAGCTGGAGGTGACGCTTCCGGAGAACGCCCCGGTCGGCTCGGTATCGACAATGCCGGTGCCCGGCTGGACGGTGGCGACCGAGAAGCGCAAGGTGGACCCGCCGATCGAGGTGCACGGCAGCCAGCTCACCGAGGCGGTCTCCAAGATCACCTGGACGGCCACCGGGGACGCGGCGGTGAAGCCCGGCCAGTTCCAGGAGTTCCCCGTCTCGCTGGGGCCGCTGCCCAAGGTCGACTCGATGGTCTTCAAGGTCCTACAGACCTACTCGGACGGCGAGATCTCGCGCTGGATCGACCCGCCGGCGGCGGGCGGTGAGGAGCCGGAGCACCCGGCGCCGGTGCTCGCCCTGACCGCCGCCGGGGCGCCGGCGAATGCGGCAGCGCCGAGTGCCGCCGTCGTGGCGTCGCCCGACGACGACGATGACGATGAGGGCAACGGGCTCGCGGTCGGCCTCGGTGTGGCAGGGCTCGTCGCCGGTCTGGCTGGTCTGGTGCTGGGCGGTCTGGCGTTCTCCCGGACCCGTCGGGAGCCGGTCGCCAAGGCCTGACCCGTCCCGCACGCTGGCCCGCCGGAGGTAATCCGGCGGGCCAGTCGCTTTCCGTAGTCGGATCTGGCCGTGCGGTGGATATCCCCTGATCACGGCACCTGCGTCGGTAAGGTCGGCCGAGTATCTGGCTACGGAGGGAGACGGTGCGAATGCGTGTCGTGCGGGCGATCGTCGGTGTGCTGCTGTTGGTCGTGGGGATTCCGGCGCTTATCGCCGGTGGCGCGTTGTGGTTGGTGACCCGACACGCCGACCCCGATGGGGCCTTCGCCGCCCGCTTCGAGACGGTCCGCACGCCCGGCCACGCGGTCGTGGTCACCGACCTCGACGACGCGCTGCGCCGGGAGGCGCCGTTCGCGCGCGCCGGGCAGAGCCGGCTGCGCCTGGACGCCCGCACCTCGGATGGCCCGGCCTTCGTGGGGCTCGCGCCCACCGCGGAGGTGCGGAGCTGGCTGGAGCCGGTGCCGCACGCCGTGGTCGGCCGGGTGGCGCTGGCCCAGGGCCCGCTGCCGGTCCGGCTGGACCCGGCCGGTGCCGTTGCCGGCGGCCCTGTCGATCCGGCCGCCGTGGAGCCGGTGGGCTCGCCGGGTCGGCCGTCCTGGGTACGCCAGGGCATCGGTTCGCTCCAGTGGAGTGCGGACGACCTCGCTGGTGAGCCCATGAGCCTGGTGCTGATGCGCCCCGACGGCCGTGCCGACCTGTCCCTGGACCTGCGCGCCGAGTTGCGGGCGGGGTGGACCGGCCCGGCCACCGGGGGTCTGCTGGCGGCCGGCGTCCTGCTGGTGGGGTGCGCTCTGCTGCTCCTGCTGCGACCGCTGCGCCCGCGCGAGGTGATCTTCGTGGTCGAGCCGGATCAGGTGCCGTTGCTCGCCGGTCGGCTCGGGGTCACCTCGCTGAGTGGCCTGGGCGCCGAGGAGCCCCGGGTGACCTCGCCGGTTTCGGCGGTACGGCAGCTCACCATGGTCGGCTCGGGTGCGCGGCGTCGGCCGTCGATCGGCGCGGCCGGGTCGGCCACCCTCGACGACCTGGAGGAGCCCCTCCGAGCGCCTCGACCACCGGCGGCGACGCTGAGTCTCGCGTGGCCGCCGCGCGGTGGGGCGGCCCGGCCGGTGGCAGTCGACGAAACGGCGGGTGGCCCTCCGCGCTGCCGACGCGGAGGGCCACTCTCACCGGGGGATCGGTGCTACCCGAGCGACGCTTGAGGTAGATGAGCCCCAGATTAGCGCCGATAACGGCTACTGGGTAGATCCGTCCATTTGGTGCGATTTTTCCTCAACCTGGGGTTGGTCGTCGCGCGTGCGACGTCCCGAGCGCACCGGCAGGACCGCCAGCAGCAGCAGACTGAGCAGCACGTAAGCGTTCTGCACCAGGAAGTCCATCGGGTCGTGCGTGCGGATCGAGCCCTCGCCCCATTTCTGGAACGTCACCACGCCGTAGACGATCACGGGGGTGATGCCCAGCGCGAGCCCGGCCAGCCACCGACGGCGGCGCACCTCGTCCGGGCGGTCGGCGCTCAACGCCGCGTCGGCGAGCAACACCAACGCCGGCACGAACCAGTAGATGTGGTGGGTCCAGGTGATCGGGCTGACCAGGGAGCCGACCAGCCCGGTCAACGTCAGGCCCGTCACCAGGTCACCGGCCCGCGCCGCGCGGGCGGCTCGCCACAGCCCGTAGCCGGCGACCGCGGCGACCACGAGCAGCCAGAGCAGCCGGTCCGGCTTGTCCGGTGCGGTGAACCGGCTGAACAGGCCGAACAGCGACTGGTTGGCGACGATGTCGGTGCGCCCGACCCGGTCGGTGGTCCACAGCTCGTGCGTCCAGAACCGCCACGAGTCGCTCGGGGCGATCGCCGCCGCGAGCAGGGTCGCCGCCGCCGCGGTCGCGCTCGCCACCGCGGCGGCCCGCCACCGTCGAGTGGCCAGCAGGTACACGATGAAGATGCCGGGAAAGAGCTTGAGCGCCGTCGCCAGCCCCACACCGACCCCGGCCCAGCGCCGCGCCTGCGGTACGGCGAACAGGAGGTCGGCCAGGATCAGCACCACCAGCAGCATGTTGATCTGCCCGAAGGTGATCGTCTCGCGGGTGCTCTCCATGGCCAGCACCAGCAGGACGGCGATGATCAGGGTGAACGTTCGCGGCAGGCCGTGCCGGGCGATGACCGGCAGCACCAGCCAGCGGGTGGTCAGCACCACGGCCAACACGGTGAGCACCGTGAAGATCGCCACCGTGGCGCCGAGCCGCAACAGGCCGAAGGGCCACAGCAGCAGCGCGCTGAACGGCGGGTAGGTGAAGTACAACTCGCCCTGCACCCGGTCGGGCTGGACGTAGTCGTAGAGCGGGTGGCCCTCCCGCCACCAGTCCACCGCCGACATGTAGATCTTGAGGTCGAGGAATTTGTGGTTCAGACCCCGTAGGTAGAGCGCTGGCAGCAGGGCGATGACGGCCACCACCGCGACCAGGCGACGGACCGTACGGCCGCCGGGATCGTCGTCGGTGACGGCGGGCGGTGCGACGGGTTCTGCTGGCACCCCGAAACCCTAGCGGGCTGGCCCGCCGAGAGCGCGCAGCCACGTCCCATGGGCGGCGCGTAGGCTGTGCCGGTGGCTGATCTCCTTGTCTGGATTGACTGTGAGATGACCGGGCTGGACCTCGGCAGGGACAAACTGATCGAGGTCGCGGCACTGGTCACCGATCCCGACCTCAACGTGCTGGGTGACGGCGTCGACGTCGTGATCCACGCCGACGAGACGGCGCTGGAGGGGATGCCGGAGGTCGTGCGGACGATGCACGCCAAGTCCGGCCTCACCGACGAGGTCCGTCGTTCGGTGGTCACCCTCGCCGAGGCGGAGGACCTGGTCCTGGAGTACGTCCGCACCTTCGTCAAGGACCCGCGGACGGCGCCGCTGTGCGGCAACTCGATCGCCACCGACCGGGGCTTCATCGCCCGGGACATGCCCCGCCTCGACGCGCACCTGCACTACCGGATGATCGACGTCTCGTCGATCAAGGAACTCTGCCGTCGCTGGTACCCCCGCGTGTACTTCGGCCAGCCGCAGAAGGGCCTCGCGCACCGGGCGCTCGCCGACATCCGGGAGAGCATCCGGGAGTTGGAGTACTACCGGCGCACCGTCTTCGTCCCGCTGCCCGGCCCGGACGTGGAGACCGCCAAGGCGATCGCCGCCGACCTCTGACCCCGGGCGGCGTCTGCGCGCCGCGCAGGGAACCCGCTGGACGTCGTGCCCGCCGGTGTGGCTATTATTGGTCCGCACCCCGCCCGGGGCGATCGACCGGGCGACGGCGGCATGGTGGCTGTAGCTCAGTTGGCAGAGCACCGGGTTGTGGTCCCGGTTGTCGTGGGTTCAATTCCCATCAGTCACCCAGTTGGTTGTGCTGCTCAGGCCCCCTCTCCGGAGGGGGCCTGAGTCGTTGTCGTCCCCTTGGGTTTCATGAAATCGGGGCCCCCAGCTTGGCTGGATGCCCCGATTTGCGGTATCTCGAGTTTGATCTGGCTCAGGCGGTCGGCGTGGGGGACGGGGCGCCGGCCGGGGGCGGGGCGGTGTCCGGATCGGCGGGCGGCTCGTACGGCAGGGCGCTGCCCTTGACGTACTCGTCCCAGCTCATGTTCCAGTCGGTCCAGCCGTTGCCGTTCTTCAGCTTGGTCTCGGTGCCCTTGACCGTGATCGGATCGCCGACCTGCGTGTTGTTGAACAGCCAGTTGCCGTTGGCCATCGAGACGTTCACGCAACCGTGCGAGACGTTCACGCTGCCCTGCTGGCCCTCGGACCAGGGCGCCGCGTGGATGAACTCGCCGCCCCAGGTGAGACGCTGCGCGAAGTCAATCTTGGTGCGGTAGCCGTCCTCCGGACCCAGCTCCTCGAACGTGTCGAAGACCGTCTTGCGCAGCTTCTCGATCACGACCATGGTGCCGCTGGACGACGGGGTGCTCTTCTTGCCCAGGCTGACCGGGATGGTCTTGATCACCGCGCCGTTGCGGGTCACCGTCATCCGCTTGGTCTTGTTGTCCACCGTCATGATCACCGAAGGGCCGATCTTGATGTCCACGGAGAGGTCGGCACTGCCGTACCAACCCTCACCCATCGGCAGGCCGCCGGCCCGCACCCGGTAGGAGACCTTGCTGCCGGTCTTCCAGAACACCTTCGGCCGGTAGCGGATCTCGGTGGGGCTGACCCAGTGCCAGATGCCCTCCTGGGCCGGCGTCGAGGTCACCGTCATCCGGCGCTGCACGTCGTCGCGGTAGTCCTCCGGGATGTCCCGGCTGAACTTCACGATCAGCGGCATGCCGACCCCGACCACCTGGTTGTCGCCGAGGAAGCTGCTCACCCGAACCTGGTTGTCCGGCTTGGCCATGGTGGTGAAGGTGCTTGTCGCGGTGGCCGGACGATCATCGTCGCCGGTGGCGGTCACGGTCGCCGTGTAGCTCGTGCCGTACGCCAACGTGCCGGCCGGCTGCCACGTCTTGCCGTCCGCGGCGAGTGCGCCCTCGACCGCCTTGCCGTCCGCGCCCTTGAGCTCGACGGCGGTCTTCACGGCGTCCTTCGTGGTGAAGGTGATGCCGGTCGAGGCCGGCACGTCCTTGGCGTCGGCCGCCGGCTCGCTGATCGTCGCCGCGGCCTTCGGCGCGGGGCTCTCGCTGCCGCCGTGCCACGAGGACGGCTTGCCGCCGTCGCCGTCGGTGCAGGCGGCGGTGAAGGCCAGCGCCACGGCGAGGAACCCCGCCGCGAACACGCGACGTCGCCCACGGCGCCTGATCAGCTGATCCTGGCTAGCTCGCATGATTCCCTCACAGTCGTGGTCGCTGCCCCATCGTCTCCTACTGACGCGCCAGAGCCGGCCCCGGTTGCCGAGGGTGAACCGAAACACGCCGATCACCCTGCCGGTTTTTTGCTACTATCCGGCGTTTCGTGAGCGTAGCTCGTCTCCACGCGGGGGGTGCTGGGGTCGCCGCGGCATCGTCGCCTCGCCGGAGTGCAAGGGTACGCGCCGGCCCGGCCATCGGCAGGGCCGGCGCGAGAAGGCCGACAGGGCTCAGAGCGCCGGGCCGGCACCGCCACTGGGCACGGGCAGCGCGCTGCCCTTGATGAACTCCGACCAGCTCACACTCCACGCCGTCCAGCCGTTGCCGGCGCTGATCTTGCGCTCGGTGCCCTTGACCGTGATCGGGTCACCGATCCGCGTCTTCTCGAACAGCCACCGGGCGTTGGCCGTCGACACGTTCACGCAGCCGTGCGAGACGTTCTGGCGCCCCTGCACGTGCTCCGACCAGGGCGCGGCGTGGATGTACTCGCCACCCCAGGTGATCCGCTGGGCGTACTGGATGTCGGTGACGTAGCGGTTGGCCGGGTCCGGGTCGTCGCGGGTGTCGAAGACCGTGGCTTCCTTCTTCTCCATCACGACCATCGTGCCGCTGGACGACGGCGTGCTCTTCTTGCCGAGGCTCACCGGAATGGTGCGCACCAGCGCCCCGTCCTCGTACACGGTCATCTTCTTGTTGGCGTTGTCGACCTTCATCACCAACGACCGGCCGATCTTGGCGGTGGCCTTACGGTCCATGTCGCCGTACTTGCCGTTGCTCAGCGGCACCCCGGCCAGCGCGATCCGCACCGAGATGGTCGTGCCCGGCTTCCAGTACTCGGGTGCCCGGTAGTAGGCCTGCGTACCGTTGTCGACCCAGTGCCAGGCCCCCGGCTGCGGCGGGTCGGTGCGGACGAACATCCGCTTCTGCACCGCCGCCCGGTCCTTCTTCGGGATGCCCGGGTGGAACTCGGTGACCACCGGCATGGCCACGCCGTAGCTCTTGTCGTCGAAGAGGTACAGGCCGGACCCGATTGTCGACTTCGGCTTGGCCATCGTGGTGAAGTTGCTGGTGCCCTGGCTGCTCGTGCCGTCGGCCGCGCTCGCCGTCACCGTTGCGGTGTAGCGGGTGCCGAACTTCAGCGGGGCGGACGGCACCCAGGCGGAACCGTCGGTGCGCAGCTTGCCCTCCACCGCGCCCCCGCCCGCCGCGGTCAGGGTGACAGCGGAAACCTTGCCCCCGTCCGG
This sequence comes from Micromonospora sp. NPDC049230, assembly GCF_040647875.1. Classification (NCBI taxonomy): domain Bacteria; kingdom Bacillati; phylum Actinomycetota; class Actinomycetes; order Micromonosporales; family Micromonosporaceae; genus Micromonospora; species Micromonospora sp. NPDC049230. The sequence continues at coordinate 21,298 of NZ_JBEZCZ010000039.1, forward strand.
GAGCTTCGCGCTGATCTCCGTGCTCACCGGCCGGTTGTTCGCGCCGTCGGCCGGGCTCAGCGCGAGCGTCGGCCCGCTCGGCGCGCTCGGCGAGGCCACCGTCGAGGGCGCGGACGAGCCCGATGCGGCGCCCGCGTCTGCCGCAGGCGTCCCGCCGACGAATGTCGGCTCCTGCTTGTCGCCGCACCCGGTCAGTGCCAGCGACGCCGCCAGGGTCAGAGCGCCCACCACCGCCCCGGCTCGCGTGAACCGTGTCATCCCCACCTCTGTTCTCGCGTACCTGGCGGACATCGTGCCGCATCACCGCCGTAACCCACGCCCCCGAGTTGAGCGAGCTGGCCGGTTTGTGGGTTTCTGCCCGCAAAGCTCGACCGAAGGGGGGAGTCGGGTAACCGGATTGGAGCCCACCTTCCGGGGGTGCTAATGTTTTCTCCGTTGCCGAACGAGCGCCGCTAGCTCAACTGGCAGAGCAGCGGACTCTTAATCCGCGGGTTCGGGGTTCGAGTCCCTGGCGGCGCACCAAACCAAGGCCCTGACCAGCAAGATGCTGGGCAGGGCCTTGCTTGTTACACCCATGCCCGGTTCTCTGCGGTCCGGGGCGGGGTCACAGGGTTTACGGGATGCCCCGTCCGCGCCCGGCGGTGGCCGTCGACGAACTCCCGTCAACGCCCACGACCGGGCAGCACCACCAGGACCAGCGGCTACTCGGTGAGCACCTTCACCGAGTCGGCGCTCCCGCCGTTTCGGTTGACGGCGACGAAGAAGTCGCTCCCGACGTGGGTGACATCTTCGATCTCGTCGGTCAGGTTGTTACCCGGGATGCCGATGTCGCTCTCCACGTCGCCCCCGGACCAGTTGTACTGGTAGATCCAGTTCCACCCGGTGTCGGGCGTTGAGTCATTGATCGACCTGGTGTTCCAGATGTAGTTCTCCGAGCAGTCGATGCCCTGGTCGGAGCGATTATCGTGACTGGTCAGGTTGCTCTTCACAAGCGTCCATCCGCTCGTGAGCGAACCGGCGCCGGGATGGGTCCACAGACTGCCCAGTCGGCGGGCGGCATATTTGCCGGCGCCGCCGGCCGCCGTCGCGCTGTAGCAGAGGCCACTGATGTTGCCGATCGGCAGATCGACCACCTCGGTTGCGCCAATGGAACCGTTGGTGCTCAGGTGCACGATCGTCACATCGTCGCTGGGAAATGCCGACTGGCTTCCCTGGGTAGCGATCAGGGCGGGACCCTGACCGAGGTAGTTCGCGTTGTAGGCGAGGTCGTTGCCGTGGCCGAGCTGGGGCATGGGGGTTGGTGCCCCGGCACAGGTCCAGCTGGCGCCGTCCCAGGTCGAGCCGTCGCGCAACCATCGGGACAGCACCGGCTCCCCGGCGCTTCCCTTCGAGAAAATGATGTAAAGCTGGCCTCCTGGCCCCGCCACCATCCCTTCCAGGACCGTACGACCCGCCCTGCACGCACTGCTGTTCGGGATGTTCAGCCGTTCCGCCCCGCTCCTGTCCGTGGCGGCGTAGGCAGGAACTGCCGAGGCAATAACGATTCCTATTGAGAGCGCGGACACGGACGCGACAGTTGATAATATCTTCACTTCGGTTTCTCTCCTTGGGGGTAGGCCGGGGTAGTGTACCAAGAAATGTCCACATGCTCCGGTCGACTTTTCCGAGGAATAGGCCGGTGTGTAATTGCGCCGCAGAATTGCCCTCGAACGAACTGGCGCGGTGCCGGCGCCCGCAGGCGCCGGCACCGCTGGATTCAGTTGGCGTGGGTCAGGCGGGTGGTGATGCGCAGCCCCATGATGGTGTCGTTCATCCACGGCACCCGTTCGCGGTGCAGCCCGGCGGTCATCTGGTCCGCCCACACCTCGTACCGCTGGATGAGCGTCGCCGCGCGGGAGCGCGCGCTCGTGACCAGGCAGTCGCCGAGCGGGTCGCCGGGCAGGTTCGAGGCGTCGACGGCGGGCTCGCAGGGCAGCTTGAGGCTGACCTGGTCGCGTAGCGGCCGGCTGGGGTCGAGCGCGCACGGCGGGCTTCCGCACGTCGCGTAGGTGTCGGCCGCCTTGGTGTAGGCGTTCGTCACCTTGGCGTCCGCCGGCATGTTCACCGGGACCTGGTACTGCCCGAACAGGTTCGCGGACAACACGTCGTCCGAGTCCAGGGCGTTGGGCAGACCCAACCGGGTGTACGCCTGAAGGAGCCGCGCCGCCGTGTTCATCTTCTTCAGCGCGGCGGGCACCGGCCCGCTGACCTGGGTGCTCAGCTCCCGAACCCGGTCGTACATGGACTTCTGCCGGGCCTGGAGGAAACCGCGCAGGGTCGTGGTCAGCGTGGCGTCCAGCGCGGTGTTGGGCGTGGCGGTCGCGCCGCTCGCGAAGGCGTACCGCCCGGACTGCCACTTCTGGGTCAGGCCCTGCTCGGGTGTGGTCTCGCTGTCGCAGTTGAACAGCTCGCAGTCGACCTGGTAGACCTGCTCGTCGGGCCAGGTGTAGTCGGCGGTCCGCGAGTTCTGCCAGGCCGCGCCGGGGTTCAGCCGGAACCGGCTGTGGATCTGCAACCGCAGCTTGCCGTAGTGGCGGATCACCCCGGTGCCGTAGCCGGTCGTCCGCGTGTAGACCCAGCTCGGCGTGTAGCAGTAGCCGACCTCGGGCAACTCCCGTACCCCGGCCGGCGGCTCGCCGGCACGTGGCGTGTACGCGTGGTGGAGCGCCCGCACCACGTTCGACATCAGGTCGTAGCGAACGTTGCTGGGACGGTCGATCTGCCTGGTGCCGCTACAGGCCGGCACCGTCGCCTCGTCGGTCTTCGCCGGTGCCGCCGCGAGCGGCTTGTCCGTGTCCCAGAACAGGTCGTAGTTCTTGGGCGTCCGCACCTGTACGCCGTTGGCGTCCGGCTCCCAGCGGACCTGGGCCTCGTTGGTCCGGACGGCGGCCAGTGCTGTCGACACCTCGTTGGTGGCGGCGACGTACTCGTTGACCAGCCCGGTGATCAGGCCGTTGGCGTTGCCGTCGACCGGCCGGCCGAAGCTGGCGGCGAGGTCGGCGATGCGCGTGCCCTCCGCCTCGATCTGCGCCGCCCTGCTGGCGCTGACCTGGGCGGCGTACGTCGGATTTTGCAGCATCACCATGGCGTACGCCTGCGCGCCGAGATTCCACACCGTCGGGTTGCCGACCGGCGTCGCCGGTTCGACGATCGACGGGTCGCGACCGCTGGCTATCCGCGCCAGATAGTTGATCGACCGGGCCTCGCCGAAGCTGTTCAGCACGTTTGTGGGATCGAGTGCCGGGTTGTCGGCGTCGGTCCTGGGCACCACGAAGGCCGCGCCGCTGGCCAGCTGGGTGGCGGCCAGGTGGAACTCGTTCTCCGGACCGACGAACTCGCCGTACGTCGGGATCGGCTGGCCGAAGTTCTCCAGGTAGCCGACGTACTGGTTGATGTCGGAGCGGGCGTCGTGCAGGGTGGCGTCGCCGATCGCGGTCAGCACTGTGGCGGCGATGTCCTCCAGGCGCAGGCCGAGCTGGGCGACCTGCTGCTGCACGAGGGTGAGCTGTGCGGTGTTGCCGGCGATCGCCGCGTTCAGTTTGTCGAACTGGGCCATCATGTTCGCGTACACCGTGTTGATCTGGGCCTCGACCCGCGCGAAGCTGGCCCGCATCTCGTCGCCGAGGGCCCGCACCTCGTCGCGCAACGCTTTGACCTGGGCAAGGATCTGCTGGTCGAGCGAAGGTCCGCTGCTGCCGAAGAGCCCGACGACCGACATCATGGCGCCGAAGACGTTGCCGGTCATGGCCAACGTCGCGGTGCTGAAGATCGAGCCCGCCAGGCCGCGGCCGGTGATCGCCGCCGCGTACTTGGAGATCGCGCTGATGGTGGTGAGGACCGCCTCGCCGATCACCTTGGACTTCTTGCCGGCGTCGGGGTCGGCGAACCCGATGACGGTGGAGACCATGCCCATCCCGGCCTTGATGTCGGAGATCGTCTGCTGGCGTTCCTTGTCCCGGTCCTCGGCGGCCTTCTTCGCGGCGGCGGTGCACTCGGCGCTCGGTGGTCCTTCCGGCGGGCACTTGCTGTTGTTCTCGCCGATCTCGAGACGGACCTCCAGGCTCAGGCCGAGCAGCTGCGCGTGCAGGGAGGCGAGTTGCTGCTTTGCCGCCGCGACGTACGCCACCGAGTCGCCCTGGAGCGCCAGGATCGCGTCGAGGTCCACACGGGAGAGCCCGGGATCCGCAGTGAGCTGCTCGTAGGTGCTCGTCACGTCCACGCCGAACGGCGCACCGAGCACGGCGTTCCAGGCGGTGGCGACCGGCACGTCGGCAGCGCCCGACTGTCGGACCGCGGACCAGACGGCGGCGAGCGCGTCGTCCCGGCCGCGCAGCCACTGGGCGGTGCGTAACGCGCCGGACGCGAGCTCCTCGCGGGTGTCCCACGGTTCGACAGACCTGCCGATCACGGCGCCGACGAGTCCGGTCACCTCCGGCGAGGTCCGGGTGTCGCCGCCGGGGGCGCCGAGCAGGATGTCGACGGACTTGAGCAGCAGGTCCTGCTCGGGCACCAGCCTGTCGAACGCGGTCAGTGAGCTGTCGAGCAGTTGCTTGCGGGCGGTGAGGTGGGTCTGCGCCTGTGCGGCAGTGACGTTCGGGTGCAGCCGGTGCCACTGGACGAACTCGGCCGACAACACGGCGGTCCTGATCCGATCGGCGCCCTGGATGTGGCTCTCGGCGACCTGTCCGAAGGCCCGGTCGGTGAGCGTCGCCTGAGGGATGGGGACGGGAACGGGATCGGCCGACGCGGGCACGCCGGACAGCACGCCCGCCGCCGTGACGGCGACCACCGTCGCGACAGCCACCCCGCGTCTCGCCCGCGAGAAACGTTTGATTGTCATGGCGCGAACGTATTGAGCAGCCTGAAGCGGCGCTGAAGCGGCGCTGATTCGCCAGGTCAGCGGTTGTTCCGCCGGGGGAGTGACCCGGCGTCTGGCCGCCGCACGGTCAGCTCAGGCGCGGCTGCGGTCGGCGTGGCCGGAGGGGTCGGCCGCGCTGTCGGCGAGCAGTCCCAGTTCGGCGACCTTGTCGGTGTTGCCGAGCTGGGCGTAAAGCGCCTGCGCGTCGACGAACGCCTGGTGGGCGGCGTACGCGTCGACGTGCAGGTATGCCTTTCCGAGGGTCGTCAGCGAAGCCGCCTGGAACGAGTGCCATCCGCGGGTCCGCCAGATGGCGACGGATGCCTCCAGGTGACGGATCGCGTGGGCCGGCCTGCCGTCGCGCAGCTCGATCTCGCCGAGGATCGCGTACGCCTCGGCGAGATGGTGCCTCATGTGGTAGCGGCGACTGAGCAGCAGAGCGGTCTCGGCGGTCTCCCGGGCGGTGCCGTCGCCACGTTCCAGGTAGAGGCGGGCCAGCGCGAGGACGGTCAGCACCTCCGGGTAGTGATCGCGGTGCGCCCGGGAGATGGCCAGCGACTCGTCGAGCATCCGCTCGCTGGTCTCGTGGTCACCGAGCTGCCGGTACGCGATCCCCAGGTACTGCAGGCCGGTGGCGACCCAGCGCATGTTGCCCAACGCGCGGGCGTTCTCCAGCGAGGTGAGGGCATGACCGATCGCGAGGTCGACGTGCTGCTGCTCGTAGTAGGCCATGGCCAGCGCGAGGTTGCTCCGCGCCTGACCGCCGAGGTGGTCCGACCGTTCGGCGAGGCGCAGCGCGCGGGTCGCCATCGCTGTCGCCTCGGGGTAGGCGCCGCCGGCGCTCAGTGCCCACGAGTACATGACAGCGGCGTCGGAGGCGCCCGCGTCGTGCCCCAGGGCGGTGAACATCTCCAGCAGATTGCGGGCCTGGATGCTGGAGCGGGCCATCGCGTCACCGTCGCGGTCGTCGGTGATCCAGGTGCTCACGTCGAGCAGACCGCGCAGCATGACCGCCTCGCCCAACCGGTTGCCGGCGATGCGGCAGACCGCCATCGCCTCGGTGTTGAGGCTTGTCCACTCGGTGTACCTGCCGCGCAGGTCGAAGTATTTCTCCAGACAACCGGCCAGGTCGAACGCCAGGTCGTCGAGGCCGAGCCGGCACGCCTGGCGAACCCCGGCCTGGAGGGCGGCACATTCGGCGTCGAACCAGTCCGCGGCGGCGACGCGCTCGGCGTAGTCGTCAGCCCAGTCGAGTGCCGTGTGCGGTGCCCCGCCACTGATCGGGGCGTAGCAGGGGCCCGGGATCCACCTGGCCATCCGCCGTGCCAACGCGAGCCAGCCGCCCAGCCCGCGCTGCACCGCCTGCGCCCGCTCGTCGGGCTCGACCTCCAACTCGGCGCACCTGGCGGCGAATAGCCTGGTCAGGTCGTGGAACCGGTATCGGGTCTGCCCGGCGACGTCGAGCCCGTCCACGACGAGGAGTTGGGCGTCGACGAGCGCCTCGGCGTGTTCGATCGAACGCTCCGGGGGGCAGCCGAGCAGCGCGGCGGCCAGGGTCGCGGAAAAATCCGGTACGTCGAAGAGGCCGAGCAGTCGGAACAGCCGCTGCGCCTCCGGTGTCAGGCCGCGGTAGCTGATGGCCAGCGAGGCGCGTACCGTCAGATCGCCGGTGACCAGCCAGTCCAGGCGCCGCTGTTCGTCGTCGAGCTGCTCGACGAGATGCGCGAGCTGCCAGGCCGGCCGCGCGGCCAGTCGCGCCCCCGCGATGCGCACCGCGAGGGGCAGGTATCCGCACAGCTTCACCAGGTCGGCGGCTGCCGTGGGCTCGCCCACCACCCGTTCGTCGTCGGCGAGCCGGGCCAGGAACTCGACAGCCTCGGTGGCGGAGAGGACGTCCAGGTCGATCCGCCGGGAGCCCTCGATCGCTGTCATCCGCGCACGACTGGTGATCAGCACGGCACAGGGAGCGGCCCCGGGCAGGAGGGATCGGACCTGCCCCTCGGAGACCGCGTTGTCCAACACCACGAGGATCCTGCGGTTGGCCGTCCGGGTCCGGTACGCCTCGGCGCGTTCCGCCGGGTCGGCCGGGATGGCGCGGTACGGCATGCCGAGTGCCCGCAGGAACCGGGCCAGCACCTCGGCCGGGTCCACCGGACTGGCATCGACGTTCGTCAGGTTGGCCCAGAGCTGACCATCCGGGTACGCGGCCCGGACCAGGTGCGCGACGTGCGTCGCGAGTGCGGTCTTGCCCACCCCGCCCATCCCCGCGATGGTGGTCACCGGCAGGGCGGCGGATGCTCGGGTGTCGTTGCGCTCGGCGGTCAACCGGTGGGTCAGCGCCGCGACCTCGGCGGCGCGCCCGGTGAAGTCGGCGATGTCCGGTGGAAGCATGGCCGGCGACGGCCAGGCCGGCTCGGCGGTCGCAAGGTCGGCCCCCTCGTCCCGGGCCCCGCCGCCAACCACCTGCGTGGCGTTGACCGCCAGCGCGTTGCGCTGCCGCACCCAACGGGCGATCGACGCATCGTCCAGGCCGCAGGCCCGCGCGAACGTCACCACGAATTCCCGCCTGGGCAGACTGGTCCGGCTCAGCACGGAGGCGATAGTGCCGAACGGTAGCGCGTCCCCGGATGCGGCGGCCTTGGCCGCCAGTTGTCGGTAGGTCAGCCCGGACCAGAGGCGCAACTGCCGCAGCGCGCCGACGAACTCCATTGGTGTGGCCGTGCCTTCAGGTGCCGGTGGACTACCGTAAAGGTCGGGCTCCATCTGATGATCTTCCCCGAATTGTCGACCAGGCGCACCCGCTGGCCTCGCCCGGCGGTGTCAAGCATGCGCTCCTTTGACCAACTCTCGGAGCCACACCAGGATGCGTCAACGAGGAGTCGCGAGGCTTGCTGAAATCTTGAGCTCAAGGAGAGCCGCCAAGGCCGGGCATGCCTGACTGCTCGCGCGCGAACCCTTAGCGTACAGGCGATCCGGGCTTCTGTCGCGTCGTCGTCGGCGTCGGCCCGGATGCTGGGTCAGAGCAGGTCAGGTGAATCTCGCACAGTCCCAAACATTCACAAACACTTCCCAGCTTGCAGGGCCGAGTCTGCCGTCATAGCTTCGCAGTGCGGAGCGAAACGTCAGATTCGGCTCTGGTTCGCGAATGATATCGAACCATGCGCTCAAAGTAATTTACGCACCGCGGACGTCAATCAGCTCTTCGGTGTGGAGTGGAGGTCGATCGACTGGACCCAGGTCACAGTCCAGCAGGACCACACAACGGGGAGGAACAATGCTTGACGACAGCACCCTTGGCCTCAACTGGGCGCCACGAGCCAATGGCTACGCGCCCCACGAACCATCCCAGGCCGACCCACCACTGCGGTACCGGATGCTTGGTCCGGTCGAGGTCCGCAGCGCCGGCCGCTGGATCTCACTGCCGCAGGCCAAGTGCCGGGCCCTGCTCGCCGTGCTGCTGGTGAACGCCAACCAGGTCGTCTCGACCGACGCGCTCCGCGAGCAGATCTGGCCGTGCGCGGCTCCGCGCACCGCCGACAAGTTGATCCAGCAGTACGTCCACCAGGTGCGCCGCGCCCTGAGCGACCCGGACGGGCGGCAGTTGTGCACGCGAGCGCCCGGCTACCTCCTCAGCGCCGATCAGGGTGATCTGGACGGGGATCGATTCACCGGCTTCGCGGCACTCGGGGAGCGAGCGCTGGCGGACGGCGACGCCGAGACAGCCGCCAACGTCCTCGGCCGGGCGCTGGCGCTGTGGCGCGGGCCGGCGCTGGCCGACGTGCCGGACACCCAGGCGACAAGTGCGGAGGCCAACCGGCTGGAGGGTTGCCGGTTGTCCGCGCTGGAAGCCTGGATCGAAGCCGAGTTGATCTGTGGGCAGCACAACCGACTCACCCCGGTGATCGAGACGCTGGTCGCCGTGCACCCCCTGCGCGAGCAACTCCGCGTACACCTGATGCTCGCGCTCTTTCGTTCCGGCCGACGGGCCGACGCGCTGGAGGCCTTCCGAGATCTCAGTCGCACCCTGGATGACGAACTCGGCCTTCGCCCGAGCGCCGAGGCGCAGGAGTTGCACCAGGCCATCCTGCGCGATGAACACCTGTTGGACCGGCCGTCGTCAAGCGCCGTTCCGGTCGGGGCCGAGTCGACGTCCCGGCACTGACCGGGGTGCCGGCACCGAGGGCGTCCTCGGTGCCGGCATTCGGGCCGGTACCGGGACGCCCACACGGCGACGACTGTGGACGGCTGGCGCCGACCCGTCACCCGGCGGGCACCGGCACCGCGGCAGCGATCCGGTGACCGCCGGCGCCACCCGGTCGGTCGTCGGAACCGCTGGAATCGAGCAGCAGCACGTTCGGGATCCGCTCCGGCAGCACCGCGCGCAGGAGTCCGTAGCCGATGCCGGCGAGCCCCATCAGCAGGCCCGGAGTGGTGATGCCCTGCGGCACACCCGGCCGGGGGCCGCCACCGACGACCTGTTCGGCGATCACCCGGGCGGCCCGGCGGCCGACAAGCGTCAACTCCGGGTCACCGAGCACCGATCCTGCCGTCAGCACGGTCTCGACCAGGCCGAGATCGCCGTGGCAGATCGAGTCGTTGCCGATACCCACGAACCGGTCCGCGACGATCAGATCGTCGCGGGCCGTCCCGAGCGCCAGATCGAGATCCGTGCGGACGAGGTCGTGCCAGGGCGCGATTCCCGGCAGTCGAAGCAGGGCGGCACGTGCCAGCCCGATGCCGCCGGCACCGTGACACCAGGCGTCCATGTAGGCATCGGGGCCGCTGTCCGTTCGGAGATTGGGCCAGTTCCCGCGCTCGCGGGACAGATGGTGCCGCTCGAAGCCCAGTGCCTGCCCACACAGGTCGTTCAACCGGCTCTCGCCGGTGACCTCGGCGATGCTGGCCAGCGCGTAGGTGATGCCGCTGGCCCCGTGCGCGAACCCGAGCAGGGCCTGGCCCGCCTCGAACTCCGTTCGCCACCCGATTCCCCCGGGAACGCGCACAGCGCGGTCTTCCAGCGTGACCCCGGCGGCCCGCAGGGTGTCCAGGGTCCAGTCGTCCGGTCGCGCCCGGTGCAGGGCGAGGATCGACAACGCGGCCCCGGCGGTTCCACCGATGACGTCCAGCGTGTTGTCCTCGGCGAACCGTGCCCGACACATCGCCGCGGCCTGCTGAGCCGCGTCGAGCAGGGCCGGCTCGTCCCACAGCCCGGCGAGCTGGCTCAGCACGTAGACCAGGCCGCCGAGCTCGCTGAACCCGCCGATCGACCAGACCGCCTGGTGATCCGCACTGGTGGCCAACTGCTCGGTCGCGTCGACCAACTGGCGGGCGATCTGCTCGGCGGGGCGACGGAACCGCGCTTCCCCGGTGACCACGCCGAGCTGCGCCAGAAACAGCGCGATGCCGGTCACCCCGCTGTAGAGGTCGAGGCCGGCGTGGCCGACCCTCCAGTAGCGGTCCCCGACGAAGTTCAGCGACAGCCAGGATGGCGTTTCCCCCTCGCCGGCCAGGGCGGTCTCCAACAGCAGATCGGCGACCGAACGTGCGGCCCGGACCGCCAGTTCCTCATCCAGCGGCGAGTCTGGCAACGGGCTGGGCTGGACCGACTGGGCCCGCAGCGCGCCCGCCGTGAGCCCGGACATCGACGCGCGGATGCACCAGAGCTGGCTGCGCAGGTCCCTTTCGCCGAACTCGCCCAGCCGCTTCCGCACCGCCGCCAACCCACTCTCCGCGAGAAAGTTGGCGGCCACGAGGCCGTACCCGTCCTGGAGATCGGACGAGCCGGGCGTGGTGTGGAAGGACGGGATGTCCTGAGCGGCGAGCTGACGCTGCTCACTGGCCAGCAGCAGGTCGCGATCCGGCAGGTCGGCGAACCCGGACGCCAGAGCCTCGGTGAAGATCTCCCGGTCGAGTGCGTCGCGGAGCAGATCCGGATGCCACGACTCGTACTGCAACCGGGCGTAGGTCATCGTCGGGCGCGGGATGAAACGAACCTCGTCGTCTCGGAACATCGCGATCAGACCCTGGGTGCCGAGAAGGTCGTCGCGATGGGCCAGGAGGAGGCGGTAGCAGTCCTCGAATCCGGCGGTGAGCGCGTCCGTGTAGGCCAGGGCGTTGACCGGCTGACCAGCCAACGTCGCCCGGTTGTCGGTGTCCGGCATCTTCCGTCGGTCGCGGACGACCCGCACCTGGTCCGTGCCACTGTCGGCGTACGTGGGCGTGCGCAGGGGAGACAACTGTCCTCCACCACCGGCGAGGCCGCTCACCTCGATGTCGTGGACACCGTCCTCGTTCAGGGCGATGACCCGTTCGGGCAGGAGACCGATCCGGAGCACCGAGTCCCGCACCACCCGGGGTGCCGTGCCGGCGGCCAGGGGCGAGGTCGTGTCGTCGGCACAGCGGGGGAGCACCTGGAAGAGCGCCTCGAGGTCGACGACCACGGGGTGCTCCCCGGCCGCGATCACGTTCTCCAGGTGCATGTCCGAGCCGGACAGTGCGTAGAAGAGTGCCAGGTAAGAGCCTTGCCGGTGGAAGAACCGGGTCACCTGCTCGTCGTCCTGGCAGGGCTCGACCGTCACGTGCTCGACCCAGCCGTGCCCGGGCCGGTCGAGGACGCGCAGCGTGCGGAGGGGGTGCCGCAGACCCTTGGTGTTGAGCCACCGAAGAACCTCGTTGAAGTGGACCTCGGTGCGAAGGCTGCGCGGCTTGTAGACGAGCTTGCGGCCGTCGGTGAAGGTCAGGATCGCCACGCTGTGCCCGCCCCGGTGTGTGTCCCCTCGGCCGAAGTCGACGTCCGCCAGGTCCGCCAGCCCTTGCCAGGCGCCACCGAAGGTCTTCCGGATCGCCGGAAGGTCCTCCAGGAACTGCGCGGCGAACTCCAGCCTGACCCGAACCGTGGTCTGCACACAGTGGACCAGCTCGCGGGCGAGCACCGGGTATTCGGCCAGGAGGGCCAGCGCGGCCGATGGCTCGCGGAGCTGCTCGACGAACGAGGCCATCCGCTCCGTCGGCGTCGCGCCGACGAGGCGACCCTCCATCCGGGCGACGTTCACCTCCAGGACCAGCACCGAGATGATCATTTGTCGGAGCTGAGCCATCGGTGGCGCGGACAGGGGGTGGCCGCCCGGCAGCCGGTCGTCCCCCTGCCGGGCGGCGAGTTCGGTCAACCGGACGGTCAACTCGTCGTGGGTCCAGGCCAGCAACGGCGCGATCCACGTCAGGTACGCATCGTGTCGGACCTTCTCCGGAGGGCTTTCGTGGTCGTCCTCCCGGCCCTGGGGGCCCTCGGTCGACGGGCCGTCGGGTGCCGACACGGTCGACCCGACGGCGCCGAACCGCTGCCACGCGTCAGCGACGACATCCATCCACGGCGGCCGGTCGGGAAAGCGCGCGGCGAGCGACTCGGTCGACTCGGCGAGTAGTTCGACAAGTCTCTCCTCGGACAACCCGAGTCGTTCCCACCGGTCCAACGAGATGTCCCGGCCGCGCACGATGTGCCCGCCCCGCCAGGCATCCCGGCGCCGCCGGCCATTGTCGAGTTGCTCACCGTCGACCGATACACGACCCTCGGCCCGCTGCGCCAGGGTCAGGCCACGCCACCAAACGGGTGATTCGAGAATGTGGTCATACATGCTTTCCGCCTCCGGCCGCGAAATCGAACTGGCTCCCGGTCTGCTGCGCAATACCATTTCACCGGCCAGGGGTGGGCACCGGTGATCCGATGCCCACCCGCTGACGTCACGAATCAGCTCGTCGGAATGCTGCCGACGGCACTCGTGCGATGAACGAAGCTCTGCTATTCGCAGGGCCACTCGTAGCAGGTGATGCAGGTGCGCGAAGTGATGACCTGGGTCGGGCAGCATCCGAAGGTCAGTTTGGACTCACTGCCGAGACCCCGGGTCTCGTCCAGGCTCAGGTCGTCGAACTCGATGTCTCCGACCGGGTGGGCAGGGAGTGCGGCCAGGTCGGCGTCGTTGAGCGTCGCCCGGAACGCGGGATCCTTCCACGCCTTGACTGCTTCGTTCATGGTGTCCTCCTCAATCGAAGGGTCGATTTTTACGGCTCGCGCAGTCGTCGATAACTGACGCGTCCAGGGGTGGAGGGCAAGTAGCCAGGCACCCCGTCGGCTCGGCCACAAACAATGCGTCGAAACGACTGTGAATCCATGTTCGACACCGCTGCCGCCGATAGTCAAGAGCGGGTTCGGGCAAATCTACCGACGCTATACCAGTACTGAAACAAACCTCGACCGCAGCGAGACCAGCAGCGAACCCCACCTTGCGAAGCTCTTATTGCTCGGCCATTCCCACTACGGGCGAACAGCCCAGACAGGAAGGTGCACCATGTTTGACCACGAGGAGTTCGTCGACGACTCGATCGGTGAGATGGACCTGACGGACCTGGAGATGCAGGACGTCAACGGCGGCACCATCACACCCACCCCGACCATCGTCGGGACGGTGACGCTCGCCCTGTGCACCCGGGGCACCCTGTGCGGCACCTGCGGCTCGGTGGGCAGCACGGGTTGCTGCTGATTTTCGCACCGGCGGTCGGCAGCCCGATCGCGTCAGCGAGTGGGCGGGCACCGAACAGGGTGTCCGCCCACGCGCCTTTCCCGAACATCGATGATCGGAGACGGAGCGATGATGGTCCCGCTCGATACCGCAACTGACACTGGACGCAACCGCAGCGGCGAGCTGCTGGCCAGCCCGGCCTGGTGGGCCGGGCTACGCCTCGACGAGCGGCGGGTCCGACCCCTACCCCGGGCCGCCGAGGCCCTGGCCCGCGGCTCGCGCCGGCTCAGCGCCTGGCAGAACGACCGGACGGTGACCGGTGGCCTCGAACCGGACCTCTCCCGGTGGTACGACTCCGGGATCGAAGAGGAGGAACTGCTCCTGCTGCTCGGCGAGACGCCCGACAATCTCCGCGACCGCACCCCCGCCGTGCCGCAGTGGTTGACAAGTATCGTCCAGGCCTGGTCGGCCGACCCGGCGGAGCGTCGCGCCCTCGACGACGACGTGGTGGGCGAGTTCGGCCCGTCCGCGGGTTTCCTGGCTCTGGTCCACCCGCTGTCGTCGTGGTATCAGGCCCAACTGCACGCCAAGATCAACGTGCTCGCCCGCAGGCACGGCCACCAGGAGGACCTTCCGCGCGACCACGCACTGCTCAGGCCGAACCACGCCAGTCACATCTCGATGGTGACCGCCGTCCTCGCCGTCCACCTCCGGCTCGCCAGCCGGGACGGCGTCCTCGTCGGTGACACCCCGAGTGCCCGCTTCACCGACTTCACGAGGCGGCTCGAAGACCCCGCGTTCGCGCTGCGCATCCTCGCCCGGTACCCGACGCTGGCCCGGGAACTCGTCGAAGAGTTGGAGAAGTGGTCAGCGGTACGGCTCGAACTGGCCGAACGGACACTGACCGATCTGAGCGCGCTCGGCGTGACGTTCGGCGTGGCCTGCCGATCGTTGCACGACATCGTGGACGTCCAGATGGGTGCCGGTGACACCCACCGAGGTGGACGCAGTGTGGCCATCCTGACCTTCGGCGACGGCGGCAAGGTGGTCTACAAGCCGCGGGGCCTCGCCGTCGAGTGCCACTTCTACACGCTTGTCGATCTGCTCAACAGCGCGGGCCTGACCCACCCGCTGCGACAGCTGGGCATCCTCAACCGGGACGACTACGGCTGGGTCGAGTTCGTCTCCACCGAGGGTTGCTCCAGTGAGGACGAGCTGCGTCGATTCTTCTGGCGGCAGGGCGCCTACCTGAGTCTGCTCTATCTGCTCCGCGGCTCGGACATCCATCTGGAGAACGTCATCGCCGCCGGTGAGCAGCCGATAATCGTCGATCTCGAGGCGCTGTTCCAACAGGTGTTGCCGGTGTCGGACGAGCTGCCGATGGGCCTGCCCCGGGAGGCGATGCGACTCAGCGAGGAATCCGTACTCTCGATCGGTCTGCTTCCGCAACGGGTGCTGCGCCAGGATGGCGACTCGGTGACCTCCACCGAGTTGTCCGGGATGGCCGGCGGCGCGGGGGAGTTGACGCCGATGGCGGTGCCGCGCTGGCACGAGGCCGGCACCGACCAGATGCGGCGCACCCGCGCGCGGGCGGTGATGCCCGACGCCCAGAACCGAGCCGTCCTGGACGGCGCCGCGGTGGATCCGGCGGCCTACCGGAGCGACCTGGTCGCCGGTTTCGAGTCCTGTTATCGACTGCTGCTCAGCCTCCGGAGCGAGCTGGCTGCCGCCGACGGCCCGATCGCCGCGTTCGCCGCGGACGAGATCCGCGTCATCGTGCAGCCCACCATGGTCTATGCCCGAATTCTTCAGGAGTGCTGGCATCCGCGGGTGCTGCGGGACGCCCTGGATCGGCAGTGTCTCTTCGAGGTCGTGGGCAGCCGGCATCCGGATCTGGTGGCCAACGTCGCCGTCGCGACCAGCGAGGTATGGCAACTCACCCAGGGGGACATCCCCTTCTTCTGGACGCGGCCCAACTCGCGCGACCTCCACGACGAGCGGGGCGTCCTGGTGCCCGGCTTCTTCCCGCGCAGCGGGCTGACGCTTGTCGAGGAGCGGCTCGCCACGCTCTCCCCCGATGATCTGCGTCGGCAGAGCTGGGCGGTGACCGCTTCGATGGCCGCGATGCAGATCGGTGACAAACCGCGGGACCCCGAGCCGCGCGTCCGTCCGCTGCCCGCCGACGTGATCGACGAGTCACTCGCGTACCGTGCCGCCGTCAGGATCGGCGATCGGCTGCTGTCGACGGCGGTCGGTGGCGGCGCCGACCGTCCGATGTGGCTGACGCTCAACATCATGGCGGATCGCTACTGGAACGTCGTGCCCACCGGCTACGAGAGTTTCAACGGCCTCTGCGGTATCGCGATCTTCCTCGGTCAGCTCGGTGCGCAGACCGGCCTGCCGCGATTCCGGTCCGCGGCCGAATCGATCGCGACGATGCTGACCGAGCACGTCGACTCGATGCTCGACTGGCGCGAGCAGGACCGGGACATGCTGGGCCTCGGCGGCTTCAGCGACCTGGGCGGTTACGTGCACGCGCTGACCCACCTCGGTGCGCTGTGGCAGTCGGAGCCGCTGCTGGCGCAGGCTCGTCGGCTCACACCGGAGGTGCTCCGGCGGATCGCCGAGGATCAGATCCTCGACGTCCTGACCGGTACGGCCGGGGCGGCGCTCGCGCTGCGTGGGTTGCACGCCGTGGATCCGACCGACCAGACACGTGCCGCCCTGGAGGTGGCCGGCGATCGGCTGCTCGCCACGGCCGAGTCCTCGGTCGGCGGGCTCAGCTGGCGGACCTCGGTGGACGCGCGTGAGCCACTGCTCGGCTTCTCGCACGGTGTCTCCGGAATCGCCTACACGCTCGCGGAGATCGGCCGGGTGACCGGTGCGCGGCGTTTCCTCGACGCGGCCGGGCGAGCCGTCCGGTACGAGCACCGACGGTACGACGGCACCGCCGGCAACTGGCCCGACCACCGGGACATCACGCCGGTGGGCGCCTTCATGAACGCGTGGTGCCACGGCGCTGCCGGCATCGGGCTGGCCCGGGCCGCGATGCTCGACTCGGTCGACGTCCCCGAGGTGCGGATGGACCTCGACGCGGCGGTCGCCACCGTGCGCCGGGATCTCCTGCCGGACGACCGGTTGACCGGTACCGGCAACGACTGCCTGTGCCACGGAGACCTCGGTCTCGTCGAGGTGCTGTTCAGCGCCGGTCGGCGCACCGGAGACAGCACGCTTGTCAGTCTGGCCGGCCGAGCCGCGCGCTCGGCCGCGGAGATCGTGCTCGCCGGCGAGGAGCGGACCGGCGTACCGCTCGGGTTGCACGTGCCGGGGTTGCTGATGGGTGCCGCCGGCATCGGTTACGGCCTGCTCCGGGCCGCCCGCCCGGATCTGGCACCGAACGTCCTGCTGCTCGAACCGCCCACCGCCGCACGCTCCCCGCGCCCGGGGGTCGTCGCCCCGGTGGGCGCCGATACCGAGGAGGCGGCATGCCACGCGTACCGGTGATCATTCAGACGCATTCCACCGAGTGCGGGCCGAGCTGCCTGGCCATGGTCCTCGGCGGCCTGGGCCGCGCCACCCCGGTCCGGGAGCTACGACCTCAGTTCGGGGTCGGCCGCGACGGCACCAGCGCGCGCCGGATCATCGAGGTGGCCGGCGACTACGGGCTGACCGGCCGCGGTCTGCGGGTGGACCCCGAAGGTCTGGCCGGCGTCCGGCTGCCGGCCATCGCCCACTGGGGCAAGGACCACTTCACTGTCGTCGAGAAGGTCGAACGCCGTCGGATCAGCGTTGTCGATCCGGGCCAGGGCCGGCGGCGACTGACCCGACAGGAGTTCTTCGCGGACTTCTCCGGGACGATCCTGGAGTTCACCCCGTCGGCCGAGCTGGAGCACAAACGCTCCCGGCTGCGGAATCATCTCGCCGTCCGGTTCCTGCGTGATCTGTTCCGGCTCGCGCCGCGACTCATCCTGCTGGCGGTCGCATTGTCCGCGGTGGTGCAGGTGCTCGGCCTCGCCTCGGCCGCGGCGACCAAGTACGGCGTGGACGAACTGGTCGGCCGGGGCGCGGACACGCTCTCCATCTTCGCGGTCTGCATCGTCGCGTACGTCCTGACGCAGGGGCTCGCCACGCTCTCCCGGGGCTTGGCGCTGTTGGTGCTACAGCGACGCCTTGACGGGCATCTGGGTCGACACTTCATGACCCATCTGATGCGCCTGCCGTACGCCTACTTCCAGAGCCGGGGTGCGGGCGATCTGATGACCCGTCTGGGCAGCAACATGGCGGTCCGTGAGATGCTCACCTCGCAGATCTTCACGATGCTGCTGGACCTTCTGTTCGTCGTCGTCTACGCCAGCATCCTGCTGGCGGTGAGCCCGTCGCACGCGGCTATCGTCGCGGTTCTGGCGACGGTCCAGCTCGCGATCGTGCTGCTCACCATCCGGCCGGTACACGAACGCGCGCAGCGGGAACTCGCCGCCGACGGCAAGGCGCAGAGCAGTGCGATCGACACCCTCGCCGGGGCGGAGTTCCTGAAGAGTTCCGGGCTGTCCGGGTGGGCGCTGCGCAGATGGAGTGGCAATTTCGAGGATTCGGTTCAGGCGTCCTTCAAACGACGCCAGGTCGACGTGTTCACCGAGTCGGCGATGGGCATCTTCCAGACGGCCGCACCCCTGACCCTGCTCCTCTTCGGGATAATCCAGGTCGTCGGAAACGGGATGTCGCTCGGGACGATGCTCGGTCTGAACGTCATCGCCGGCCTGCTCCTCACCCCCGTCGGCCAGTTGATGGGCGGGCTGCGGTACCTACAGACGATCGGCTCCCACCTGGACCGCATCTACGACGTCCTGGGCGAGGAGCCCGAGCCGACCCGACCGCAGGGTCTCCAGCCGAGCAGCCTCCGTGGCGACATCGACCTGCGCGGCATCAATTTCCGGTACGACCCAGGTGCGCCGCTGGTGCTCAAGGACATCGACCTGAAGGTGGCGGCCGGCACCAAGGTCGCCATCGTCGGCTCCACCGGGTCCGGCAAGACGACACTCGTGCGTCTGCTCACCGGCATGCTGGCGCCCACGTCCGGCGAGCTGCTGGTGGACGGTCGAGCACTCGACGAGTACGACCTGGAACCCCTGCGCCACCGCTTCGGTGTCGTCACCCAGTTCCCGTACATCTTCGGGGGTTCGATTCGGGACAACCTGGTCCTCGGGCGGACGGACCTCAGCGACGACGAGCTGTGTGTGGCGTTGCGTAAGGCGCAGTTCCTGCCGGATCTCCAGCGGATGCCGATGGGCCTGGACACCCGGGTGGGCGAGGGCGGCGGCTCGCTCTCCGGCGGGCAACGACAGCGGATCGCGATTGCCCGTGCGCTGCTCTCCAGGACCAACGTGTTGCTGCTCGACGAGGCGACGAGCCATCTCGACGCCCTGACCGAGGCGGCCATCGCCGACGAGCTGTCGTCGCTGGGCTGCACCAGGATCGTGGTCGCCCACCGTTTCAGCACGATCAGTGACGCGGATCAGATCGTCGTGCTGCACCAGGGCGAGATCATCGAGCGCGGCGACCACCAGGAGTTGATGGCACTGGGTGGCCGGTATGCCGCGCTGGTGCGGCGTCAGACCCCCAATCTGGTGGGGCAGCGGTCGTAGTGAACGTCAGTGTCGGTGGCGGCGGCGGGCGGGAGGAGACACACGGCCGGTGCGAAGGCCCCGGTTCGGCGGCTCGCCGCGCCACTCGACAACCTGTCCGCACCATCGATGCGTACGTGCCCGTCGCAGTGTGCCGGGATGGATTGACCGGGGTATTGCCCGCTCATTGGCCAACATCTATAGTTGCGCGGATCACAACAATCATGGCCGTGGTGGTGCGGCCGGGTCGTCGAAGCGCTTCGACGATTCGTCGTTCAGGCCCGTCAGCCGGGTGTCGAGCCTGGCCACGCCGGTCGGGGCGTCCATTGGGCGTCTGTCGTACGACATGAGGAGAAGCAAATGGGGTACAAGCGCCTTCGGCGCGGAATCGCCGTGCTCGCGCTCGTCCTACTGGCACTACCGGCCGTTCCCGGCACCGCCCTCGCCGAGCCCACCTACCCGTTCCGAGACCCGCACCTGCCGGTGAACGCCCGGGTCGACGACCTGCTCGGGCGGCTCACCCTGGACGAGAAGATCTCGTGGCTGCACCAGTACCAGCCGGCCGTTCCCCGGCTGGGCATCGGCCTGTTCAAGACCGGCACCGAGGCCCTGCACGGGGTGGCCTGGTCGACAGACATCGACAACAACGGCGCCGTCGTCAAGGCCCGGGGCACGTCCTTTCCCCAACCGGTCGGCATGGCGAGCACCTGGAACACCGACCTGATCAACCGGGTCGGCTCCGCCGTCGGCGACGAGGCGCGCGGCTACCACGCGCAGAACCCCCGGGTGTGGGGTCTCAACCTCTGGGCGCCGGTGGTCAACCTGCTGCGTGACCCCCGCTGGGGCCGCAACGAGGAAGGCTACTCCGAGGACCCGACGCTCACCGCCGCGATCTCCACCGCGTACGGCTCGGGCATGACCGGCGGCGACCCGAACCACCTGAAGAGCGCACCGACCCTCAAGCACTACCTGGCCTACAACAACGAGATCCGGCGCGACGTCACCTCGTCGAACGTGCCGGCCCGGGTGCTCAACGAGTACGAGCGAGCCGCGTTCAAGCCGGCCCTCGCCGCCGACGCGGCGACCGGGGTGATGGCCGCGTACAACCTGATCAACGGGCGGCCTGCGACAGTGGACCCGGACCTGGCCACTGTGGTGCGCGGCTGGACCGACCAGCCGCTGATGAACGTCACCGACGCCTGGGCGCCGAACAATCTCGTCGCCTCCCAGGGGTACTACGCCACCCAGGCCGAGGCGAACGCCGCGATCATCAAGGCCGGCCTCAACAGCTTCATCACCGACGACACCAACGCCCAACCGACGGTGACGGCCATCAAGCAGGCGCTGGCGACCGGCCTGCTGACCGAGGCGGACATCGACGCCCGGATCCGGGAGATCCTGAACGTGCGGTTCCGGCTGGGCGAGTTCGACCCGGGCGGTGGCCGCTACGGCGGCATCACCCCGGACGTCATCAACAGCCCGGAACACCAGCGGCTGGCCCGGCAGGCCGCCGGCGAGGCGATGGTGCTGCTGAAGAACTCCCGACAGGCTCTTCCGCTGGACCCGGCCCGGACCCGCAAGGTGGCAGTGCTCGGTCCGCTGGCCGACACCCTCTACACCGACTGGTACGGCGGCGACCTGCCGTACGAGGTGACGGCGTTCGACGGGATCCGCGAGCGGCTGGGCAACTCGGCGAGCGTCAACGCGCTCGACGGGGCCGACCGGGTCGCCCTGAAGGACCCGGCCACCGGCCGGTACGTCACGGCCACCGGCACCACCGACGCCGACCCGGTCGCCGCCACCGGCACCACTGCATCGCCCGAAGCCCAGTTCGACGTGGTGGACTGGGGTCAGGACGTGGTGACGCTGCGCAACGCCGCCAACGGCCGCTACCTCGGCTACAACTGGGGGCCGTTCGTCACCCGCGACGCGCAGCCGAACGGTTGGTACGTCCAGCAGCAGTTCAAGCTGGAGCCTCAGGACGACGGCAGCGTGGTGCTGCGCTACGTCGGCTACGAGACCAAGGAGAGCTGGTTCGCCCCCGAGAAGTACGTCACTGTCGGCGACGACGGTGCGCTCAAGCTCGGGGCGTCCACCCCGGCCGCCGCGACCCACTTCAGCCGGGAGCTGATCAGCAGCGGCATCGACCGGGCCGTGGCGGCGGCCAAGGCGGCCGACACCGCGGTGCTGGTCGTGGGCAGCAACCCGTTCATCAACGGACGCGAGGCGCACGACCGCACCTCCACGGCCCTCAGCACCGGCCAGGAAGCGCTGGTCAAGGCCGTCGTCAGGGCCAACCCGCGTACCGTGTTGGTGCTCCAGACCAGTTACCCGGTCACCACGACCTGGGAGCAGGAGCACGTCCCGGCGATCGTGTGGACCACCCACGCGGGCGCCGAGACCGGGCACGCCGTGGCCGACGTCCTGTTCGGCGACCGCAACCCGTCCGGCCGGCTCACCCAGACCTGGTACCGCTCCGACGGGCAGCTACCGCCGGACCTGCTGGAGTACGACATCATCTCGTCCGGGCAGACCTACCTGTACAACACCGCGAAGCCGCTCTACCCGTTCGGCCACGGGCTGTCGTACTCCCGGTTCCGGTACGGCCAGGCGCGCACCGGCGACCGGCCGGTCGCGGCCGACGGCACCATCACTGTCAGCGTCGACGTGACGAACACCGGCAGCCGGGCCGGGGCCGAGGTGGTCCAGCTCTACACCCACCAGCGCACCTCGCGGGTCAAGACCCCGAACCGTGCGCTCAAGGCGTTCCAGCGGGTTCACCTCGCACCCGGGCAGACCCGGACCGTGACGTTGCGGGTGCCCGTCGCCGACCTGGCGCACTGGGACGTGACCCGCAGCCGTTGGGTGGTCGAATCGTCCACCCACGACCTGATGGTGGGCGCGTCCGCCGACGACATCCGGGCCCGGACCGCGGTGCGGGTGCGCGGTGAGACGGTTCCGGCCCGGGACCTGTCCCGGACCACCAGGGCGGAGAACTTCGACAGGTACGCCGGGGTCCGGCTTGTCGACGAGACGAAGGCCCAGGGTACGGCCGTCGGTGCCACTGCGGCGGGCCAGTGGATCTCGTTCGCCGGTTCGGCACTGCGTCCGGGCGCCCACACCTTCACCGCGACTGTCGCCAGGGCCAGCGCGGACGCCGGCACCATCCAGGTGCGGCTGGGCTCGCCCACCGGCCGGCTGCTCGGCACGGCCACAGTGCCCAGCACCGGCGACGACTACCGGTACGTCAGCGTCAGCGCCGAGTTGGCCCGCGCGGCCGGCACCCACGACGTGTACCTGGTGTTCGACTCGCCGCTGCGGCTTGCCGACTTCTCCATCAGGTGACCGGAGCCCGGGCCGGGACGATCGTCCCGGCCCGGGCCGGCACGGCTCAGGGCCGGTCGTCGCGACCGGCCCTGAGCGTTTCGTTCTGTGTCAGCGCGCCGCGCCACAGGTCAACGCGGGTGTGCCGGGGGTGCCGGCGGACGAGCCCAGGAAACCGAACGTGGTGCTGGCGCCCGCGCCGAGGGCACCGTTGTAGGAGACGTTGCGGGCGGTGACGGCGGACCCCTGACTCGTGACTGTCGCGTTCCACGCCTGGGTGACGGTCTGCCCGTTGGCGAAGGTCCACGTCACTGTCCAACCGCTGATCGCCGACGTGCCCGCGGTGACCCGTACCTCGCCCTGGAACCCGCCGGTCCACTGGCTTGTCACAGTGTACGTGGCGGTGCAGCCGGCCGACGGCGGCGGCGTGGTCGGAGACGGCGGCGGGGTGGTGGGTGACGGTGGCGGGGTGGTCGGGGATGGTGGCGGGGTGGTGGGCGACGGCGGTGGCGTCGTGACGGACCCGCCCCAGCCGGCGGTGGAGTCCAACCAGGCGGCGCGGCGCAGCATCCAGTCCCGCATGACCTGGACCTGGCCCTGCCAGGTGGGCGAGGTCGGCGTACGGAAGAAGCTGACAGTCGGCGACGTCAGGTTGGGCCAGCGTTGGAAGTTGCGCTGCGCCCCGTTTGTCAGGGGGCTGGCCAGAGCGTTGATCCGAGCCTGGAGCGCGGTGTCCGAGAGCAGACCGCGTCGTAGTGTCTGCCAGCGCGATCGGGCCTGGTTGACGAATGCGGGATCCTGTAGCAACCGGGCGAACCAGTCGTTGGCCGACGGCTGCCGGGTCTGCTGGTACTGCCAGCCCGTCACCTGGTCGTTGTTGAAGAACCCACCGACACCGAAGCTCAGGTCGAAGTCCCACAGCGGACCGGCGAAGATCTTGCTGTCCCGGTCCTTGTAGAAGTGGGAGCTACGGACGTACGCGTCCATCTCCCGGCTCAGCTCGTTGACGATCATGAGGTCGATGAACGAGTCGACGTCGATGTACCTGCGGTAGCCGGTGGTCGGGTCGGCGAAGTTCGTCGCGTGCAGCACGTCGTTGAACTCCTGGAGGTGACCACGCAGCCAGTCGCGTTGTTGCGGTTGCAGCGGCGACGGGTCGACCACCTCCAGGTAGTTCCAGCAGGTGGCGGCCGGGCCGGTGCACGGCAACGTGGGCTCCTCGGCCGCCATCCACTCGAACTTCCAGATGTACCCGCCCTGGATCTTCGGCAGGGTCACGTCCTCGGGGTCCAACTGCTTGAGGTCGAGACGGTCCTTCGAGTTCTTGATCGTCTCCACGATCATGTAGACGCCCAGGTAGTCGCCCGCGCCCACCGGGGCCGCGTCGGTGTTGAGATAGAACTCGGCGAACGCGTAGCGCGGCGCGGGCAGCCCCATCTCCCGTCCGAGGTCGTAGACGAGCGCCTCCCGGATCAGCGCCTTGTCGGTGAACGGGCCCCGCAACGCCCAGTCGGAGTCGGCCGGCATGCCCAGCACCGGGTAGTCGGCGTCGTCGTCCGCGTTGTCCCAGAATTCGAGGCGGAACGGCGTCTTCTCGAATGTCGCCGACGAGTTGCCGCGCAGCCGGAACCCCGCCCGGGTGCTGACCGTCGGGGTGGCCGCCAGCGAGGTGGTGCCGCCGCTGCCCGGTTCGAAGATCATGGCGGTGGCGTCGAGGTACTCGCGGTCGGGCCGACCGGCACCGTACGAGTCGATGAGTACCACCGGCAGGTCGTGGGTGGTGGTGACGTTCTGGGCGGCGTACATGGCGGTGCCGGGCGCACCCGTTGGTGTCTGACCGACGAACGCCTGCGCTCGTAGCTGGGTGGTGCGGGTGAAGCGCAGCGCCGAGCCCGGGTAGAGCGGTGACTGGGCCGTGGGCAGCGCACCGTTTGTGGTGTAGCGGATCTGCGCGCCGCTGACCGTGCTGTTCAGCGACACCGCCACCTCCCCCCGGAAGGTGCCGCTGGGAACGGAGAAGGCGATGTCGCCGGTCAGCTCGTCCGCCGCGGCGGCCGTGTCGCGCTCGGCGGGACCGGCGGACGGGTTCCCGGCGTTGTGGACGGCCACCGGCTCGGTGCCGGTGAGCGGCTCGGCGCCGGTCAGTGTCTCGGCGCCGGCCGATGGCGAATGGACCACGAGGAGGCCCGCGACGAGGATGGTGGCGGCGGCGATCCCGGCGGCCCGGAAGGCCGCCGGGACAGGGGTGCTGCGAACGGTCAGGCGCACGATGCCTCCTGTTCGGATCGGATGGGAGCGATCGACGCCGGACCCACCAGGGGCGGGCTGGCGCGGAAGTGGCGGCGCAGCGTCCGTCGCCACGGCACGTCGGGCAGGTCCAGGCGTAGCGCCGCGAGGCCGGTGGCGTACTTCGAGATGCGCACGGGTCGGACCCCCTGCTGCCACAGCATCCGGTCGACGAGCGAGGCGGCCGACCTGGTCTTGGTCTCGACCACGGCGATGCCGGGCAGTCGCAGGATGCGGTCACCGTCGTGCCAGCTGAGTCCGGTGTCGATGGTGACCCGGCTCGCGGTCGCCGGCAGCAGCAGCGTGCTGCGGCGGTAGTTGGTGGTCAGCACCGGCTCAAGGGGACTGGTGGCGAGGGCGGGCCAGATCGACTCCCGGACGAGCGCCTCGTCCACGAACCCGCGTCCGGACCGGACCGTGTGGCGGTCCTCGGCGAGGTACGGCAGCCGGTGCTTGGTGACCAACCCCCTCGCCCCGCTGATCTTCACCTCCAGCCAGCACTGCGCGGAGTCGAGGTAGGTGCGGGTCCGTACCTTGAAACGCCTCCGCCGCCGGTAGGCCGCGCAGTGGTAGCTGGCCAGGCACGGCGTGTCGAAGTACACCGACTCGTAGTCGAAGGCGCGCTGGCCGTCGATGTCCAGCACCCGGGCGTACGGGCCGAGCTGGTCCAACAGGTTTGGCACGTCGTCCACAGCGAGGACGTACTTGCGGTCCACCCGGCATTGCAGGGCGGCCCGCTCGACCAGCTCGGCGAGTGCGATCGGGGCAAGCGCCGTCAACGGCGACTGGTTCATCGGACCGCTCCGGCCCGTGCCGGCTTGGAGGTCCGGGCCGTCTCACTGCGGCCGGCGACCGAGTAGCGGACGTCCACGATCGTCGTCTCGTTGACCATGTCGAGCCGCTGGACGGTGGCGGTGTGCACCCGGGCGTTGAGCAGTTGCTCCAGCTGGGCGACGAGGGCGACCTGGTCGGTGACGGCCGAGTCGAGCACCATGATCTGGTGCCGGTAGTGCCGGAGCAACCGCCGGTGGTCGCCGACGAACATCACCGCGACGATGAGCGCCATCAGACCACCGCTGAGCCAGACCGAGGTGGTGCTGAGCGCGCCGAGAATGCCGAGCGCGAGAGCGGAGAAGTAGTACGCGACCTCGTGTTGGTCCAGCTCCGTCGAGCGGAGCCGGATGATGGAGAGCACCCCGAACAGCGCCAGCCCCAGCCCCAGCCCCGCGCCGACGTCGCTGGCGCTCAGTGCGCTCGCCACCGCGAGGACGCCGACGTTGACCCCCAGGTAGGCGACCACCAGGTCGCGCCGGCGGTGCCGCGGAAAGTAGAGCCCGAAGACGAGCAGCGCCACCGCGCAGATGTCGATCGCGAACAGGACCAGCTGCGACATCGCTAGGGTTCCTCCTGGTCACCAGGTACTTCCGGTAAATTTTCGGTGAATGTTTGGTGACTGTAAGCAATGCATAGGTGTGTGTCAATGTCTTTCCGAGGTGATCAGGCAGGGGGAAGGGCCGGCAGCGGGGTGGTTGTGGTCCGCAGCGGCAAGTGAAACTTTCGGAGCCAACCGTGCGCCGACTGGAAGCTGCCGCTTCGGTTGACCCACGCGGGAAGGGGTCGGCGACGCGCCCGCCCGCGGCGGTGTTAACGTCTCATCCCGTTGCTGGCGAGCGCCGCTAGCTCAACTGGCAGAGCAGCGGACTCTTAATCCGCGGGTTCGGGGTTCGAGTCCCTGGCGGCGCACCAACGATCAAGGCCTTGACCTGGTGATTCACGCCGGGGCGGGGCCTTTTTCGTGTACGTGGGCGGTGGGTGGCGCTCGGTGGGCGCTCGGGAGCCGTTGGACCGGTCGGTGGTTGCCGGCACGTGGCGCGGTGCTCTTGGACGCCGATGGGTGTCACAACGCTCGTCGTGGTGCACCTGATGAGGGCCCTGTGGAGCACCGCTGGTCACAGCGGGCGCTGGTGAGGGGCCGGCTTCCAGCGTTTCGCCCGTCTGGTGTCGAGGTTTGCGGCCGGGTCATACGCTGCGCGCGTGTTATCGATCGACAGGGAGCAGTTCGCTGCCGGTGTCCGGTGGTGGCAGACGAAGACGAGTTGGCCGAACGACTTCCACAACAGCGACTACAAGATGCTGGCCGTCCAGAACCCAGACGGAGATTTTCGGGACAGATGGTGGGCGGGCTTCCTGCCGCGGCTGACTACGTGGAAGGCGTTGCGACCTCTCTCCCGAGCCGACGTTACCCGTCTGCTGAACGAGAACCGAGACGACCTGGCTCGCGCCTGGCATGAGGCATGCGCGCCGGTGCAGGACATGGACATCACCGGCGTCACATGGGCTCAAGTGCAGGCGTTCACCGCGGTCGTCGCGCGGCTCAAACCGTTGAAGTCGGACTCTCCGGTGTTTCCGTCGAAGTTCTGCCATTTCCTACTTCCCCGGATTTTCCCAGTCTTTGATAACGCGGCCGTCGGAGGCTCTTGTAGCTATGAGGCGTACTTCAATTTGATCAAGCATGCCTGGGAGGCCACCCCGTCCGCGCTTCAAGCCGAGCTGATTGCGGAGCTGTCCCGGCTCATCGAAGACCATGGCCCGGGTCCTCTTCACGAGGGCTTCCCGATGGCAACCAAGATCACCGAGCTTGCGCTCATCGGACGCCGCCACCCTTGACGTCTCCTGGGGCCGCGTGCACACCGTTCGTCGGGGCATCGAGGTAGGCGCTGTGTTCCGGCACCTTCTGGTCGGCTCTGGTGAGTTGGCCGTAGGCGGATGTCGCTGGTGTCGGCTCCGAACGGCCAGGCAGGACGTTGGCTCCCCCTACTCACGGGCCTCCTAAGACCGGGGTAGCGCGATCGGCGCGGTATCGCTTCGAATAGAACGGATCCATCGGACGACTTCAAGCCCGCCGAAGAGCTAACCCGGTCGAAGTACAAGACGTTCGACCGCTCGGCGGCGCTGCGGGTCGACGCAACGCCGCTGCCACGTCGGCGCCAGCGCAGCCCGCGGAGGCCACGGCCGCGTGACACCGTCAAGGCCGGCGAGCGCGCCGTTCTGCGACCCGGCACCGCCGCTATCGTGATCCGGTGGGATACCTGGGCGACGATGTGGTGCCATGGACGCGTCTGTTCTTTCCCTACCCGGGTAGCCTGCCGATCCTGGCAGATGGGTTTCTCGAGGACCCGGAGCGCACTTTCCCCCGCGCGGAGGCCCAAGCCGGCACTCGACTGGTTGACCTGACCGAGCCCGTCATTCTTATCGTGGGGGAGTCGGGCATCGGCAAGACCCAGGCGTTACGGGCTGAACAACGGCGCGTGCAGGACGCGGGGCGTACGGCCGCGTTCGTCGACCTCAGCGGGCTCGACGGGCGAGAAGTCAGCGATGACATTGCCCAAGCCCTGCATCAGGCCGGTTCGGAGGGCGACGTCCTCATCGACGGCCTCGACCAGACAACCGGGACTCTGCAGTCGGTCGCGCGTGGCATCCGCAACGCGCTGGTTCGCCACGAGGCACCCCTCCCGCGGCTTCGCTTCTCGGCGATCACCGGGTCGCAGTGGCCTGTAAGCATCGACCAGGCGCTGCCGGAGAGCCTCGCGTCCTGTGCCATCTACCAGCTCGCGCCGCTGACCGCGGCGCAGGCTCGCCAGGCGGCGTCAGTCAATCTGCCCGATCCCGATGAGTTCATGCGCCACGTCGAGAACTCCGGGATCGGACCGCTGGCGGCGCACCCTCTATCGCTCCGACTGGTCCTGCAAGCCAGCCGCAAAGGCCAGATGCCCCGCACCCGCGCCGACGCTTACCGCGGCGGCATCGCTGCATTGGTCGATGGACCGGACGACCGGGCGACCAGCGACCGAATGCCGATCGCCCAGATACTCGAAGCGGCCCGCCGGCTGGCTGCGGCCACCGCCCTGTCCGGTGTCACGACCGTTTACCGGCAGCGCCGCGCCCACTACACCGGTAGGGCCGTCACCCTCGACGACATCGACACTAGCGATATCTCACTTACTGACCTTCGCGCGGTCTTCGACAGCAGCCTGATGCAGGGCGACGCCGACCAGCGCTTCTGGTTCCACCGCAGCATCGAGGAGTACCTGTGCGCCGATCGGCTTCAGTCGTTACCGAAGGAGTCGGTGGCGGCGCTGCTGGCTAGCCCGGCGATGCCGCAGGTGATCCCACCACAGCTGCTCGGGGTCACGGCGTGGCTCGCCTCGACCGACGATGCCTGGTTCGAGTGGGCCCTTCAGCGACGTTACGAGCTGCTGTTCAACCCCGATCTGCGGCACCGCCCCGATGATCAACGGCGTCGGCTCGGCGCCACCCTGATTGCGCGCCTGCTCAACGACGATCCCCCATACGACCCGGGCACCGCCGAACCGGACCTGAACCGGATCGGCCTCGACTACACCGGCCTGCCGTATCCGGAGCTCAGCGAGGATCTGGCGCCGTTGCTGACGGCGGGGCAGCCCGCCTGGCGCATCAAGGAGGCCCTGCTGGTCGTAATCGCCGCCGGGTTACGCGGCCTCGACGCCAACCTCATCACCGTGATCGAGGACGTCGTGCGGCGGTCAGACCGTGACGACTACAACGCCGACATTCAGGCTGCTACCTGGGCAGCCATCGCGCTACGCGGCAGCACCGATCCCCACCTCGTCAACCGCGGCACGAGGTTGCTACGTGCCGGCGGTACCCCCTGGGTCGTCAAAACGGAGCTCGCCCGATGGCTGTGGCCGGCTCACATGAAGACCGATGATTTCCACGCCGCGATACCGCCCGGTGACCGTCGGGCGGGCGGCAGCGCATTCGCTCGGGCGCTGATCGGCATCATCCACCGCGCTGGGCCTATCCCCACTGATCAGAACGCCGATCTACTGCAGCTCATCGCCACGATGCCACGGGCCGTATGCCGCGAGGTGCGCCGAATGGACCAGACGCCACGCCTAATCCTGCAGGTGGTCGCCGGCGAACTAGACGACGCCACCAGCTGGGACCACGCCGTCACGATCACCGCCGCCTTGCTGGACGACCACGCCTTACCGGACTGGCCGACCGCCGCCCTTCAGCACCTGGACGACGAACGGCGGCGCCAGTTCACCGCCGACGTGGCCGCCCGTGCCCTGGTCGGCAGTGCACACCACCTCTTGAACGCAAAACTGATGGGAGCGCAGGACGCCGTCTGGTGGGCGCAGCGCCTGGCTGCGGCCCAAGACCACGCCGCCGTCGACGACGCGCGCCGCGCCGAGGCAGCGCTGGACCTGATCGCGGCACCCATCACCATCCCGGCTCAGCTGCCGGCCGCAACCCGAGCCGCGGCAGCCCAACTGCAGGTCGGGAGCGGCGCCGCGATGGTGTTCAACCGTTACTTCGGCGCCGAAGCCTGCCAGGAACGTGCTGTCCAACCACCGCACACAGCGGCGCTCCCGCCGCCGTTCACCGAGCAACTCCTGCAACGCATCGGCGAGCTGCTCGCCCATGACGACGACCGCGCACTCGATGTCATTGGCGAGGACGGCCCGACGAATCTGCAGTGGCACAAGCTGACCTCTGGCCAACAGCAACAGTTAGCCGACCAGGCGCAGCAGCACCTGCTGTCACCGCAGGCATCCGCCCTCACCGCCGCTGACCGGCGTCGGCTCAACGCCGCCCACTCCATCCAGAGCAGGCACGACCCGAAACAGCTGTCGGCGGTGACCACCGAACGCTGGCTTGCCTGGCTGCCGCCACTGATCGGCGAGCCGGACACTGCCGGGCTTACCCGGACGGCCATCCACCGAAGCATGGGAACCGACCCGGTCGCGGCTGAGCAGATCCTCATTCCGGCGCTGACCGAGCCGACTGTCGTCTGGCATCTGCACGGGGTGCAGACGCCGGCGATCAGCGCAGCCGCTCTTGACCTCGCCGAACACCAGAGCCCGGCTATCGGCGGTCGCCATCTCTGGCACCTGCTGATGATCGGTGCCCTCCACCAGCCCGACCGAGCGGCCGGCATCGCGGAAGCCCTGCTGCGGCAATGCCGGTCCGGTCGCGGTGCGCTGCCCGATATCGCCGTCCACGCGGCTGCTGCCCTCGCCGCGATGCCGACACTGTCCAACCACTTCGACGAGTTCATCACGGTGCTGCGCAGCGACGCCACATTCGCCGCAGCGGTGGTCAGGACCGCCGCTAGCGACGGCGGACTGCACGCCTGGACCGGTCTCACGCCGGAGCAAATCGGCGAGTTGTTCCTCTGGGCCGACACCGCGTTCCCGCAACCCCTCGCCGCGCCTGGAGTTCACATCTCCACCGACCCGGTCGCCGGATTTGCCGACCACCTTCTGGACATCCTGTCCGACCCGCAGCAGCTCGCCGCTACCACGGACCCGTTGCTGCAGGCCAAATCCGCGGTCGTCACACTCCGGCGCCTCGCCGAACGCACCGGCTACGTGTACCTACGCCAACGCGCGCGCCGTCTTGAGGACACCGCCATCGCCGCAGGCTCTACCGCGTCCGTGACTGAAATTCTCGCGGTCTTGGACACACCTGATCTGCGCAGCGTCCACACCCGTGAGGAGTTCATCGAGGTTCTGCTGGCCGCGATCGACGACTTCGCGGCCAAAGTGCGCCACGATCGGGCCTTGTGCGCGCTGGCGTGGCACCGTCAACGACCGGACGGCAAGCGATGGAACGGCACCTGGGTGCCGAAGGATGAGAACGAGATCTCCACCTGGCTGACCCGCGAGCTGCGGCACTACCTGCGGGCTCACATCGCGTTGCTGCGGGAAGTGGAGATCAATCCCCGGCTCGGCACAACAGCGGCAGACCGGCCCGACATCATCGCCGTGGCCCTGCAGACCGCCGCCCTTCGTGTCGAGCTGAACATCGTCATCGAGGTCAAAGGCAACTGGCATCCGGACGTCACTGAAGCCTTCGGCCCCCAGCTCGCCGAGCGCTATCTCACCGGCCCCTTGGGAGGCACTGGCATCTACTTGGTGGCCTACTTCGCTGGCGACGCCTGGGACAGTCGTGATGGGCGGCATGGCGATGCCCAGCGCCTGACCGGCGACAAGACGCCTGCCGAACTTCAGCAGGCGCTACAACAGGCAGCGGATGACACCGTCGCCGCAGGCTGCACCGTCGACGTGAGGGTCATCGACTTTTCGCTCGCAGTCGATGACCTCGCCAGCATTGCCGGTCATGCTTCCGACGGATGAGCGCCGCCCTCTTCTATGGATGCGGCATCGCAACCGGGTGCAGGCCGGGGTGCGCCAAGCCGTGGATGACGATGCCCAGGTTTGCCGTGCCCTGGCCAAGCCGCTCACGCAGCCCAAGTACTCCGGCCACGACCTCTTACGGGTTCCATGTCGGAGGGTCACGTTAACCTCTAAACGGAATCTCTGTTGGTGCTAGCGAATTGGCGGGCGCATGACCAATGGCGACCTCGTAAGCGGAGGCTTGCTCGAACAAAAGGTGAAGGCGCAGCAACTAGTTCGAGCTGCCGAGACTGCTTACCGCCTTTATGCAGAGCTTGAAGTTGCGCTCGGCACTACGCCCGAACATAGCGAAAAAATCTCTGGTCCTCATGCATCATCAAGCGCCCCTCGAGGGAAGATTATAGATGCGCGGGAGGCAATCAAGAAAGCACTGTACTCAGTGGGGAGGTTCGGTATCGAGGCGAGGGGGGTTCCGGTGGATGCAGAATCTCCAGAAGTTGTGCTGCGTGTGATTCGGGACAATGCAAGCCGGCTCGCCAGGAACTCGCATGTTCAAGAGGCATCTGAGCGTTTGCGCGAAATTTCAGAGGCGCCAGAGCTGTGGCATCTAGCTCACAGTGGAGCGTCTGATTGGGTTAGAGCCGGTGCTTGCCCGCTGACGAGGGGGGAGGTGCGATGCGGGGGAGACCTCTATCAGAATCGCGACAACCGCAGAATAATTTGTATCCTGTGTGGTGCTGCTGGGTTGGTCGAATGGTGGATCGGGTCTAGCTCAAGAAAGCAGATCCTGTTAGACGCACATGCCATCGCCGAACACCTGGCGGAGAGGTGGCAGCGTAGGGTGACGGTTGCGCTGATCCGGTCCTGGGCGCGATCCCCGGAAGCTACGGGTGTCTCGAAAGTGCGCGCGGGCGGTCAAGCGGAATCTGGTGAGGTCGGGTGTTCAGGAAGCAGATACCGGGTCTTGTATGACTTGAGAATGGTTCTGGCGCACGCAGAGCGGATCTGGGGATGCGGCGACCAGGGTGACCTGCAAGTCGAATTGCGGACCGGTCCGCGGCTTTCTCCTCCTGCTCGCGCCTGAACCAGACCTGGTACTCAATTTCATCGGTGCGTTGCGTTGCGTGGTGCTCCGTGTGCCCTCGAGGCGAGTGGACCGTGTCGGTTGCCGGTGGACGTTGTGCCGTGGGGTCGGGCACGTGCTTAGACCCGACGAGCGGCACCGAACGACCCTGCCCTCGCGCGGGTTCCGGCTCGCCGACTCAACGAAGTCCGACGGTGTCACTCTCAGTAATCACCGCTTCGGTGTGCGGTACGTCGTCTCCGAGCCGGAGACGTTTATCAGGCGCTACTGGAGATCGGCGCCGCATGGCGGCGCTGTTCTTGGAGATCAACTATTGGCAGTCGGATTTGACCGCACCGCCCCTTCTGTCCTCAGCTCTTCGGCTGATTCCCTGAACAGTGATCTCCAAAATTGGCCCCAAAACCACGGTTTGGGTATGTGGGTGCTCGCACGGGCCGCCGACGCCTCGCCCTACGGCCCCCGGCGAGAGCTGTCTCCGGTCACGGCGGTCCTGGCTTCGGATCTCCAAGTCGGAGCATCGGCGACTCTCCGTCACAGCTGTGGGAAACAGGATGTCAGACCGCCGGGGCTCGGAGGGATCATCAGGGGATGGGTGACCAGGATGCCGCGCGGCGGTTGTCCCCGCGGCGGTGGCGGATCCTGTCGTACCTGGCGCAGCACGGTGCCGCGTCGACGCTGGACGTGGCGCTTGTCTGCGCGGTCTCGCGGCTGACCGCTCACCGAGAGCTGGTGTGGCTGCACGAGTCGGGACTGGTGCGCCGAGAGCGCTCGGCGGAGGACCGGACCCATACCTGGTGGTACGGGGTCACGGCCGAGGGGACCGAGGTGCTCCGGCGTGCCTTGACGGCGTCGGGGCGGCCGGTTCCGTTGCTGCTGGGTCAGCGGCCTTCCAGTGCGGCGGATGCCCTGCTGTTTCTGCCGTTGGTCGAGGTGTCGCGGCGCAACCCGGGGCGGTGCGAGTTGTTCCAGTGGCTGGCGACGATGGAGACCTCGTCGTGGTTGCGCCAGCACGACCTGGCGCAGGTGCGGGCCGATGGCTACGGCGTATGGCTGCAGGACGGGCGGTGCCTGCGGTTCCTGGTACACGTCGACCGTGGCCCGACCGGAGACGTTGTCGCCGAGTACGAGCGGCCGGCGTCAGGGCTGGGTGGACTGTTGGGCGGCTACCGGCGTGCGGACCGGCTGGTGCCGGTCGGGGCGGTTCTGCTGATCGCGCAGGATGCCGAGCGGGAGGAACGACTGCAGGCCGACCTGCTTCGTGGGCCGCTGCCGTACGTTGTCGCCACGACCACACGGCAGCTGTTGTATCGCCACTGGCCGGACGAGCAGGTGTGGCAGGTGCCGGGCGAAGGCGGCAGGCGTTGCCTCGTCGAGGTCGGATCCTGACCGCACCCCTTCACGATGCCTCAGCCGCCGCCAGCCCTCTGGTCCTGACGGGGTCAGCGGCGTGGTGCTGGAGTCAGCGACGGCCTGCCGCCCTGCTGGCCCTACGCTGGCGGCATGAGGGAACCAGCGCGGACCGGACCTGGTAGGTGCTGATGAACCGGCATGCAGAGGCACCTGCCGAGGCGATCCCTGACGCGATCCGGGCCGATGTGGAGACGCTGTGGCGCTACCACGACATGCGCCACGAGTTGCGCCCGTGCGACGTGGGAATCGGGTTGGGCAGTCACGATCTCGGCGTGGCCGTAATCGCGACGCGCTTGTTTCACGAGGGCCTGTTCCCAAGGATCGTGTTCACCGGCGCGAACGCCCCAACGACCGTCGAGCGGTTCCCCCGTGGAGAAGCAGTGCACTACCGCGAGTACGCCATCGAGCAGGGCATATCCGCGGAAGCGATTCTCGTGGAGCCGCGTGCCACGAACACCGCCCAGAACCTGGAGTACTCGCGTCAGCTCCTGACCGAGCACCGGATCCCGGTGCGGTCGGTGCTGATCATGTCGCGGCCCTACCAGCAGCGGCGGGCCTACGCCACCTGCAAGCTGATGTGGCCGGAGGTCGATGTGGTCTGCGCGTCGAACCCACTCGAACTGGACGACTACGTGGCCAGCATCGGCGACCCGCGGCGGGTGGTGGACATGCTGGTCGGCGACACGCAGCGGATCGAGGTGTACGCGGAGCGCGGGTTCGCGATCCCGCAGGAGGTGCCGGACGAGGTGCGGATGGCGTTCGAGCGCCTGGTCGCGGCTGGCTACACGAGTCGGCTGATTTGAGCCCGGCTACCAGCGCGGTCCTCCCGACCGGACGCCCATCCGGTCGCTGAGTTCGGCAGCCAGTCGGGGTGGCCGGGGGCGGGTGAGGATGTCGCGGACGAGGTCGCGGGAGAGTTGGTGGTAGCGCACCTGGTCAGGGCCGATGACCTCGGCCGCCAGGAGCGCCGTGAGCGCGTCGTCGATGCGGTTCCACCGGGCGAGGGCCCGGGCGGTTTCGATGGTGTGCCGAACCTGCCGCTCGACGGGCACGGTGCTGGTGTCGAGTGTGGCGCCGATGGCGATGGCGCGTTGTACGTCGCCGAGTTCCATCGCCACGGTCGTCTTGTGGATCGACACGTTGGTCGGCCCGAAGGCGGTCCAGACGTGGTTGCCATCGGCGCCGAGTCGCTGTGCGGCGGCATCGGCCTCGGCGATGTGGGTGTCGGCGGAGGCGCGGTCGTCGTCTCGGGCGGCGGCCAGCGCGCAGACGAGGTGCAGGCTGCCGTAGACCGACAGCAGTTGCGGAGTGGGGTTGGCGAGCTGTGGTTCGAGGAACTGTGCCGCTGTGCCGGCTAGGCCGCGGGCTTGGGCGTACTCACCGATGGACGCCAGCGAGTGCGCGGCGGAGCGGCTGAGCGAGCCGATGACGACGTGGTCGTGGCTGGCGTTGGCGGCGGCCAGCCCTCGGCTGGCGGCGGTCCACGCGAGGTCACCTTCGCCGAGCTTGGTGAGGAACAACGCGGCGAGCTGGTGGGCGTACGCGGTCATCGCGTGCGCGCGTTGACCGTCGTCTCCGTCGTACGCCTCGGTGGCGGTGAGGCAGTCATGGATGAGGTAGGGCAGCCGGCGGGCGAGGGTGCCGTACCGCGAGTGCTGGTAGGCGGCCCAGATCTCGGCGACGTCGTTCTCGATCTCGCGCAGGGCGGGCGCTTCGACGTCCCTCGTGCTGGCCAGCGTCGGCGCGAGGTGACGATAGTCGTGAAGCGCGGCCCGCAAGGCCGGGATGGTCTCGCGCCCTGAGTCGTCCGACCACTCGAACAGGCTCGGTGCACCGATCAGGTCACCGAGGGACACGTCGAGGGCTTTGGCGATCGCGCGGATGACTGACAGCCGGTCGAGGTCGGCCCGGTTCGTCTCGACCTTACGTAACCACTCCTGGGTCTTGCCGACCAGACCGGCCAGCACCTCTTGGGAGAGGCCTCGTCGACGTCGGTAGAAGGCGACGCGCTGGCCGATGGTCATGTCTTCCGTCATCCCTCGCACACCATCACCCTGCCCGCTGAAGACCGCCGGACCCGGTACGGATTTTCCCGGTCCTCCATACGGACCGCCCCTACGTTCAGTTCACCCCAGATCACCGGCGTGTGTCGATGCCGGTGTCGGGGATGACTAACAGGGAGCTGCGGATGGAGGGATCGATGGGCGGCGCACCACAGCACGGCTTGGGCCGCTGGCTCGGCCCGTCCTGGAACGAACTGCCTCGGTGTTCTCCCCGCCTGCGTACCGCCATGAGGGCTGCGTGGGTGGGTGATCGGCGGCCTGCTCCCAGCCGCCGTGATGCGGCGGCGGGCTCGCCATTCCCCCGGCGAGCCCGCCGCTCATCGCCCCTGGTGGGGGTGGGGGCATGACGGTGTACGTCTCGCGTAACCGCATGTCCAACCCCGAGCCCAGGGGGACCTCCACCTCCACGCAGGGGCAGGTGCGGCGCGCTGATCCTCCGCTGCTCACCTTCGTGTGGCGTCGGCTGTTCGAGCAGCAGGCCCGAGAGGGTGGTCGCCGGTGACCGGGCAGCAGCGCCGTCTCGCGGCGAACGGGCTCGCACCAGCCGAGGTGGAACATCTGTCGATGCGCCCGCTGTGGCTGTGCCGCCGGTGCGGGCAGCCGTGGCCCTGCGGCGCGGCGAAGCTCGCGCTCCTCGCCGAGTACCGGGAAGAGCCGGTGAGCCTGTTCCTCTACCTGGCCGGCTGTCTGCACGACGCGATCGACGACCTGCATCGGCTCAACCCGAGCGTCACGGGCAGCGCCGCCGACATGTTCGACCGGTTCCTCGGCTGGCCTGCCCGCCACACCCACGCCTATCGCGTCAGTACCACCACGGCTGCCAGCATCGAAGAGGCTTCCACGTGAACGGCATCGGCCTCATCAACGTCACCGGCCAGCCGGCGGTCGCCGGCAGCTTCCACACCCTGGTCGTGCAGCCGACGAGCTTTTGCAACCTCGACTGCACCTACTGCTACCTGCCTGACCGGAGATCCCTCCGCCTGATGAGCGGCGCGGTCGCGCAGGCTTGCGCCGGGTCGATCGCCCAGCAGAACAGCGGTCATCCGGTGAGCGTCGTGTGGCACGGGGGCGAACCCACCGCCACTCCCGTCGGGTTGTTCCGTGATTTATTGGCCCCGTTCGAGGAGCTTCGGCGCGCGGGGATGGTGCGTCACGAGATCCAAACGAACGCGACGTTGATCAACCGGCAATGGTGCGAGCTCTTCACCGCTTATGGGTTCGAGGTCGGGGTCAGCATCGACGGACCGGGCGCGTTGAACCGGAACCGCCTCGACCGGGCCGGCACGTCAACAGACGCACGCACTCTGCGTGGCATACAGACCCTGGCCGAGGCAGGGCTGAGGTATTCGGTGATCTGTGTAGTCACCCCGGAAACCATCGACCACGCGGAAGCCCTCATCGACTTCTTCATCGGCCTGCCCGGCTGCGGGTCGGTGGGCTTCAACATCGAAGAGCAGGAGGGCGCCGACCGGGCACCGGTGTCGGAGGACGCCGCGTACCGGTTCTGGCAGCGCCTTATCGAACGTCGCGTTGGCGGCAGTCCGCTGCGGATCCGCGACGTGGACCGGTTGGCCGACTATCTCGCCGCCACCCGCGCTGGCCGCGTCGACCACGCGCCGTACGAGCCGATCCCGACCGTCTCCTGGGACGGGCAGGTGGTGCTGCTGTCACCGGAACTGCTCGGCATCACAGAGCCGCGATACGGCGACTTCATCGCCGGCAACGTCCTTCATCAGCCCATCACCGCCATGCTTGCCGGCGCCGGCGACCTGGGCTACGTCGCCGAGTTCATTGCGGCCCTCAACGACTGCGCCGATCGCTGCGCCTTCTACGACTTCTGCCGCGGCGCCCAGGCCGGCAACCGCTACTTCGAGCACGCGACGTTCACCGCCCATGAAACCGCATACTGCCGGACCACCCGACAGGCCCTCGTCCGCGCCGCCGCAGATCACCTCGCCCCTCAAGGAGAAGCACCATGACCAACGCTCTCGCGGTCCTCGTCAACGCCGCACCCGAGCAACTCGCTCGCCTCGGCGTCGACCCGGAGCGGTCGGTAGCGTCGATCGACGCGGCGAAGTTCGACAACCGCCCCGCCTGGGATAACAAGGGTAAGTTCGACAGTCGACCCGGTTGGGACAACTGGAACAAGAAAAAGTAGCCCCACCACGGGACGCGCGGGGTGGCGTGCCCACCCCGCGCCCACACAGGTTGAGGACACATGCGCACCACCACGATCGGCGACATGAAGGTCCTGCTGCCGGACCTAGAACCGGACGACCTCGACACCACGACGGACCTTGACGGCGGCCTCACTGAGGCCCTCGTCGAGGGCGCCGCGTGGCACGGCTCGCACCTTGAGGACGCCCGCATCTCCAGCAGTCTGATCACCGGCGTGGACCTGAGCGAGAGCACCTGGGAAGCGGGCAGCCTCTACGGCTGCGAGATCACCCGCACCGACTTCTCCGGCGCGACCCTGACCGGCATCACCATCGAACGCTGCGCCATCACCGGCTCCCGGTTCACCGGCACCAGACTCACCGACGTACGCCTCAAGGACGTCCTGTTCGACGGCTGCCGCTTCGACTACGCCACCTTCCAGCGTGTCACCGCCGCCGGCTCGGTCGCGTTCACCGACTGCACTTTCACCAACGGCGCGTGGTCTTCCTGCCGACTTCCGCGCGTCGCGCTGCGGTCATGTGACCTCGCCGGACTGGAGTTGGACTCCTGCCACCTCGACGGCGCCGACCTGCGGGGCAGCCGGCTCCAGGGCCTCAAGACGCCGCTGGACAACCTGCGCGGCGTCACCCTCGGCGAGGACCAACTTCCTGACCTCACTCAACTGACCTTGGCCGCTCTCAAACTCACTGTGCGCAACGACTGAAGCCGAGGAGGCATCGTGCTCGCCGAACCCACTGGCAGCCCGGACACGATCCTCGTCTGCATCCGGGGCAACTCCGGCTCCGGTAAGAGCAGCATCGCCCGCGAGCTACGACGCCGGCACGGCCGGGGCTGCGCCCTGGTCGAGCAGGACTACCTGCGCCGCATCCTGCTGCGCGAACGGGACAAGCCCGGCGGCATCGCGCCTGCGCTGATCGCGCAGACCGTTCGGTTCGCGCTTGACCACGGCTATCACGTGGTGCTGGAGGGCATCATGCACAGCAGCCGCTACCGAAGCATGCTGACCGCCCTGCGGGACGACCACCGCGGCCGGTCGCTGTTCTGCTATCTCGACGTGTCCCTGGCCGAGACCCTGCGCCGGCACCTCACCCGCCCGCAGGCCAGTGAGTTCACCGCCGAGCACATGAGCGGCTGGTACGCCGCCCATGACGTCCTGGGCTCGCCCGACGAACTCGTCCTACCCGAGACCACTGGACTGAACGAGGCCGTCAAGGCCATCGCCACTGTGGCCGGGCTACCCCAGACCGGACGCGACGACGACCTGTTACCGAACGTTCTGTCCCCGTAGAGCAGCTCAGTCGGCTACCGGGTGTCGCCGTTGCGGCGCACCGTTCGCCAACATCAGTTTCGAGTGGCCAGACAGCCCGTCGACTGCGACGGCATGGAGCTCGCCCTACCGCGCCCGGCTGAGCCAGCTCTCGATGACTGTGAAGTCGTGCTCGGTCAGGCCGCGACGTGGGTCGACTCGATGTAGCAGTGCCGGGCTGTGGTGATGAGTCGATACCCATTGCCGATCGGCGTAAGAGATCTCGTCGTCGACCCAGACGAAGGGGCGTCCTTGCGCCCACTCGACCAGCCCACGGGTCTTCCAGTGCAGGACGCCGACCTCGTCGGAGTCGGGCCAGTCGACGACGGGCAGGGTCGGTAGCCCGAGCAGGGGTGCGAGCACGTCGTTCGCGTCGCTCATCCAGGTCGTCGCCCACACCAGATCACATGGCAGGGCCTTCAGCCGGCGGCCGTGCTCTGGATCGACCTTGTGCAGCAGGGGATGGGCGTCGGCCGGTAGGACCGCTCCCTGGGTCTGGCCATGCGGCCTGCCCTGCTGAGCCGCCCTGGGTGTGCCGAACGGGATGAGGGTGCCGTCCACGTCAAGGAACAGCGATGGACGCGACGCAGGGGCGGACATGACCCCAGAGGTTAGCCCTCACCCGCCAACGGCTACCTCAGCGCTCGGTGAGAAGGAGGCGCCCGCACTGCCTTCCAAGGCCATTCGTCTCGCTGCTGCCCCGTGCCGGCAGGCGTGCGCCTCCGACGGCGACCACGGCAGGGGCGGTGCCGGGGCGCATCTCACCGGATCCTTTGCGCTCCGGCGGCGCCGGTGACCCGACCACACAGCAACGCCACAATCCACACCCTCAAACAAGGAGTTCTCGTGCTTTCGCCGACACCTTCACCTACTGCCATAGGTATTGGCAGTGACGAGTCCCGGCTTGATCCCCGTTCGGGGGTCGGGTTTGGCGTCAGCGTTGACGTCAGTCTTCAGCCGGACCCCCGAACCGACCCCCTGTTTCCTCTCACACCGCAGGCCAGCCCGGCTGTCAGCTCCGTCGGCTTGTCCTGCGACAGACCCTGCCTGGTCTCGGGTCTCTCCCCCTGGGGCTGGCATCCCGTACCGGAAAGGAGGTGGTAGCCGGTGGATGATCCCGTCCTTCGGGTCCAGTCCCAGCTGACCGGCCGTGACCGTGTGCTGCTGGGCTGGTTGTACGACCACGGCGTGTTGACGTCGTTCCAGATCGCGAACGCCCTGTTCCCGTCGTTGGACTTCTGCCAGCGGCGGCTGCGGACCCTGTACCGGCTGCGGTTGGTGGCCCGGTTCCGGCCGCAGCGGGCCGACGGCGGCTCGTACCCGTACCACTACGTGATAGATCAGCTCGGCGCTGAGGTCGTCGCGGCCAGCTGGGACGAACGCCCACCCCGGCGCGACCACGCCCGGGTGGAGCGGCGACGCTGGACCTCGACCCGCAGCCTCACCCACCGCCTCGGGGTGAACGGGTTCTTCACCGACCTGGCCGGGCACGCCCGCACCCGTCCGGGCACCGGCTTGGTGGAATGGTTGCCGGACGCGGTGTGCCAGCGCGCCGGAACGTTCACCAGCCGGCAGGATCCGGGGCTGGTGCGGGCGTATCAGCCCCGGGTCCGCCCGGACGGCTACGGCCGGTGGGTCGAGAACGGTGGCGAGGTGCCGTTCTTCGTCGAGTACGACACCGGCGCCGAGCAGTTGTCGATCCTGACCGGCAAGGTGGACGGCTATCAGGAGCTGTTCGGCACGCTCGGGCGCGCGTGGCCGGTGCTGTTCTGGCTGCACTCGGCCGCCCGGGAGCGCAACCTACGCCGCATGCTGGCCGACGTGCCGCTGCCGTTGCCGATTGCTACCGGTGCCCGCGACCACGCCGCGACGGCCGGCCTGGGCCCAGCGGAGGCGGTGTGGACCGTGGCCGGCGGGGAAGGGCAGCGGCTGCGGCTGGCTGATCTGGCCGGTTACGTCGTTGACGTCTCCAGCCGGGCGGGTGAGGCCGCGTGATTGGCGACGACACGACGGCGGCGGACAGTACCTCCGCTGCGGATCGGACAGCAACGGCCGGCGTCTGTCACGGATCTGTCGTGACCAGCTCGGCCGGTGCTGACAGATCTCTGAGAGCACCGAACGTCCGCTCCCACAGCCGCGCGACCACATCCCGGTCCCGCGTCTGCGGGGGACGGTCCGCGGCCGACGTGCGGTCCCCGTCCCGATGGTTGTCCGACGCCGGGTCGGTCCGCCATCCGGTCCGGCCTCACGTGACAGGCGGACGGGTCGTTGTTCCGGTCTGGGTCGAGGAGGTGATGGGCCACGACGGCACCGGCCACTGACTCGAACGCGGGGGTGCGGGGTAGCCGCGTCGAGGGCGTCGTCCAGGTCGTCATCATGCTGGCCATTGGGGGCGCAGCCGGAGCGGCCAGCTTCACCCACGTGCACAACGTCGCCGCTGCGCACGGCCAACCCGGCTGGCTGGCTTGGGCCGACGCGATCGTCCTGGAGCTGATGTCCATCGCCTCCGGCCTGGAACTACGCCGCCGCAAACGCGCTCACACCTCCACCGTGTTCCCCGCGACCGTGCTGGCGTGTGCGGTCACTCTGTCCCTGGCGGCGCAGGTCGTCGAGGCCGAACCCTCGGTCATCGGGTGGATCACCGCCGCCGTACCCGCGCTCGGTTTCCTCGTCATGGTCAAGATCGCCCTCGGCCGGACCAGCACCGTCACGCCCGCCCCTGCCGTGGCGGTGGTGGACTGCCAACCGGATGAGGCCGGATGGACCCGTCCGGACAGCGGACCGGACGAGACGGCCCGGTCCGCTGTCATGGCGGGGGAGCGGTCCAGCAACCGGACCGTCCGCTCATCGGATGCTCGTCGTCACGGGGGCGGACGGGAACGGCGGCGGCGAGCGGACCGGGGACCGTCTCCGCAGCCGTCCCGCGCGGTGGCCGAGCTGCTGCCAGCGGCGCGAAAGGTCCGGGACCGGCTCTCCGCAGACGGCCAGGCACTGACCCGGGCAGCGCTCGCCGAAGCCCTCCGCGCAGCCGATCACACCGTGTCCAACACCCGAATATCCGAACTGCTCAAGACCCTCAAGGTCGAGTCGTCGGCACTACCCGGACTGATCGTGAGCCCGGTCATGCCGACCAACCCGACGTCACCGCCTCTGTCACCGGAGCGGCGCGATGGTGGCGGAGCAGCCACCCCTGCGCCGGTCGACCCCGACAGGGCTACCCCGCTCCTACCGCACAGCCATCCATCTCATAACCAGGAGAACCCTGATCATGAACAGCCCAACGAACCCCGCTGACCAGACAGCCCGCACCACGACCGACAACACCACCGCGCCCAGCGTCGGGCAGGTGTGGACGATCGAGCGCATCCGTGCCCTCGGCGTGACCACCACCCTCGCCACCACCGCATCGGTGCTCGGGATCAGCCGATCCCAGGCGTACCGGCTCGCCGCCACCGACCAGTTCCCTGTACCGCTGATCCGGGCCGGCAGCCGCATCATCGTCCCGGTCGCCGCCCTGCTCCACCTCATCCAACCCGAACCCGCCGCAAATCGCAGTGGGCGACTTGATGCCGACGCGAAGGTAAGCGTGGATGCGATGACCCTGCCACCAGCGGATTCCACCCGGCACCGCTGGCGGCACCATACGAAGCATCCAGGAGACGATGAGTGAAGGGATCCACTTTCAAGCGCTGCGGCTGCCGCGACAGCGTCACGGGCCGGCGACTGGGACGCTCCTGTCCTCAGCTTCGCCGGCCCGGCGGCGGCTGGTCCCGCACCCACGGCCACTGGCACTGGCAGATCGAAGTCCCCGCCCGCGCCGACGGCACCCGCCGACCGCTCCGTCACGGCCCCTACGCCACCCAGGCCGACGCGGACGCCGTCCTGGACCGGATCCGGGCCGCGCTCGCCGTCCCCGATCCCACCGACGCGCACACCACCGTCAAAACCGGCGACCTGATCGAAACCGCCGTCAAGACCGGCGCGCCGGTTCCCGCCCCGGACCAGGTCCGGCGGGCGCTGCACCTGGACATCACCCCGACCGAGCTGCCCACGATGCAGGCGTACCTGACCGACTGGCTCGCAGGACGCAAGAACATCAAGGCAGGCACCTTGCGCTCCTACGAAGGCCACATACGGCTGTACCTGATCCCGCACCTTGGCCACCTGCGCATCGACCGGCTCCGCCCTGGCCACATCGACGCCATGTACGACGCCATCGCCGAACGCAACACGACCATCGCCACCCTGCGCGCCAGCCGCGACCCCGCCAAATGCGACCAGGTCAAAAACCAGCGGATCGTCGGCCCCAGAACCCTGCACATCATCCACGCCACCCTGCGCAAGGCCCTCAACGACGCGATGCGCCGCCACCGCTACATCGACACCAACCCCGCCCTCATGGTCGAACTACCCACAGCCCGACCACCCAAGCCCACCATCTGGACCGACCAACGCATCCGCACCTGGCGCGACACCGGCAAGACCCCCAGCTCCGTCATGATCTGGACCCCCGAGCACACCGGCAGGTTCCTCGACCACGCTCACGACGCCGGCGACCGGCTTTATGCCCTCTACCACCTGATCACCTTCACCGGCCTGCGCCGAGGCGAGGCCTGCGGCCTGCATTGGGACGACCTCGGCCTCGACGCCCACACCCTCACCGTCCGTTGGCAACTCGTCCAACACGGTTGGGCCACCG
Source organism: Micromonospora sp. NPDC049230 (assembly GCF_040647875.1). Taxonomy (NCBI): domain Bacteria; kingdom Bacillati; phylum Actinomycetota; class Actinomycetes; order Micromonosporales; family Micromonosporaceae; genus Micromonospora; species Micromonospora sp. NPDC049230. The sequence continues at coordinate 65,863 of NZ_JBEZCZ010000039.1, forward strand.
CCATCGACACACCCAAAACCACCGACAGCGAAGCCGCCGTTGCCCTCGACACCGAGACCGTCGCGGTCCTGCGCGCCCACCGCGCCCGGCAACACCGCGAACGCCTCGCTGCGGGTGCCACCTGGACCAAGACCGGACTGGTCTTCACCACCCCGACCGGTGAACGGCTCCACCCCGCCGACGTCACCGACCACTTCCACCACCTCGCCGAGCAAGCCGGACTACCACCCATCCGGCTCCACGACCTCCGCCACGGCGCCGCCACCATGGGCCTCGCTGCCGGTATCCAGATGAAGGTCATCTCCAACCGGCTCCGCCACTCAAGCCCACACTTCACCGCCAAGTTCTACGGCTCCGTCCTACCCGAACTCTCACACGCCGCCGCCGAAGCAACCGCATCCGTCGTGCCCCGTCGGCGCGGCGCCGGCATGTAGTCGGTATAGGTAACTGAACGGGGGCAGTAGATCCTCCGCGCAAGACATGTGCAATACAAGGACGCACTTGCACATGCCATATGCAGATGTAAGACTCGTGGCGTGACGACCCGACTCGAACTTGACATCCTCCGGATGCTGCGGCGATCGGCCGAACCGCTGAGCGGCCGGCAGGTGGCTGAGATTGCCGGTGTCGCGCCCAACACCGCGAACAGGTTGCTCAAAGCGCTACAGAGCCGCAATCTTGTTCAGTCGACCAAGGCAGGGCGGGCGACCCGGTGGACCACAACCGCAGACGTCGCTGAGCTCAAAGAAATGGAAGGCTCGCCGCAGAAGCGGGTAGCGTTCGTGGTCACCGCGGTCGAGCTGGAGCACACCGAGGTCCTCAACCGGCTCGTGAACGTCGAACGGGTCCGGACGAGCGACATCTGGATGGTGCGCGGCGAGGTCCCCGGCGACCATATCAACTGGACGATCTACCTGGCTCGCGCCGGGATGGGAAACGCGACGTCGGCAGCACTCGTCGGGCTCGCCGCACGCGACCTGCATGCGAACCTCGTCGCGTTCGTCGGCACAGCCGCCGGTTTGAGGCCAGCAGAGCACAGCCACCTTGACGTGGTGGTCGGGAGTAGGATTCACAATCCTTACGTCGGCAAACAGGTGCCGACCGAGTCCGGCTCTAAGCTCCTGGGCCGGGACAAGACGTACGTTGTGCCTGCGCCGCTGGTTGCTCTCGTCAACGCGTGCATCGCCGACAGCAAGTGGACACCATCTGCTCGCAGCCAGCACTACAACGCCAACCAGGCGCACGCCTACGTTGCGCCTATCGTGTCCGTCGAGGCCGTACAGGCTGACCCCGACGGCCCCATAATGCGGGAGATCCGTTCCCGGTTTCAGGACGCAGCTGCACTGGACATGGAATCGTTTGGCCTCGCTGCCGGTTCCGATATTCACGACCTTCCCGTCCTCGCCGTCCGCGGCCTTTCTGACTTCGTCGGTGACAAGGCCGAGGCGGGGAATGACGACCTACAGCCGCAGGCTGCCGGGAACGCCGCTAGCTTGCTGCGTGACGTCCTTGTCTTCGCTCACCCAGACGACTTCAAGCGCGGCGGGCCAACACCGCCCGCTGAGCTGCCTGGTCCCCACGGGGGGTCTGTCGCGGTCACACTGCCTGGCGCCGTCCAAATGTGGATGGACCGCCTCGAGCGTCGATCTCCAGCCCGAGCGCAGCGGGCGAAAGACGCCCTCGCCGAAATGCGGCGCGACGGCGTAACGGCAGCGACGTGGCTGAGTCGGGCGCTGCATCGGCCGCCGGCCTGGCTGCGTGAGGACGATACCGGTGACGGATGGGCACTCGTCTCCTCGCTTGCGTCGATCGCCGGCTCGAAGGTCGCATGGCGCGGGTTCGAGCAGGCAGCGGCGGCCGCGAAACTTACCGGCAACATCGACGCGAGCGCCTACTTCACCGTCACCGCGCGACTCGAACGCATCGGGAAGGACCCCGACGAGGACGACCTCGACAACGACAACGACAAGCCTGGCCCCGAAGCCATGGACGACTTCGACGGCGATGTCGTCGCCCGGTTCGGCGGCGTCATTGCGTTCTACCGCGCGGTCATTGATGGCGACCTCGCCAAGACCAAGGCGCGCGCGGAGGCAGCCATCGCCTCACTCGGTCTCACCGATCCCTCCGGCGTCCTGGGGGCGCCCGAGGAACCTGTCCCGGAGGTCGACCTCGACCCGGCGGTGCGAGACGTGATGGCGGCCGCGATGCTGCGGCAACTCGCGCAGATGATGCTGGCGCCCGGCGCGGCAGACCAGCTCGGTGTCCAGTCTGGTGTCGCCGCGCGCAGACCGCGCGGCAACCCGGTGACCCGGGACCTGGCCGACGACGGCCTGCGGCTCGCGCAGTGGGCGGTAGCCCTGCGCCCGAACGCCGAAGGGACACGGCTAATCCAGGCACAGACGATGCTGGGCGTGCTCGTCTCGATGTCCGGCCGGACCTCAGCCGACGTCGAGGACGAGATCTCCAAGCGGGCCAGGGTCGTGGAGACTGACGCGCTGCAGGTCCGAGATGTCCTACGGGAATGGGACGGCTCGTCGGGGAGCGCGTTGGCGGTCGCAGCCCGTGCCCGGTCTATCCAGGGCGACTTCGCGGGTGCCCTACGGCTGCTCCTTCCCGCACCCGACGGGGTCGCATTGCAGCGCGAAGCCAAGCACCCGGAGGTCGTACGCCTCGGTGCCTTCGTCGCGCGGGCCATGGGGAACGACGAGCTTGCGCTCGAGCTCGCCGCGAAGAATCCCGATCGTGTCGAGGGTCAGCTGCTGCGCGCTGCGGTGCTCAGCGGCCGCCCGCAGATGGCGAACGAGGCCAAGGACGCGCTGTTCGCTGCACTGGAGCAGTCCGCGGGCAAACACCACAGCGGCTTCCAGGCTCTGATGGCGCTCTCCCGCAGGTTCAACTCGCTCAAGGAGGCTGAGCAGGCCACGGTCATGCGTCACATCGACAGCCTCGGGCAGCTCGACCGTGACCTCGCGGACGTGATGCGCGCCCGGGTTCAACTCAGCCAAGGCGACCCGGAAGCGGCTCTGCGATACGTCCGAGGGCTGGAGCGCAACGAGCTCGCGCTGGAGGCCCACGCCGATGCGTTCATCGCCAGCGGCCGTCCCGAAGAGGCAGCCCAGCTGGTGTTCGATGAAGGCATGCGCCGCGGAGACATCCCTCTCGCGACCGAGGCCCTAGAGATCGCCATGGGCAACGGGCTCACGGAAACCGGCCGCGACATCGCGCTCAACCTCCTCGGCCGCGACGACGCCAAGCCCGTGCGCCTGAAGGCGCTGCGTGCTCTCCAGCAGATTGCCCGCAGCGAGAACGAGTGGCACGACGTCACGACCCGCACCCAGCAGGTCATCCAGGAATCCGCTGCCATCAGCCTCCCGGTTCCCGAGGTCGAGTATTGGCGGCTGGCTGAGGCTCTGTTCTTCCTGCAGAGATTCGATAAGGCACTGACCGTGCTCCTCGGTGCACCAGCCGTGAGCTTCAACGAGCGCGAGAAGGCTCAACTATTCCTCGCGACCCTCCGCTCGGCCCTCGACGAGCAGCGCTCACGCAGTGATGCAGACACCGGACCGACGGTCGCTGACCTCGGCGATCCCAAGGTCTACGCGATGTTCATGCGCGCCGCCGCCGATTGGGCCGACGACGAGCAGATCGCCGCTGCTGCGATGTCGGTCGTCCTCATGGCACCGAACGCCGCCCTCACCGACGTACAAATCGCCGACTTTCGCGACTACGCCGAGAAGTACTTCGAGCGGCATGGAGAGAACGCCTCCATTACCCAGATTAAGGTTGAAGACGACAACCTCGACCCCCTCATCGAGTTCCTCCGCAGCGGCGACGCCCGCCAACAGGCCCTCGAGGAGCTCTCACGCGAAGTACGTGCCGGCCGGTTCCCCCTCGCCGCCCTCACCGAAGCCGCAGGACGAACCTGCACCGAAAGCCTCATCCGACGCGACCTCGGTTACATCATGGCGGTCGATGACGACGACCGGGGCGAACAAACAGCACGGGAGGCCCTGGGACGCCGCGTCGTCGTCGACACCACCGCCCTCGTCGTCGCACCGTGGACCGGACACCCGTTCAAGAAGCTCGCCGCCCACCTGGACTCCGTCATCGTCCCAGCCCCCGTTCGCGAGGACATCGCCCGCGCCCGTAGCAGCCTCGCCATGAGGTCCACCGCCACCCTTGGTTGGGACACCCGTCAACAGCGCCCCGTCATCAGCAAAACCACGGCCGGAGAAGCACAAGCGCACGCCGACGCAGCCGAACAGGTCTGGGTCGACGTCCAAGGCCTCCAAGTCGCACCCGTCGCCGATACCACCCGCCGCGACCGCTGGCTCAGCGCCATCACCGTCGCCCAAGAACTCGGCGTCCCCATTTGGGTCGACGACGTCGTAATGCGACGCTTCGCCCGCGCGATGGGCGTCCCCGCATTCGGGACACTCGACCTCGTCCGAGCGTTCGCCGACGAGGACGGCTTTACTGCTGTGGTCGCGTCATTCCGTGAGAACAGGGTCGTCGACATGCCCATCGACGAGCCCTGGCACGGCCTTGCGAAGAACGCCGAGTGGAACGTCGACAGCTCATTCGCTCTTGCCATCTCCCGACCCGCCGCATGGCGCGACATCCCCAAGGCCTTCAACGAGTTCCGCTCGCTCATCCGCCGCCGCCCCCACGACATGGACCCCCAACAGACCGCGAACTGGGCTCACCTGGCAGCCAATGGACTCGCGATGGCCACCATCCCGCCGGCACGACCGAAGGCCGTCTCAGCGCTCCTGGCCTGGGTCATTTTCTTCACCGACCCATTCTTCACCGCAGCCCGCGGCGGCGCCGTCGCCGGTCCTGACCTGCCTGAGGGAGCAGGATGCGTTACCGAATTGATCATCACGGTCGCCGAAAACCTCCGCGATCACCACTACCCGGACGCAGATGCCCTGGAGCTGCTCGTCGACATCTTGAGTCGGGGCCTCCTTGACTCGATTGGGCCAGAAGGCACGAGCCGTATAGTCGCCGCCCTCGTGGGCCGACTCAACAATGAGGTGGGCAGTCGGGTGTTCGCGGCCTATATCCAATCGGTGGGTAAGTAGTTGTAGGACGGAAAGAGCAGGTGCGACGTATGTAGTGATGAATCGTGGTACGCGACGCCATGGGTCTGCCTGACCCGCTGTGGGCACGGGGCGAGCCGCTCATCGACGTCGCCGTGGCTCGCTGCGGGGATCGTCGATTATGCGGGGGATGGCATCCGTCGTGGCCGGGAGATGGCATTTGGGCGCGTTTCCCCAGCCAGATGAGAGCATGCTGCTCAAGCGTGCGTAGGGGTCTGCTGCACCGATAGGTGACACCTGAGATGGCTTGCCCTGTGGGCGGGCTGGAAGGATGTCGCTGTGCCCAAGCCCTACCCCCGAGAGTTC